>NC_009441.1:1829061-2133905 GCF_000016645.1 Flavobacterium johnsoniae UW101
TCCGAAACTTGCGGAGTTTTTTTTTGTTTTAAGTTGTGCCCGAACGTGATACATGAAACTTGAAACAAAAAACTAATGCGCTGTGGTTTTAGAAAAAACATTAATTACAACTACGCCAAGGATAATTAAACTTAATCCAATTATGGCGGGTAAATCTGGTATTTCTTTAAAGAATATAGCGCCAATTGCAGTAATTAAAACAATCCCGACTCCGGACCAGATTGCGTAAGCAAACCCTACAGGAATGGTTCTAATGGCAAAACTTAGAAAATAAAATGCACCGCAATATCCAATTACGGTAATGATACTTGGAATTAATTTGGTAAATTCTTCGGACTTTTTTAATGCAGAAGTTGCAATGATTTCGAAGATTATAGCGATGAATAAAAATAAAAAATTCTTCATGGTTTACTTTTTTACAAAGTTAAACTTTGTACGAAACCGAAATGAATTATTTAAGGTTATCTTTTTTAGAAGAAACACTTATTAATTTATATCCATTTTCTGTTCGTAAAAACTGAATGTGATCCTGTCCAAGATCATTCTTGTTTTTTGGGTGGATAATGATACTTTTTACGGGATAAATCCATTCTTTAGATTCATTGCAATTATTGAAATACATTTCGTATTCGCTGGATTCAAAAATAAACTGATTTAGTCCGTCTGTAGTAACAAAATAATCCGTTTTTGGATTTTTTAGTTCCTGAAGTTTTAATTTTAAAAAAGTATAATTTTGATAGATAAATTTGGCTTTAGGGGAGTTTATCCAGCCGTCTGGTTCTTTCCAATATACAATTTTGTCAAAAGAATGTTTTTCCAGATTAGCTTTAGATAAATCGGAAAGGATTGTGTTTTGCAGCCAATATTTAAATTCTTTGTCGAAATTTATAAAAGAATAATATTGACCGTCGATTCCAAGAAAATTTTCTCTAATTGGATCTTTACTTGGCTCTTTTGTTTTTTCTAATGAATAAAAATTAAGATCGTCGTTGTAAGCAAAATTTTCAATCAGGACTTTGTTATTGATGTCAATTAAGAACTCTTTTCCGCCCGTCCAGTAAAAATGCTCTCCATCTTGTTTTTTTTCGGCATCTTTTAAAACGATGATCATTCCGTTTCTAGCTTTGGTTAAATTGCTGTAAACAGCAGGAATAATGATTTTTCCTTCACTGTTAAACATTCCCATTTTATCAGTCTTATGATCTGTAAATCTTATAAGGCCTTCATTTTCACAGTCGGGACCGTTATCAAAAACATATAAACTATCTAGACCAACTGTTTTTCCTGTTTTGGTTAAATAATAGCTTTTCCATTTTTGATCTTTTTCTTCAGTTACGGCTATAATGTTTTCGAATTTACGTGCGATTGTAAAACCTGAAAATTTAGGTTCTATTTTAATTACTCCGTTTTTGTCTTTAAATCCAATTAAGGTGGTGTCTTTGTTTGGAAATGAATTCCAGGCATCATTATTTTGTGCAAAGGCAGATAAATTTAGAAATAGAAAAGTATAGAGAAGAAAAATCTTTTTCATGGCGAATATTTAAGTTGTAACAGTTTCTAATTGCATTTTTTTAGCTTCATCAAAGCAGTCGGCGCATAACATTTTAAAATCGGCCTGAGTTTCAAAAGCGTCATTCCATTCCTCACCGTTATCCAAAAGCCATTGTTCGCATGCATTGCACCATGCAATCTGCGGAAGATCTTCTTCGGCTTCGGAATAGAAAAAACCTGATTTTTCTTTTGAGTCTATTGCCATTGCAATGTGAATGCAGGTAAAAGACATTTCTTTAGAACCGTGTACTTCACATAGAACATTTTCAATCATTTTTTATATTTTAAAAACCAAATTTAAAGTTATCTGGTAAAAACGTTGTAAATGTCTTGTTAAATTAATTCGCTTTTTGATAACTAGAAACTCAAATAAAAAAAGAAACCCGACAGGTTTTTAAAACCTGTCGGGTTTGATATATGATTTTAAGAAAATCTAAAATCAGAAATCTTCAATCTAAAATTAATTAATATCTGTAGTATTCTGGTTTGAATGGACCTTGAACTTCAACACCAATATAAGCAGCTTGATCTTCTCTTAGAACTTCAAGTTCAACACCTAATTTAGCTAAGTGTAAAGCAGCAACTTTTTCATCTAAATGTTTTGGTAACATGTAAACTTCATTTTTGTAAGCTGCACTGTTGTTCCATAATTCGATTTGAGCTAAAGTCTGGTTTGTAAATGAGTTACTCATTACAAAACTTGGGTGACCTGTAGCACAACCAAGGTTTACTAAACGACCTTCAGCAAGGATGATGATATCTTTACCGTTGATGTTGTATTTGTCAACCTGAGGTTTGATTTCGATTTTAGATGCACCGTGGTTTTTGTTTAACCAAGCCATATCAATTTCGTTATCGAAGTGACCAATGTTACAAACAACAGTTTTGTCTTTCATTTGCTCGAAGTGCTCTCCAAGAACGATATCTTTGTTTCCTGTAGTTGTAATGATGATATCAGCATTAGCAATTACAGTGTTTAGTTTTTTAACTTCATAACCGTCCATTGCAGCTTGTAAAGCACAAATTGGATCGATTTCAGTAACTGTTACAATAGAACCAGCACCTCTGAAAGAAGCAGCAGTTCCTTTTCCAACATCACCATATCCGCAAACAACAACTCTTTTTCCTGCTAACATTAAGTCAGTTGCACGACGTACAGCATCTACAGCAGATTCTTTACATCCGTATTTGTTGTCAAATTTAGATTTAGTAACAGAGTCATTAATGTTGATTGCAGGCATTGGAAGAGTTCCAGCTTTTACTCTTTCGTAAAGTCTGTGAACACCTGTTGTAGTTTCTTCAGAAAGACCTTTAATTCCAGCAACTAATTCTGGGTAACGATCAATAACCATGTTAGTTAAATCTCCACCGTCATCAAGAATCATGTTCAATGGTTTTCTTTCTTCACCAAAGAATAAAGTCTGCTCAATACACCAGTCAAATGATTCTTCATCAAGACCTTTCCAAGCATAAACAGAAATTCCAGCAGCAGCAATAGCAGCAGCAGCCTGATCCTGAGTAGAGAAAATGTTACAAGAAGACCAAGTAACCTCTGCACCAAGAGCAATTAAAGTTTCGATTAAAACAGCAGTTTGAATCGTCATGTGTAAACATCCAGCAATACGAGCTCCTTTTAATGGCTGCTCATCTTTGTATTCAGCGCGAAGTGCCATTAAACCTGGCATTTCAGCTTCAGCTAGTTCAATTTCTTTTCTTCCCCAAGCCGCTAGAGAAATGTCTTTTACTTTGAAAGCCACATATGGCGTAGTTGTAGTACTCATTTATATTATCTATATTATATTTGTATAATTACTTCGTCCGTCCGCCTATCAGGCTCAGGTGTGAATTTTTTGCAAATTTAAGGAATAGCTTTTTATTTTTACTAATTTATATAAAGATTTGTGAAATCTTTAATTTCTTAATCTTTAGAATGTTAGTTTATGAATCGTTTTAAACCATATAAGTAAGGTAACTTCATTTAAAAAAGATTCTGAAACTATTACCTTTGCTGCTAATTGCTTATATTTACTAATACATTTTTTGGGATATAGTGATTTTTCATACATTACAAGTATGACTTGAAAATCAGGAAAATAATTTATAATTAATCATTCATAATTTACAATTAAAAAGAGATGCCTCTATTTCAAACCATACAGTTTAACGAAACAACTAAAATCTTAATTTGGGAAATAACAGAATCTCTTGAAGAATTATTAAGTAAAGTTGTGTTGAAGGAAAAAACACAAAAGAGACTCGACGGGATGAAATCGCAAATGCATCAGCGTGCTTTTTTAAGTGTTCGAATGCTGATTCAGGAAATGGGTTTTACTGATAAAGATTTGCATTATGACGAATTTGGGAAACCGTATTTTGATTGTCATAACTATATTTCAATAACACATTCCTATCATTTTGCAGCGATAATTATAAGCTGCGAAACAGTTGGAATTGATATGGAATTGCAGCGAGAAAAAATCCAAAGAATCGCAGATAAATTTACAGATTATGAATGCAGTTATTTAGATTCATCTTTTACAGAAGAATATATAAAAAAACTTACCGTTATCTGGGGAGCCAAAGAAGCAATCTTTAAAATCAGAAATGAAAAAGGAATCAGTTTTAAAGATCATATAAATGTGAGCAACTTTTCTTTAGATGAAACCCAAACACAGGCAAGTCTTCATTTTGATAATTTGGTTAAGGATTTTGATGTGCATTATAAAGAAATCAAATCTGATAACTTTGAAGGGACTTTTACTTTGGTTTATGCTTTTGAGAAATAATCGCAATGACTTTACAGGGCGATTAAACTTCACTTTCTTTTTGTCTGTGTTGAAACATACTCATATACAAAAAAGTGCTCATTTTTCGGGCACGTCTTTTTAAAGTTTCTACATTTTCGCCTTCAAAATGCTCGTCTAATGTTTGAGCCCAGTGATTAAGCCAGATACCAAATTCGTTTGGAGTAATTTTTTCGTCAAAATGAGCATCTACCTCGTTATGAACAGTATGAGGATTTCCTTTGTATTTGCGGACACCAAATAAATTGGTTTCCCAAAAATCAGTCAGCTTTTCGAGATGCGCATCCCAGTCAGAAATCACTTCATTAAAATAAAAGCCGATTTCTTCATCGGCTCTTATTTTATCATAGAATTGATGTACCAGAAAAGAAACGTCAGCTCTATTTTCTATTTGTTTTTTCACAGAACAAGAGTATTTAGCAGAATAAATAATACGCTTAAAATTGAACTCAGAATTAAAAGGTTAAAAACCACTTTATGTTTCATTTGAGCCAAAATTGAAGTGTTTACAAAGATACAAGCTAGAACGATAACTGCCAGCTGAACCATTTGAAGAATTGAAGTTCCGTTAGATAAAACATACATTGCGGCAGCGCCTCCTAGACAGCTTTGCCCAATTACTGCCATTGCAGCAGAACCCATATAATTTTTATTGAAAATGTCGAATGTGGTTTGATATAGTGTCATGATATTCAGATTTTTATATGACAAAGATACGTCCGCAATACAACTGCATTTTATGATTAAAATCATAAAACAAGAACTTTTTTATCTGTATACTTTTCGATTAATAATCCTCAATTCACCTTTCTTTTCCAATGCTTTTATGGCTCTAATAACAGTTTCTACCCGCAAACCGGTTAAATCTCCAATCTGCTGTCTGGTAAAATTAATAAGATAACCGTTTTTGTCTTTTTGAAAATTAAAATAAGCGATTCCATGATCCATTAATTTTAAAACACGATGTTCCGGTTCATGTGTCGAAATTTCGGCAGCCATAACTGATTTATAATACAGTCGCTGTGCGAGGTTTTCTATTATTTTAATGCTGATCGCCGGGTTTTCTTCCAGCAGTTTCATAAAATTAGATTTTGGAAGAAGAAGCATTTCACTATCCTCAACAGCAATTGAATTGGCGGGATATTTTTGATTTAAAAATAATGGAGGTTCGCCAAAAGATTGATTTTTATAGAATATTCCCTGAATAAATTCGCGGCCGTCATCATTATAATTGCACATTTTAATTTCTCCCGAAATAATCTGATAATAATGAGCAGGCAGATTTCCTTCTTCAAAAATAATTTCATTTTTGTTAAAAGACTTTTTTATTGCACCATATTTCTCTAACAATTCAGCCGTGATCATAATTGTTTTCTTTGATAGTTAACAGAGACTTTACAAATATAATTGATTCATAATAGTTCTTCTACGTTAAAAACTTTTTACTTTTACGGCCATTATGGAGCAAAAAATACTTACCACAATCCATCAACAAATTTTAGAAGCCAAGAAAAATGGTCAAAAATTATTAGCCATACTTTTGGATCCTGATAAAATTGTCTGGGAAAATTTAGATCATTTATTACTTAAAATAAATCAATCTCCGGCGACTCATATTTTTGTTGGAGGAAGCATTGTCGAAAGTACAATTATCGAAGATCTTATCGCACAGTTAAAACAAAAAACAAGACTGCCGGTTGTGATATTTCCGGGAGATCCATCTCAGATTTCACCAAAGGCCGATGCGATTTTGTTTTTATCATTATTGTCTGGCCGAAATCCGGATTATTTAATCGAATATCAGGTTCAGGCAGCGCCAATATTGAAAAAAACAAATCTTGAAGTAATTTCAACAGGATATATTTTAATTGAAAGCGGCAATGAAACTGCTGTTGCCCGCGTTAGTAAAACAGAACCGCTTAATCGCGAAAATTTTGATTTAGCTTTAGCAACAGCTCAGGCTGGCGAAATGCTGGGAAGTAAATTAATTTATTTAGAAGCCGGAAGCGGAGCAAAGAAGCCAGTGCCATTAGAGATGATTTCAGTAATTTCTCAAAACGTAGAAATTCCTATAATTGTTGGCGGAGGAATTGTAGATTTGCACGGAATTAAAAAAGCATACAATGCCGGTGCGGATTTAGTAGTTATAGGAACAGCTTTTGAAAATGACAGCCATTTTTTCGATTCATAAATAACAGCCTTTAAATACCACAAAATGATTGATTTTTTTCTTGAAAGTTATAAAAATGCACCATTATGGCATATCATTCTGGAATTTTTGGTATTCGTTTGCGGGATCTTAAGCGTATGGTTTGCTAAGAAAGAAAATATCTGGGTTTATCCAACAGGATTAATTGCCACTGTAATTTCGGTTTACCTTTTATATGTTGCCGGTTATATTGGAGACATGATTATTAATGCTTATTTTTCAATTATGAGTATTTATGGCTGGTATATGTGGGCAAAGGGAACAACTGTTGAAGATAATCTCCCAATTACTCGTACAACTTTTAATGAAAAAATAATCGGAATCTTACTGTTTATTGTAACGGTTTTTGTAGTTTTCAGCATTTATAAATATTTCGATTACGAAATACATAAAGATAATTATGTCGATATGATATCGTCAGGTATATTTTTCGCAGGAATGTGGTATATGGCAAGGAAGAAAATTGAAAACTGGACACTCTGGATTATCGGCGATATTATTGTAGTGCCTCTTTATGCCTATCGCGGCTTGGGGATGTTGTCGCTTCAATATTTAATTTTTACAATTTTAGCTATTTCAGCTTATTTAGAATGGAGAAAAATCTTAGACAGCAAAAAACAAATATCATAAAAATTGCTTTGTTTGGCCCTGAAAGTACAGGTAAAACTACATTAGCAAAACAACTCGCAGACCACTACAAAACAGAATGGGTTCCAGAGTTTGCACGCGATTATCTGCAGGAAAGATGGGAAGAAAATCAGCATATATGTACTGTTGATGATATGATGCCTATTGCTTACGGGCAAGTTTTATTAGAGAATGAGAAGCTTACCGAGGCGAATAAATATTTGTTTTGCGATACTAATTTAATGGTAACTAAAGTCTTCTCTGAAGTGTATTACGGTTTTTGTGATCCACTTTTAAATGAAGCTGCCTTAGAACATGATTACGATTTGTTTTTCCTCACGGATATTGATGTTCCATGGGAAAAAGATGACATTAGAGATACTCCGGAAGGAAGAGAAACCGTTTTTTCTGTATTCAAACAAACTTTAATTGATAATAAAAAGCCTTTTATAACCTTATCAGGTAATAAAGAAAGTCGTTTGGCAAAAGCTATAATGATTATAGATGCTTTAGGTGCTTTAAAAGAAAAAGGATTTTCTTCTCAGGATTTTGTTGAAATTTATAATCACGGAATTCCTTTCGAAAATATTTTAAAACAGCTGGATATATTCAAAAACGGAATAGCAAAGAGCAGCTTGATTCGTCCAGCGACAATCAATAATGGCATTCTTAGTTTATCAGAAGTTGATTTTAAAGAAAAAGCTTCTTTTTTTGATAAACATAAAGAAGAATTTAAAATTAAAAAATTTGTTCCGGCTTCTGGTGCTGCTACCAGAATGTATAAGTTTTTAACGGCCTTTTTAAATGATTTTGATATTGAAAAAGAAACCATAAATGCTTATATCAATAGGAAAAAAGATAAAGAACTAGCCATTTTTATTATTGGAATGGATAAGTTTCCTTTTTTTGATGATGTTGACAAAAAACTGAGAGAACTTTATCCAGATTTTGAAAACCTGGAAAGAGATTATAAAAACTATTATTTTATAAAACTGTTATTATCTCCTGAACATTTTAACTCGGCAAACAAGCCAAAAGCAGTTTTACCATTTCATTTATATAAAACTCATATAGCAACACCTATAGAAGAACATTTAAATGAATGTGTGCATTATGCAACAGCAAAGCGTATTTCGAATTTACATTTTACAGTTTCAGAAATACATCAGAATTTGTTTGAAAAAACAGTCGATGCAGTTAAAAACAAAGTAGAGGAACATTCTAATGTTAAAATTAACATTAGATATTCTTATCAAAATAAAGGTACAGATTCAATTAATGTAGATGTAAATAATAAACTGGTGAGAAGTTCAAATGGAAGTCTGGTTTTTAGACCCGGCGGACATGGTGCTTTAATTGAAAACCTGAATAATCTGGATTCAGACATTATTTTTATTAAAAATATTGATAATGTAATTCAAAATCATATTGATAAAATTGCTTTATATAAAAAGGCTTTAGGAGGAATTTTAATTGAAGTACAGCAAAAAGTATTTGGATATTTAAAAGCAATTGAAAAAAATGAAGTGAAAGAAGAGGATCTTAAAGAAATCGTTGATGTTTTAATGCAAAAACTAAACATTCAGATGACTAAAGATTTCAATAAATTTACTTTTGAGAATAAAATCACCAAAATTAAAGAACTGTTAGATCGTCCAATACGAGTTTGCGGAATGGTTCGAAATGAGGGAGAACCTGGCGGAGGACCGTTTTGGGTAATGAACGATAAAGGCGAGGTCTCTTTGCAGATTGTAGAAACATCACAGGTAGATTTAGCAAATAAAAAACAGCTTGAAGTTCTAGAAGAAGCTACGCATTTTAACCCGGTAGATTTGGTTTGCGGAATCAAAAATTATAAAGGAGAAAAGTTTGACCTGAAAAAATTTGTTGACGAAAAATCGGGATTTATAGTTGAAAAAAGTGTTGAAGGGAAAGCCGTAAAAAGTTATGAACTTCCGGGATTATGGAATGGTTCGATGGCAAATTGGCTGACAGTTTTTGTTGCTGTGCCTTTAA
Organism: Flavobacterium johnsoniae UW101; assembly: GCF_000016645.1. Lineage (NCBI taxonomy): Bacteria > Pseudomonadati > Bacteroidota > Flavobacteriia > Flavobacteriales > Flavobacteriaceae > Flavobacterium > Flavobacterium johnsoniae. The sequence goes on from NC_009441.1 coordinate 1,838,269, forward strand.
TTACTTTTAATCCGGTAAAAACGGTAAACGATTTATTAAAACCGGCACATCAGCCACAATAATGGATAACGAGAAAATCATATCAGAATTAAACTTTAAAGCCGTTCGAAGCAGTGGTGCGGGCGGGCAGAACGTAAACAAAGTTTCGTCAAAAGTTGTTTTGTCTTTTGATTTAGAAGCTTCTCAAGCCTTGTCTGATGATGAAAAAACACTTCTAAAAGAGAATTTATCAGCTCGTTTAACTTCTGAAAATATATTAATATTAAATTGCGACGAAGATCGAAGCCAGCTTAAGAATAAGGAAATTGTTGTGAAGCGATTTCTAGAATTAATTAAAAAAGGATTATATGTTCCAAAAGTTCGAAAAGCTACAAAAGTTCCCAAAGCTGTAATCAAAAAAAGAATTAAAGACAAAAAGAATATCTCTGATTTAAAACAGTCCCGAAGAAAACCTGATTTTTAGTATAAAGACTACAGAATTAAGTATTAAGAAATCCAAAAGTGAAAAATCGTAATACCTAATACATTTATCTTAATACTTTTCTATATTTGCATTGTCTCAAAGGGGTGCTCTAAATAACGAGCTGAGATCATACCCAAAGAACCTGAGCGAGTAATGTTGCTAAGGGAAAAAACGACAAATCACAGCGTGCACACTATGCTTTGTCGTGAAACACATTTATTAATTTAACAAAAGAATAATTCCCCCTTTTATTCGTAATTCTTTACGAATGAAAACTATTTTTTCAGGTGCTAAAGCACAGAGGTACAAAGGTTCTAATTTGAACCAAAAGTTTATTTTCTTTATTCTATTCTCTATTTTCTTTACTCTATTCTCGTTTGGACAAGAACAAGACTCAACCAAAGTAAATCAGCTTGATAATGTTTTGGTTTCTGCAGTTCGTGTTACGACCAAAACGCCGGTTACGTTTAGTAATATGGATAAAAAAGAAATCAAATACCGAAATCTTGGTCAGGATATACCTGTTTTAATGAATTATCTGCCATCTGTAGTAACAACATCAGATGCCGGAGGAGGAATAGGTTATACCGGAATCAGAGTCCGCGGAAGCGATGCTACAAGGGTAAACGTAACCATAAACGGAATTCCATATAACGATGCTGAAAGTCAGGGAACTTTTTGGGTTAATATGCCCGATTTTGCTTCATCTGTAGAAAGTCTGCAATTACAGCGAGGAGTTGGAACTTCTACCAATGGTTCATCTGCTTTTGGAGCGAGTTTAAATATGCTTACAGACAGTTATGCATCTAAACCAACAGGAGAAATTTCAAGCTCTTACGGAAGTTTCAATTCAAATAAAAATACAGTAAAATTCAGTACAGGTTTATTAAATGACCATTTTGAACTTGCCGGACGTTTGTCTACAGTTAAATCTGATGGTTATGTAGATCGTGCAAGTTCTGATTTGAAATCTTATTTTTTACAAGGAACCTACGTTGGAAAAACTACTTTAATCAAGGCTTTGGTTTTTGGCGGAACTGAAAAAACATACCAATCATGGAACGGAATTGATGCTGAAACATTAAATTCAAACCGAACTTTCAATTCTGCCGGAATGTATACGGATGAATCTGGAAATACTCGTTTTTACGATAACGAAACCGATAATTACAAACAAAATCATTATCAATTGCATTGGAGCGAATCTTTCTCTGATAAATGGAGTACTAACTTCGCTTTACATTATACAAAAGGGCAGGGTTATTATGATAATTATAAAGAAGATGCAGATATGGCCGACTACGGTTTACAGCCAGTTGGAACAGTAACAACAACCGATTTAGTGCGTCAGAAATGGTTAGACAATGATTTTTACGGGACTACTTTTTCTGTAAAATATAAAGAAGAAAAATTAGATGTTATTCTTGGCGGAGGCTGGAATAAATACGAAGGAGATCATTTTGGAAAAGTAATCTGGGCAAGATATGCTTCAACTTCAGAATTGGGAGATCATTACTATGACGACTATTCAGTAAAAACAGATGGGAATGTCTTTGCAAAAGCAAATTATCAGCTGACTGAAAAATTAAGCTTATATGGAGATTTACAATACCGTAGAGTACATTATAAAGCGAATAGTGTCGAAACTGGTTTAGTAAATGATACATTCAATTTCTTTAATCCAAAAGCGGGTTTAAACTACGAAATCAATCAAAAAAATACACTTTATTTCTCTTATGCACGTGCGAATCGTGAGCCAAACAGAACAGATTATGAAGGTGGAAATGTAAAACCTGAGAAATTGAATGATTTTGAATTAGGATGGAGATTTAATTCAGAGAAAATCCAATTAAATTCGAACTTCTATTATATGGGATATAAAGATCAATTGATTTTAACTGGAAGATTAGACGATGTTGGTGCGCCAATTCGTGCTAATACTGAAAAAAGCTATCGCTTAGGATTTGAGTTTGATGCGACAATTTCACTTTCAGAAAAATTTATTATCAGACCTAACTTTACTTTAAGCAGTAATAAAAATCTAGACTTAGCTGTTGAAGGACAATACTACGGAACAACTAAAATTGCTTACTCTCCAGAAGTTATAGCCGGAAATATTATCGTATACAAACCAATTGAAAACTTATATGTTTCGTTATTGCAAAAATACGTTGGAGAACAGTATATGAATAATATTGAGCTTCCAGAAGCCAAACTGGCAGATTATTTTGTGAACGATTTGAATATTTCTTATGAAATAAAACCAAAATCAATTTTCAAATCAATTACAATAACAGGGTTGGTAAACAATATTCTGGATAAAAAATATGTTTCAAACGGAGCAATGTGGGATATTTATCCATACTATTATCCGCAGGCAGGAATTAATTTCTTAGCTGGATTAACTTTGAAATTCTAAAAAAATAAAAAAGCCTGAAATTTACTTTCAGGCTTTTTTATTTTTAATTGTAAACGTGAATTACAGTTCCCGTTACCTGAACTTTATATTGTTTTAGAGGATATTCTTTTCCTCCAAGCCCTGTAAACAAACTGTAAGAAGTTTTATCGCAGGAACAAACAGCATTAATACCGTCAATTGTCATGGCAGCGCATGAATTTATCTCCTGATTAGGACATGCAGCATCAAAAGCATTATAACCGCTTCCGGCATTAAAAATAATAATTCCTTTTGCACCGTAATTAGGAACTATAACAGCATTGCTGACATATTTGAGATTTGAATAAGAAGGCAGATTCATATCTACAGATAAATTAACAGAATAACTCGGTATATATGGATTTTTGTTACTGCGATCGCTGTCACTGCACGAAAAAAGCACAGAAACGAAAAGAATTAAGAGCCAGATTTTTTTCATTATTTTAATAAGAATTAGTGAAACAAAAATAATTTATTTAGATTTGAATTTTATATGATTAACATATAATTATGTACTATTAAAAATAATAGTATATTTGTAATACAAAATCCCGTCCCGATGGGATTTTTTCTATTTATATAAACGATGAAGTTATGAGTAAAGTATCTTATTATACCGCTGATGGGTTAAAAAAGTTAAAAGATGAATTGGAGCATTTAAAGAGTGTAATGCGTCCTAAAGCATCTCAAGATATAGCAGACGCAAGAGACAAAGGCGATTTATCTGAAAATGCCGAGTACGATGCTGCAAAAGAAGCGCAGGGTTTATTAGAAATGAGAATTGCTAAACTTGAAGAAGTATATGCAAATGCAAGATTAATTGATGAATCTCAATTAGATGTTTCTAAAGTTTTGGTTCTTTCTAATGTGAAAATTAAAAACCAAAGCAACGGAATGGAAATGAAATATACACTTGTTGCAGAAAGTGAAGCTGATTTAAAAACAGGAAAAATATCTGTAACTTCTCCTATTGGAAAAGGACTGTTGGGAAAATCTGTTGGTGAAATTGCCGAAATTACAGTACCAAACGGAACTTTGAAATTCGAAATTCTTGAAATTACAAGAGAATAAATTTTTTATAGTTTAACCGTTAAATCGGTTAAGCGGTTAACCAGTTAAACGAATAAACTATGAGTTCAATATTCACTAAAATAGTAAACGGAGAAATTCCTGCCTATAAAATAGCCGAAGATGATAACTATCTGGCTTTTTTAGATGTAAATCCAAACGCAAAAGGTCATACACTTTGTATTCCGAAACAAGAAATCGACAAGATTTTTGATATGGATGAAGAATTGTATTTAGGATTAATGAAATTCTCTAAAAAAATTGCAGCAGCATTAGAAAAAACAGTTCCTTGTAAAAGAATTGGAATTGCGGTTGTAGGTTTAGAAGTTCCTCATGCACACGTACATTTAATTCCATTAAATCATATGGATGAAATGCGTTTTCAGGACAAAGTTTCGCTTTCAAAAGAAGAATTTGAAGCTTTAGCAAAAGATATTCAGTCTAATCTTTAAGATTAAAACCAAAATAAAAAACACCAATTCAGTTAATGAGTTGGTGTTTTTTTATGTCTAATTTTTAAGCCGGACTGGTAGTTTCATAAGTAATCTGAAACGTAGTTCCTTTTCCAATTTCAGAATTAAGAACTTTAATCTTTCCATTGTGATATTCCTCAACAATTCTTTTGGTTAAAGAAAGACCTAATCCCCAGCCGCGTTTTTTTGTAGTAAAACCGGGTTCAAAAATAGTTTTGAATTGGTTTTTTGCAATACCGCTTCCAGAATCTTTCACGTTAATTTTTATATGATGAGCATCTTTTTCAATATAAAGATCTAAAGTTCCTTTTCCTTTCATGGCATCAATAGCATTTTTAACAAGGTTTTCGATCGTCCAGCTGTGAAGTGTTGGATTGATTAAAGCAAAAATTGGTTTTTCAGGAACCTGATAAGAAAAAGTGACCTGTTTAGAAAAACGTGATTGTAAATATTCGTACGTATTTAAAGTTTCGGCTACAATATCGTGCGGTTCTAAAACAGGAACAGAACCAATTTTAGAAAAACGATCCGTTATTGTCTGCAGGCGTTCCACATCTTTTTCAATTTCAATAGTTATGGATTGATCAATCGCTTCGGTTTTTAAAATCTCAACCCAGCCGATTAAAGATGATAAAGGCGTTCCAATTTGATGAGCTGTTTCTTTTGCCATTCCCGCCAGCAGTTTATTTTGCGTTGCCATTTTTGTGCTTTTGTAAAAATTGTAAATCAAAGCAGCACACAAAAAGATAATCAGTAATAAAGCTACAGGATAATATTTGAGTTTATTAAGTAAAGCTGAATTTCCATAATAAAGCGTTTGATATTTTCCCGGAGCATATTCAAAAGTAATAGGTTCATTTTCATTACCTAATTTTCTCAAATAATTGGCTCTTTTTTTCTTGTTCGTCAAGATCTCTTCTGGGACATTTGTGGCACTTACCACCTTATCATACAATATTACTATACCGGGAATAGAGGTATTATTGTTAATAATTTGAAGAGGAAGTTCAATGTCTGTATTTTCGTCAGCATTTACAATTGTAATTTGGGCATTTACAAAAAGCTTCATTTTTAAACGTTCCTCATTCTTAAAAATTTGGAAAAATGTATAAGTATTCCAGAGAATCAGCGAAATGATTAAAAAGGATATGAAAATTATAACCCAACGAGTTGTATTTCTACTTTCAGAAAAGCGCATAAACTAAATTTTGAGGTATAAATATAACGAAATAAACACATTTTATATTTTGCAGGGGCTTAAAAGATTTTTGTTTTAATCTTCAAAACTATTTCTTTGAATTGAACGATTTCAATACTTTTGTATGACCGAAATGAGGTTCGGTTAAACAGAAAAATTATGATTAGCATCAATCCAAAAGAGATACCTACGGCACAGCTGCAGGGATATTTACAAAGTGCAGTAGGGCCAAGGCCAATTGCTTTTGCAAGTACAATAAGCGAAAAAGGAATTCCTAATTTGTCTCCCTTTAGTTTCTTTAATGTATTTAGTGCTAATCCGCCAATTTTGGTTTTTTCGCCTTCAAGACGTGTTCGCGACAATACTGTAAAGCATACTTTGATTAATGCCGAAGCTACAAAAGAAGTCGTAATAAATGTTGTCAATTATGATATTGTACAGCAGACTTCGCTGGCAAGTACAGAATATGGAGACGGGGTAAACGAATTTATAAAAGCCGGTTTAACGCAGATTCCTTCAGATTTTGTAAAACCTTATCGTGTAAAAGAATCTCCAGTTCAGTTTGAATGCAAGATTACACAGATTATTCCGTTAGGAACAGAAGGAGGAGCTGGAAATCTGATTTTGTGTGAAGTAGTAAAAATTCACATTCACGAATCAATTTTGGATAAAAACGGAGCAATAGACCAGCATAAAATAGATTTAGTTTCAAGACTTGGCGGAAATTGGTATTCAAGATCCAATCAAGGGCTTTTTGAAGTCGCAAAACCGCTAACAACTTTGGGTGTAGGAGTAGATGCAATTCCTAATTTTATTAGAGAAAGTCCTGTGTTTGATGGGAATGACCTCGGTAAACTTGGAAATATCGAAGCCTTGCCTACAAAAGAAGAAGTTAGTATATTTGTGAAAGAAAATTTTTCTGTAAAAGGAGTTTTAAGCTCAGATGATCAGGAAAAAGTTCATTTAGAAGCCAAAAAATATCTCAATAATGATGACGTTGAGTCAGCCTGGAAAGTGCTTTTAGCTAAAAAATAAGAAAAGAAATAATAATTAATTATAGACGAAGATGGAAGTTATAGGAAAAGTAAAAGTGGTTAATCCTGAGCAGCAAGTTAGTGCTTCATTCAAAAAAAGAGAACTAGTAGTTACTACAGATGAGCAGTATCCACAGCACATTTTAATCGAATTTACACAAGATAAATGCGATTTATTAAGCAGCTATAAACAAGGAGAGGCAGTAAAAGTTTCTATCAATTTAAGAGGAAGAGAATGGGTTAATCCACAAGGAGAAACTAGATATTTCAATAGTATTCAAGGTTGGAGAATCGAAAGAATGGCACCAGAAGGACCTGCACAAACTCCTTCAGTTCCTGCAGCAGAAGCTTTCGCTCCAGCGACAAATTTAAACGAAGACGAACCAGACGATTTACCGTTCTAAGAGTTTAAAATTCAATTTATTAAATTCCAAATTCCAATTCATTTCCGTGAATTTGGGATTTGGAATTTTATTTTTGAGTTCATTTCATCAAATGACAATTTTTTAGGATTTGGAATTTAAAAGTTGACGATTTAAAATGTATTATTTATTTAAAGATTTGTTTTTTCCGCCGGTTTCAGAAGCTGATGAAGAAGGTGTTCTGGCTATTGGAGGCGATTTAGATCCAGAGCGGTTAAAACTGGCCTATAAAAGCGGTATTTTTCCTTGGTTTAATGAAGGTGAACCTATTCTTTGGTGGGCGCCGGATCCAAGAATGGTACTGTTTTTCGATGAATTGGTAATATCCAAAAGCATGCGAAAAATCCTCAATAAAAAAATATTCAAGGTTACTTATAATAAAAACTTCAAAGAAGTAATTTCTAATTGCCAGCAGATAAAACGTGAAGGACAGAACGGAACATGGATTTCGAACGAAATGATCGAAGCCTATTGCGAACTTCATAAGCAAGGAATTGCAAAATCTGTTGAGGTTTGGCAGGATGAAGTTTTGGTTGGCGGTTTATACGGAATAGATTTAGGTCATGTTTTTTGCGGAGAAAGTATGTTTTCTAAAGTTTCAAATGCTTCAAAAACAGCTTTTATTGCTTTAGCATTATATTTGAAGAAAGAAAATTATAAACTGCTGGATTGCCAGGTTTATAACTCGCACTTAGAGAGTTTAGGGTGCCGAGAAATTGATCGCGAAGAGTTTATGTCTATTTTAAAAAGTAAATAGAAATGAGTACAGTTCATATTGTAAAGGAAATTTACATTTATCCAATAAAAAGCTTGGCAGGAATAAGCTGTAAATCTGCTTTAGCTGAAGAAATGGGATTCGAAAACGATCGCAGATGGATGTTAATAGATGCTGAAAATCAAATGCTGACGCAGAGAGAACATCGTATTATGAGCCAGTTTTATCCAAATATTTCAGATGGAAAAATCAGCATAACTTTTCAGGATCAGGAACATGAATTTTTTATTGATGAACATTTAGAGAACTCAATAAAAGTAAACGTCTGGGATGATAAAAGCGAAGTTGTTGAGGTAAATCATGAAACATCAAAATGGTTTAGCCAGCACTTAGGGTTTGAATGTAAATTAGTCAAAATATTAAAAAACGGAGCTCGTAAACACGAAAGCTCCAGATTAAAAGAAACTTTCAATGTGAGTCTGGCTGATGGTTATCCGTATTTACTAATAGGATCAAAAAGTCTGGATTTTTTGAATGATAAACTGAATGAAAAAATCACAATAAAAAGATTTCGCCCAAATATTGTAGTAAGTACCGAAAACGCTCACGAAGAAGACAATTTTAAGACTTTTACAATTGGAGAAGTCCAGTTTAAAAACATAAAACCGTGCGGAAGATGCATTATGGTTAATAACGATCCTGAAAACGGACGTTTAAAAAAAGAACCTCTTAAAACATTAAGCACATATAGAAATTTTGATAATTCTGTTTTATTTGGGACTAATATTGTAAGCTTAAACTCTGGTAATATTACAGTTGGCGATGCGCTTGTTTTCTAAAAATTCAGTTTAGTAAAATTCCAGTTTAATGTATTAAAAATTATTAATTCGTTCTTTAAGGTTGGTAATTCCAGAATTAATTTAAGTGTTTCGTGTGCCATCATATTCCCAATAATTCCAGGTAAAGTTCCTAAAACGCCATTTAAATTGCAGTTTGGTACATCTTTAGGATCTGGCATTTCAGGAAATAAATCTCTAAGGTTTTTACTTCCGTTATGGTTAAAAACTGCAATTTGCCCTTCAAACTTTAAAATACTTCCATAAACTAAGGGTTTATTTAATTCAACACAAGTGTCATTGACTAAATAACGAGTAGAAAAATTATCAGAACCGTCCACAACAATATCATATTGCTGAATGATTTTTGCAGCATTTTCAACAGTTAATTTTTCATTAATTGCAATAGCTTCAATCAACGGATTGAGTTTTGAAACCACATCTTTTGCAATTATTGATTTGTGCTTTCCAATTTCATTTTCGGTGTATAAAATTTGTCGATGAAGATTGTGAATTTCGATAGTGTCAAAATCCATAATTCCAATAAAACCTACTCCTGCAGTGGCAATGTATTGTAAAATTGGGCAGCCTAAACCGCCGGCACCAATTACTAAAACTCGTGCTTTTTTTAGTTTTTCCTGACCTTCGTCGCCAATTTCAGGAAGAATAGTTTGTCTGTTGTAACGAAGGAATTCTTGAATAATACTCATTTTTTAAGTCTTAAAGTTTTTAAAGTCGAAAGTCGAAAGTCAAAAAAGTATTTGTCTAAGTAAAAGACTTTATGACTTTCGACTTTCCAACTTTATGACTAAATGATTTATCCCAATCTTTCCAGACAGGTTCGTAGCCGGCATTTTTTATAATTTTTGAAATTTCTTCTGCTGAGCGTTCATCGCTGATTTCGAATTGTTCTAAAGACTGCGGATCAACAACATAACCACCCGGATTTGTTTTAGAGCCGGCACTCATACTCGTAACGCCAATTGGAATTATATTATTTCTGAATTTTTCGTTTTCGCGGGTTGAAATCGAAATTTCTAAATCTTCATTCCATAAACGATAAGCACAGATCAATTGCGTCAAATCTTTATCATCCATAATAAAATTAGGTTCGATAATTCCTTCGGCAGGGCGGAGGCGGGGAAAAGAAACAGAATATTTGGTCTGCCAGTATTTTTTTTGAAGATAATCTAAATGCAAAGCATTAAAAAAGCTGTCCGTTCGCCAGTCTTCTAAACCTAATAAAACGCCTAAACCTATTTTATGAATTCCTGCTGAACCAATTCTATCAGGAGTTTCCAGTCTATAATCAAAATTTGATTTTTTACCTTTTGTATGATACTTTTTATAAACTCCCTGATGATACGTTTCCTGATATACCAAAACCGAATAAACTCCTGCATCATGCAAACGCTCATAATCTTCTTGAGAAAGAGGCTGAACTTCAACAGAAATAATAGAAAAGTCCTTTCTAATTAATGCAATTGCGTTCAGGAAATAATTGATGTTTACAGTATAATTTGCTTCGCCTGTAACCAATAAAACATGATCAAAACCAGTCTTTTTTAAGGCTTCAACTTCCAGTTTTATTTCAGCATCAGAAAGGGTTTTTCTTTTGATTTTATTGTCTAAACTAAAACCACAATAAGTACAAATGTTTTGGCATTCGTTACTTAGATATAATGGCGCATACATTTGAATCGTTTTGCCAAAACGTTTCTTGGTAATTTCATGGCATTTCTGTGCCATCTCTTCCAGATAATTTTGGGCAATAGGCGAAATCAAAACCAAAAAATCATCGAGATTGTATTTGGTTTTAGCCAAAGTTCGTTCGACATCTTTTGATGTGGTTTGGTATATTCTGGATTGGATTTCATCCCAATTGTATTGCTCAAAAATAGATTTGAATGTGTTCATAGTTTTTGTTTTTTAACCGCAAGGCACGCTAAGAATTACGCAAGGTTCGCAAAGCTTTGCGTTCTTAGCGCTTTTCTTTGCGAACTTTGCGGTTAAATTTATTCATAAAGAAAAGAAGTCAAAGGGCTGGAAGCAGAAGCGTAGTTCTGCTGATTGGCAGCTCTGGCTTCAAAAGCCTTTCTCCCTGCAATAACAGCCTCTTTAAAAGCTTCAGCCATTAATTTGGGATTTCCGGCAACGGCAATTGCAGTGTTTACCAAAACGGCATCGGCACCAATTTCCATTGCTTTCGCAGCATCAGAAGGTACTCCAATTCCGGCATCAACTATTACAGGGACATTACTCTGCTCGATTATAATTTCTAAAAAATCAATAGTTTTTAAACCCTTGTTGCTTCCAATTGGTGAACCCAAAGGCATTACAGCAGTTGTTCCGGCACTTTCTAAATGTTTGCATAAAACAGGATCTGCATGAATGTAAGGGAGGACAAAAAAACCGAGTTTGGCCAGTTCTTCTGTGGCTTTTAAAGTTTCAATTGGATCCGGCATTAAATATTTTGGATCAGGATGAATTTCCAGCTTAACCCAATTGGTTTCTAAAGCCTCACGAGCCAATTGAGCTGCAAAAACAGCTTCTTTTGCATTTCTTGCGCCAGATGTATTAGGAAGCAAATTAATATTAGGATGTTTTAAATGCGATAAAATAGCATCAGTATCTGTTTCCAGATCAATGCGTTTTAATGCAACCGTAACCAATTCACTTTCTGAAGCTAAAACAGCCTCTTCCATTTCCTGATTTGATCCAAATTTCCCTGTTCCTAAAAACAAACGAGACTTGAAGCTTTTGTCTCCAATATTAAACAATGACGTTTGCATATAATTTTTCGTTTAATTGTTGAATTAGTATTTTCTTTTCGTCGCTTTCTGTTATAATTCCCGAAACGGCAATTCCGTGAATTCCTGTTTCCATTAAAGGATTTATATCTTTTAAAGTAATTCCGCCAATAGCATAAACCGGAACTTCAATTTTATTTTTCTTCATTTTTTGAAGAATCTCAAAATAACCGGATAGACCTAAAATTGGACTTAGTTTTTCTTTTGTGTTTGTAAATCTAAAAGGACCCAATCCGATATAATTGCATCCATTTTTTACGTGATTCTGAATGTCTTCAAAAGTATTTGCTGTTCCTCCAATAATTTTTTCAGCTCCTAAAATGGTTCGGGCTTCGTCGATTTTCATGTCTGATAAACCAAGATGCACACCATCTGCATTAATCTGCTGTGCGAGATAAAGATTATCGTTTATAATAAAGCTGGCCAGATATTTTTCGCACAAAAGCTTTATTTCTTCTGCTAAAATGAAAGAGTCTTTTTCGGTTTGGTTTTTAAATCGCATTTGTATCCAATCGCATCCTGAGTCTAAAGCCTGATGAATATTGCGGACTTGGTCTTCGATTGTGTTTCCCTGTGAAATGTATTGCAGTTTATTGTACATAATGATATCCAATTAATGTTGATGTTGAACTCAGGTATTTTTCGATATAATTTTTAGCATTTTTGCAGGCTTCTTTTATAGTTTGATTATAAGCCAGATTAGAAGCAATAGCTGATGAAAGAACACACCCTGAACCATGTTTTTCAGAACATTCTTTTTCTGTTGGAAACAAATCGTAAATCTCATTTTTAAGAAACAAACGATCAGTTCCAATTTCAGTTTCATTGTGTCCGCCTTTCAATAAAATATTGACAGGGATCTTAATTTCTTTACAAAGCATTTTTGAAATAAACCCTGGAAATAAAATTTCGATTTCATGATAATTAGGAGTAATCAAATCAATTTTTGACAATATTTTATATAAATGAGAATAATCTTCAATTGTCATAAACTCAAATTTTGTTGTTGATTTTAAAACCGGATCCCAGATAATTTTAGTTGTGGGAGACAAATTTTTTATTGTCGAAATAATTTGATTCAAGTCATTTAAAGAAGAAACAATTCCGATTTTAACAGAGCTGATTTTATAACTGTTAAAGAGCGTTTCTATCGAACGAATAATAAAATCTGAATTAGTCCATTGAATTTCATGAAATACATTTTCTGTCTGAATTGTATTGGCTGTTGAAATACCAAAACCTGTTACTTTGTGCTGTTCAAATGTTTTGATATCAGCCAAAATCCCAGCACCTCCAGATGGATCTAAGCCTGCGATTGTAAGTACGAAAGGACGGTTTGCTGACATATTTTAAATTGTTTTACAGGATTTTCATTGTTCCAAATAGTTCCTAAAAGTGCCACATCATCAAAGCCATTTATAAGCGTTTTTGAAATGTTATCAGAGCATATTCCTCCTAATGCAATAGCTTTTGTTTTATAGTTTTTTCTTGATTTTAATGCTTCAAAAAGATCTGTTTCCGGCTGATAATTCTCTTTTGAAATACTTTTAAAAACAGGGCTTAGAAATGCATAATCAAAATCACTTTCTAAAGAATTAAAATCTTCAATTGAATGTGTTGATGTTGATTTAGACCTGCAGGGTTTTAAAAACCTTGCAGGAAAATCATTTAGATCTTTTCTTTCTTTTTCAGAAAAATGAATTCTGGTAATTCCAAAATCTTCTGCTAAATCGTGATGACTATGCAAAAACAAATTACCGCGAAATTCCAATTTGATTTGATGAATAAAATGCGCCATTTCTATTTCTGAAAAATCAGGTTTGCGAATGTGAAGCAAAGACAATCCTTCTTCTAATAAAGAATGAAGAATTTCAATTTCATTTTTAATGGAAAAAGGGTTTGTAATTACAATCATTTCAAAAAAGCATTAAGTTTAAGATGGAAGTATTAAGACTTTGGAGATGTTCAATCTTAATACTTAATACTGTCATTTTAATACATTACTAAATATAAATCTCTTTTCCCTGTTCAATAAATTCCTCTGATTTCTCCTGCATTCCTTTTTCTGCAGCTGCGACATCTCTAATTTCCTGAGAAATTTTCATAGAGCAGAATTTTGGTCCACACATCGAACAGAAATGTGCCACTTTTGCACCATCTGCCGGAAGTGTTTCATCATGAAATTCTCTTGCAGTGTCAGGATCTAATGCTAAATTAAACTGGTCTTCCCAGCGGAATTCAAAACGAGCTTTACTCAAAGCGTTGTCTCGATATTGCGCTCCCGGATGACCTTTTGCCAAGTCGGCGGCATGTGCCGAAATTTTATAGGTAATCACGCCGTCTTTTACATCTTTTTTGTTCGGTAAACCCAGATGTTCTTTTGGCGTTACATAACACAGCATTGCACAGCCATACCAGCCAATCATTGCAGCGCCAATTGCAGATGTAATATGATCATAACCCGGTGCAATATCTGTAGTTAATGGGCCTAAAGTATAAAATGGTGCCTCATGACAATGTTCTAATTGTTTTTCCATGTTTTCTTTGATCATGTGCATCGGAACGTGTCCCGGACCTTCAATGAAAACCTGTACATCATGTTTCCAGGCAATTTTTGTCAATTCTCCTAAAGTTTCTAATTCTGCAAATTGAGCAGCATCATTCGCATCTGCAATCGAACCCGGACGTAAACCGTCTCCCAAAGAAAAAGCGACATCGTATTGTTTCATGATTTCACAAATTTCTTCAAAATGTGTATAAAGGAAATTTTCTTTATGATGAAACAAACACCATTTTGCCATGATTGAACCGCCGCGAGAAACAATTCCAGTAACTCTATTTGCAGTTAAATGAATATAACGAAGTAAAACTCCGGCGTGAATTGTAAAGTATGAAACGCCTTGTTCTGCTTGTTCAATCAAGGTGTCACGGAAAATCTCCCAAGTTAAATCCTCGGCAACTCCTTTTACTTTTTCTAAAGCCTGATAAATTGGAACGGTGCCAATTGGAACAGGAGAATTTCTAATAATCCATTCTCTGGTTTCATGAATGTTTTTTCCCGTAGATAAATCCATAATCGTATCAGCTCCCCAGCGGCAAGCCCAAACGGCTTTTTCAACTTCTTCTTCAATACTCGAAGTCACAGCACTGTTTCCGATATTGGCATTAATTTTTACCAGGAAATTGCGCCCCACAATCATAGGTTCGCTTTCTGGATGATTGATATTATTTGGAATAATTGCTCTCCCGCAGGCAACTTCTGAACGGACAAATTCTGGGGTAATTTTGCTTTTTGGTGTATTCGCACCAAAACTCTCTCCGCTGTGCTGGCATTGCATTGCTTTAGTCTGCTCGTTTAAAAGTTCGATACGCTGGTTTTCACGAATCGCGATATATTCCATTTCCGGCGTAATAATACCTTGCTTAGCGTAATACAATTGTGTTACGTTTGCACCTTTTTTAGCACGTTTTGGCTGATGTAAATATTCAAATCGAAGATGATTCAGACTTTCATCTTTCAATCGGCTTTGTCCGTAATCTGATGTGATTTCACTTAAAATTTCAACATCATTTCTGTCAAGAATCCATTTTTCGCGTAAGCGTGGTAATCCTTTTCTAATATCAATTTCTACATTTGGATCAGTATATGGTCCGGAAGTATCGTAAACGGTTACAGGTGGATTTTTTTCAATTCCTCCGTTTGAAAGTTTGGTATCATTTAAAGTAATTTCGCGCATGGCTACTTTTATTGGGTGAATTTCTCCGTCGATATAGACTTTTTTAGAGTTTGGAAATGGGGTTCTGGATATTTGTTCTTCTGTAGTCATAGGAAAAGAAGTTATGAGTTATGAATTATGAGTTGTTGCAGCGACACACCAGAGTGCGTCTACGTCAAGTTTGTAATTAGAATTTTTAAATTGAAATTTTAGTCTTTATCCTCCTTGCGTAGCAGAAATAATTAAAATTTCGTCGGTTTCTTGTACAAGGAATTCGTTCCATTTGATTTTTGGAACAACGGTATTGTTTACAGCAACGGCGATTCCGTTTTGCTTGTGCGGAATTTCGAGATCGAGCAATGATTGAACGCTTAGCGATTCAGCATTGAATTTTTTGGTTTGTTGATTGATTTTTAGTTCCATTCCTTTTTGAGTTTAGTGTATAGATACACAATAGGAATGGCTGCAATAACGCACAGAAATGCGTTCAAGAAGTCATCTTACTTTTCCCTACGCTAGTATGAACTAGATCAGGTTCAGAGGGTAAAATCTCAGCCTGCGTGATGCAGACACCCCTAAAGTGTGAAGCAAATGTAATGATTTTTTTTAAGTTTTCACTCGCGGTCTCAGTTTTGAGACTTTTAATTTTTGTTTTGATTTTTTTTAAAACTTAAAAAACGACTGAAAACTTAGACTGTGACTGAAAACTATTTAACTCTGGTAAAGCAGTCCTCGATATGATCATTTACCATTCCGGTGGCCTGCATATGTGCGTAAATAACGGTTGATCCTACGAATTTAAAACCGCGTTTTTTTAGGTCTTTACTAATTGCATCCGAAATTGGTGTGGTTGCCGGAACATCTTTTAAAGTTTTGGGTTTGTTGTCGATAGGTTTTCCATCAGTAAATTTCCAAATGTAACTTGAGAAACTTCCAAATTCTTCCTGGATTTTCATAAATGCCTGTGCGTTTGTAACGGCAGATTTAATTTTAAGTTTGTTGCGGATGATTCCAGTATTCTGCATCAATTCTTCGATTTTATCATCAGGATAATTGGCAATTTTTTTATAATCGAAGTTGTCAAAAGCAGTTTTAAAGTTTTCTCTTTTATTTAAAATGGTTATCCAGCTTAAACCTGCCTGAAAGGTTTCCAGAATTAAAAACTCAAAAAGGGTCGGATCGTCATAAACAGGAGTTCCCCATTCTTCGTCATGGTATTTTTTATATAAATCACTTGCTGAACACCAGCCGCATCTTATTAGTTCCATTTTTTTATTTCAAATGTATAAAAAAACCTCAAATCAATTAAGATTTGAGGTTTTTGAATAATTTATAATCTAGTAATTAGATTTTTTTGAAAACTAAAACAGCAGAAACTGTAATTCCTGATTCAGTGTATGTTTCTTTTAATTTTAATTTGTTTCCTGTTAATTCAGCAACTTCGTATTTCTCAGTATTGTTAGTACCGTACGTTTTAGACAAACTGCTTCCTTCTTTTACCCATTTTCCTTCTTGAGTATATGCTTTACATTTGTCATCTGTAAATTCTGAATATGAATCTACAAATTTTCCATCTGCTTTAAATTCTACAACATCATTAGCACATCCTTCATTTGTAGCAGGTTGTAATATTTCTTGTCCTGCAAGAACAGCTCCTACTTCAGTAAGTTCCCATTTTCCTTCGAGTGTTCCTTCTTTATCATCATCGCTGCTGCAAGATGTTACTGCTAATCCTAAAGTTAAAACTGATACGAAAAGAATACTTAATTTTTTCATTTTGGTTGATTTTATTTGTTAAATTTTTTGGCAAAAATAGAATCTTTTTTAACAAATAAACTTTTGTTTCATAAGCTTTTTCGTGTGTTTTTAACATTTTATTATAAGTTGTTGATTTTCAATACCAGGTATTTATACCTGTTTTTCAAATGATAATCCTCTTCTTAAATAATTTCTATTATTTATATTATTTTTCTTCTTTTTCTTCGTCCAAATATCTTTTAATTAAATGATGGCCTAAATAGATTGCTGGTGTGAGTAAAATGGCGATTGCTAACTTAAAAGTGTAACCAATTAATCCTGAGGAAATAAAAGTGTCAAAATCTATTTTTCCCGGAAGCCAAAATGCAATTCCAAGAACAATAAAAGAGTCAAATAATTGAGAAATTACAGTTGATCCTGTAGTTCTTAACCATATTTTTTTATGCCCTGTTCGTTTTCTAAAGAACCAAAAAACACTTACATCGATTAACTGAGAAACCATAAAAGCGATTATACTTCCAAAAATAATCCACATACTTTGACCAAAAACGGCTTCAAACTGCTGGTCATTAACTGGACTTATTCCCTTTGCAGCCGGAATTACAATTGCCATAAATAAAATTAAAAATGCATATGCAATAAGACAGGCGGTTATAAAAGAAAGTTTTTTTACGCCCTTTTCGCCAAAATACTCATTAATTAAATCAGTTGTTAAAAATACAATTGGCCAGGGCAGAATTCCAATACTCATTACAAAAGGGCCAATCTGGATTAATTTTCCTCCTATAAGTTCTGCTACAACAGCATTTGTTATAAATATTCCTGCCAGAATTACAAAGACAATTTCTTTTCGGGTTTTAAACATGATATTTTGGTTATGATGTTTCAAATTTAAGTTATTTCTTTAAATCATTGAAACGGATTAGGCAGTTCGTTTGAAGTTTGCTTTCGATTGGTTAATTTTGAGACTCTATCTTTAATTCCTGAAAAGGAATAAGGAATTAATCTATGTACTTAAATTATGGAAAAACAACCCAATTTAAATAATTCGCTGCTTCAGGAATGGTCAGGTCCGTATGGAGGAGTGCCCGATTTTACAAAATATAAAATTTCAGATTTTAAACCGGCAATTGAATTTGCTATTCAGGAAAAGTTGGAGGAAATTGATGCGATTGCAGATAATTCAGAAAAACCAACTTTTGAAAATACAGTTCAAGCTTTAGAACTTTCGGGCGAAAAGCTGGATCGTATTCATTCTGTTTATGGAATATACAGGTCAAATTTGAGTACTCCGGAATTTAATGCGGTAGATACAGAAATGTCGCCAAAACTGGCAGAAATCAGTGATAAACTCTATCAAAATGAAAAATTATTTTTAAGAATAGAAGAGTTATACAAATCTGAAGAAAGTAAAAAATTAACTGCTGAGCAGCAGCGTCTTCTTTGGCTTTATTATACCGATTTTGTTCGTGAAGGAGCAGAGCTGAATAAGGAAGACAAAGAGAAGGTTGCGAAAATTAACCAAGAATTAGCGGGACTTTTTACGCTTTTCAGCCAAAAATTGCTGGCAGAAGAAAATGATCAGTATTTAGAATTAAATTCAGAAAGTGATTTAGAAGGTCTTCCAGAAGAATTTAAAAATGCTGCAATTGCAGAGGCAAAAGAAAGAAATCTGAATGTTTTGGCTTGTATAGGCAACACAAGATCTTCAATTGAGCCATTTTTGACTTTTTCAAATCGAAGAAGTTTAAGAGAAAAAGCTTTTGATATTTTTGTAAAAAGAGGCGATAATCCGAACGAAAATAATACAAACGAAACGCTGGTGTCTATTTTAAGATTACGAGCTGAAAAGGCTAAAATATTAGGGTTTAAGAATTTTGCAGAATGGAGTTTGTCTAATAAAATGGCAAAAGACCCGCAGAAAACTTTAGATTTAATGAATTCTGTCTGGAAACCAGCTGTCGAAAAAGTAAAAAATGATGTTTCGGCTATGCAGAAAATGGTTGATGAAGAAGGAGGAGATTTTAAAATCCAACCTTGGGATTATCGTTTTTATGCAGAAAAAGTGCGTAAAGCAAAATACGATTTAGATCAGAATGAAATTAAACAGTACCTGCAATTAGAAAATTTAAGAGAGGGTATGTTTTGGACAGCGGGAGAGTTGTTTGATTTAGGTTTTAAACAATTATTCGATGTTCCTGTTTATCATCAAGATGTTCGTGTTTGGGAAGTAAATAATAAGAATACAGGAAAAGTAATTGGCCTATGGTATTTTGATCCTTACGCCCGTACAGGAAAACGTTCAGGAGCTTGGATGAACTCGCATAGAGACCAGCAGAAAATAAAAGAAAACGTACTTCCAATTGTATCTAATAATTGCAATTTTATAAAAGGAAATGCAGATGAATCTGTTTTGATTTCGTGGGATGATGCGACGACTTTATTTCATGAATTTGGGCATGCTTTACACGGATTATGCTCGAATGTTACCTATCCAAGTCTTTCGGGAACTTCGGTTGCAAGAGATTATGTAGAATTTCCTTCTCAATTATTAGAACATTGGCTGGCAACTCCGGAAGTCCTTAATAAGTTCGCACTTCATTATAAAACGAATGAACCATTGTCGCAGTCTTTAGTAGAAAGAATTGCAAAAGCGGCTAATTTTAATGAAGGTTTTGCCACTGTAGAAACAATTTCAAGTTCTTTTGTGGATATGAAACTGCATTTAACTACAGAAAAAGTCGATCCTCATCAATTTGAAAAAGATATTTTAGCTGAAATTAATATGCCTTCAGAAATTGTAATGAGACACAGAATTCCACAGTTTGCTCATATTTTTTCGAGTGATGGATATGCTGCAGGTTATTACAGTTATTTATGGGCTGATGTTATAAATGCAGATGCTTATGAGGCATTTTTAGAAGGCAACGGACCTTTTGATAAACAAGTTGCAAAACGTCTTTATGATATTGTTTTAACGGCAGGAAACACAATTGATAACGAGACGATGTATGAAAACTTTAGGGGACACGCTCCAAAATCAGATGCTTTAATGCGTGCAAGAAATTTTCCAGTCGAAAATTAATTGATATAAAAAAGCCCGAATAAGTAAATATTCGGGCTTTTTAAATATTGAAATAATATATTAACCTAAAGTAACTCTTTTGAAACCTGTGATTTCAACGTTGAATCCTTTAACGTAATCACCAACTTTTTTACTGTCATCTTTGATGAAGTTTTGATCTAATAAAGCTTTTTCTTGATCTAAAGTAGTGTTGTCAGAAATGAAACGTTGAACTTTTCCTGGAAGGATTTTGTCCCAGATTTGCTCTGGTTTACCTTCAGCTTTTAATTCAGCTTTAGCATCTTCTTCAGCTTGTTTGATAACTTCAGGAGTTAATTGAGAGAAAGAGA
Source organism: Flavobacterium johnsoniae UW101 (assembly GCF_000016645.1). Lineage (NCBI taxonomy): Bacteria > Pseudomonadati > Bacteroidota > Flavobacteriia > Flavobacteriales > Flavobacteriaceae > Flavobacterium > Flavobacterium johnsoniae. The sequence continues at coordinate 1,858,613 of NC_009441.1, forward strand.
TGTATTTAGGAACATTTTTTAAAGTTTTTCCTAAACGTTTTGCTTCTTCATTATCTTTTTCGATTACAGCAATACGAGCAGCAAGTTCAGATTCAACAAAAGCTGGATCAAAATCTTTGTAAGATAATGTGTCAGCTCCCATAGAAGCAACTTGCATAGATACGTCTTTTGTTAAAGTCTCAGCATTAGCAATTGGAGCAGAAATAGCTGTTAAAGCAGCAATTTTGTTCACGTGAACATAAGATCCAACGAAAGCACCTTCTAAAATTTCGAAACCACCGATTTCGATTTTCTCACCGATAACACCTGTTTGCTCAATTAATTTTTCAGCAACAGTAATTCCGTTGAAGTCAGAAGCTAAGAATTCTTCTTTATTAGAGAAGTTGATAGCTCTTTCAACTAAATCTTTAGCTAAAGTTACGAAAGCTTCATTTTTACCTACGAAGTCAGTTTCACAGTTTAAAGTGATGATAGCTCCTTTAGTGTTGTCTGCATTGATAAAAGAAACAGCAGCTCCTTCAGAAGACTCACGGTCAGAACGGTTAGCAGCAACTTTCTGTCCTTTTTCTCTAAGGATTTGGATAGCTTTATCGAAATCTCCTTCAGCTTCAACTAAAGCTTTTTTACAGTCCATCATTCCGGCACCTGTAGATTGTCTTAATTTATTTACGTCTGCAGCAGTAATTGTTGACATGATATTTTGAATTTTTAATGTTAAAAGTAAAAAATTCCAGCTTTTAAATCCCAAACTCCAATTTTAATAAATTATCAACATAACGTTTTTAATTTTGTATTTGGATTTTGGAATTTAAAATTTGGAATTTAAAATTTGATTTATTCTTCAGTTGCAGGAGCAGCTTCAGCTTCAGCAGCTGGAGCTTCTTCAGCAGCTTCAACTTCTTTTTCTGCACCTCTGTCTGAAAGACCTTCGATTACAGCAGTAGTTACTAAAGATAAAATTTTGTCAATTGATTTAGAAGCGTCATCATTTGCAGGAATCACGTAATCAACCTCTCTTGGGTCAGAATTCGTATCAACCATTGCGAAAACTGGAATGTTTAATTTTTGAGCTTCTTTTATTGCGATGTGTTCAGCTTTGATATCTACTACGAACAATGCTGCAGGTAGTCTAGACATATCAGCAATTGAACCTAAGTTTTTCTCTAATTTAGCACGTAGACGATCAACTTGTAAACGCTCTTTTTTAGATAAAGTGTTGAAAGTACCATCTTTCTTCATTTTATCGATAGAAGACATTTTTTTAACTGCCTTTCTGATAGTTACGAAGTTAGTCAACATACCGCCTGGCCATCTTTCAGTGATGTAAGGCATGTTTGCAGCTTTTGCTTTATCAGCAACGATGTCTTTTGCTTGTTTTTTGGTAGCTACGAATAAGATTTTTCTACCTGATGCAGCGATTTTTTTCAAAGCTTCGTTAGCTTCTTCAATTTTAGCTGCAGTTTTATATAGATTGATAATGTGAATACCATTACGCTCCATATAAATGTAAGGAGCCATGTTTGGATCCCATTTTCTAGTCATGTGTCCGAAGTGAACACCTGCTTCTAGTAATTCTTTTACTTCTATTTTGTTTGCCATTTTTGTACTAGTTTACGTTCTGTTGATTAGCAATGTGTTTTGGCTTTAGGCACTAAGCTTTAAGCTTTAGGCTTCAAACATTTGACTTTAAGACTTTCGACTTTAAGACTCAACCCATTTAGATGCTAAACTATATCCTACCTCGATAGGAGAGCAACAATAACTGTGTTTTTTAATTTCAATAAATAATTGATAATGTCTTGTCCCATTTGAACAAGACAGGTAATATTAACGTTTAGAGAACTGGAATCTCTTACGAGCTTTCTTCTGACCGAATTTCTTACGTTCAACCATTCTAGGGTCTCTTGTTAATAAACCTTCTGGTTTAAGGATTCCTCTGTTTTCAGCGTTAACTTCACACATTACGCGTGCTAATGCCATTCTTACAGCTTCTGCCTGACCAGTTGTACCACCTCCGTAAACGTTTACTTTTACGTCAAAGTTGTTTACATTTTCTGTCATAGACAATGGTTGTAAAACTTTGTACTGTAAAGTTGCAGTTGGAAAGTAAGTTGCGAATTCTTTTTTGTTTACAGTGATGTTTCCAGTTCCTTCAGAAACGTATACACGTGCAACAGCGGTTTTTCTTCTACCGATTTTGTGAATAACTCCCATTACTTAAGATCATTTAGGTTAACAGTTCTAGGTTTTTGAGCTCCGTGAGTGTGCTCAGATCCTACAACAACATTTAGATTTCTAAAAAGTTCAGCTCCTAATTTGTTTTTAGGTAACATACCTTTTACAGCTTTTTCTACTAATAATGCAGGGTTTTTAGATTGCAATACTTTAGCAGTTAAAGTTCTTTGTCCTCCTGGGTAACCTGTATGACGCATGTAAATTTTGTCATTCAATTTTGTACCTGTAAGGTTAATTTTTTCTGAGTTGATAACAATTACGTTATCTCCACAGTCAACGTGCGGTGTGTAACTTGGTTTGTACTTACCTCTTAAGATCATTGCAACCTTTGAAGCAAGACGTCCTAAGTTATGACCTTCAGCATCAACAACGATCCACTCTTTAGTTACAGTGGCTTTGCTTGCTGAAATTGTCTTGTAGCTTAATGCGTCCATAATATTATTTTAATTAAACATTCCATCCCCAATAAAGGGGATGCAAAAGTACAATTAATTATTTTAAAACCAAATACCTGAAAAGAATATTTTATATCCTGAAAATCAGGGGTTCAGTTTTTTATTTAAATCCATAAAAAAAGCACCTCTGCATTTTGCTGCAAAGGTGCTCTATTATTTTGAATTATTTTTTAGTTACACTATAAATATATTAGCGATATCAACTACTTGTTGTGTTGTAAGCGGCTCATCATAAGCTTCTGATCCTGCGGCAGCACCAAATGCTGTCGAAGTATTGAACCCTGCCTGTATCGTAACGCCTTCGCCGTCGTATACTGCTTGTGTTGCTGCCGGCATTCCTGCACCTCTTTCAGCATTAGAAATCCAGCCTTTCAGTCCGCGCAGGCGTCTCACTTCTGAAGCGTGGCGTGCTTCTACAGAATGAATTTGTAATGCCGCTGTCAGTAAATCTGGAGTAGACATTAAATTTGCTGCCTGACCTTTATAAGCTCTAACACCTGTATCTTCAAAAGCTTGTGCTAATGCCAAAAAGGTTGGATAGTCTCCAAAAGGGTCAAATGCACCGCCAACAGTAAAGTCAAAAGTAGGTTTTGGAACAAAGTTAGCGCTCATAGAGCCGCCTAATCCTGCGATTAAAAAAGATACGTGGTCTGATTCGTGAGCTGCTATCTGCTGAAAAACTTTTAAATCGCGTCCGCCATTTTCAGAAGCAGGAATTACTCCAGAATCTAATGCCATTGCATAAAATTCATTTTCAAGGTATTCTAAAGTCAGCGCAAACTGCAAAGCGCCAATAGGTGTTGCAGGTGTTGCTGTGATATCTTTTGCAAATGCTTTGCCGGTTAAGGCTGATAAACCAAAAGGGATGGATGCCAAGGCCAGGTTTTTTCCAATATTTCCAAACTGAGTAAAACTGTCTCTTCTTGAACCAGTACTTTTCATTAAATTGTCATCAGTAAAGGTTTCTATAAATTTTAAAATATTCATAATTTCTAATTTTTAGCTGGTTAATTAAGGTAAATATTTGGCCGTGAATTTTGTTGTAATAAATCCTGCTGCAACTGGTAGAATTTTTGAAGGATCCTTCGCAGCATCTAATCCGGTAGAGGCGCTTACAATATCATCGCCTGCAAAATCTTTTGAATTTGGATTAATTAAGCTTCGAATTGCAGCAGCATGTCTGGCTTCAACAGAAACAATTTTTCCTGCTAATAATAAATAATCAGCGGTTTTAATAAGTCGGCCTGCTCCATTATAAGCCGCTACACCAGTATCTTCTAATGCTTTTGCAGTAGCTAAAACTTCGGTACGGCTGTTAAAATTTAAAGAACCATAACTAAAGGCTAAAGAAGGAAGTAATTGAGAACTTGGATCTGGAAGTGCCCCGGTTAAAGCCGCTTTAAAGAAATCTCTGTGAATTACTTCATGGTGATATAAATCAGTTAGAACTTGACGTTCAGTATCATTAAATACAGTATTAAAGTTTGAGGCGTTTACAACTTTAGTGTAAAAATCTGCTTCTAACTGCTCTAAGGCGTAAGCATAAGTAAGAACACCAAAGTCTCCTGAGCCCAAGTCAAAAACACCATTTCTGACTCCCGGCAAGGAAGTATCCTCCATATTGTCTTCATTATCATTGTCGCTGCAACCAGCTAAAACCAAACCTGCGGTAACTAATGTTAGTCCACTGAGCTTAAGAAAGCTCCTTCTGCTATCCAGGGAAGGGTTGACCTCCTGAATTTTAACTTCGTTTTTCATAATCTAGGTTTTTTATTAAGGTTAATAACATTGTATTAAGGTTATTAACGAAATTTTAGGAGATACGGTTTCAGAAAAATCATTCTTTTTTAGAATTATTTCGAATAGGTGGCATAATTTCAAATACTGGTAGTTGTTTTTTGTTTTATTTTCGGTAATTCTACTATATTTGTATTAATTACATAAACTTTTATTAGATGAAAGCTAAAGCAACTCTAAAACAAATTGCGAAGGAACTAGGTGTTTCTGTGTCAACGGTGTCTAAAGCACTAAATGACAGTCCGGAAATTAGTGAGCAGACGAAGGTGAAGATTAAGGAGTATGCCAAACTCAAAAATTATAAGCCGAATGTTATTGGTCTGAATTTAAAGAATCGTAAAACCAAAACCATTGGTGTAATTATACCTAATATATTGAACTCTTTTTTCGCAAAAGTTTTTAGCGGAATCGAAAAAGTAGCCGATAAAAAAGGATATAATGTAATTACATGTATTTCTAATGAATCTTTGGAAAAAGAAATTCATACGCTTGAAATGCTGAGCAACGGAACTATCGACGGATTTATTCTTTCGGTTTCTGAAGAAGCTCAAAAACTGCAAGACTATAATCATTTCTCTGAAATAATTAACGATGGAACACCAATTGTAATGTTTGATCGAATTGCAGATGAAGTAGACTGCGATAAAGTTGTAGTAGATGATTTTGATTCTGCATTAAATTCAACACAACATTTAATTAATTTAGGATGTAAAAACATTGCTTTAATTTCTTCTGTAGATAATTTAAGTGTTGGAAAACTTAGAGCCGATGGGTATTTAAAAGCTTTAAAAGACAATAATATTTCAGTTAACGAAAAAATTATTCTTCGTACTGATTCTGAAGATGATATGAAAGCTAAAATTGATTCTATTTTTGATCATAAAATCGATGGAATTTTTGCTTTGGACGAAAATGATTCAGTTGCGGCTTTAAGAGTAAGTTTGAAAAAAGGATATAGAGTGCCGGAAGATATTTCTATAATTGGTTTTGCAGATGGAATTCTGGCTTCAAGACGTTTATCGCCAAGTTTAACAACTGTAAGCCAGCACGGAATTGAAATAGGAGAAGTTGCAGCGAAAAGACTAATCCAAAGACTGGAAGAACCGGAAGGCGAAACTTCTGATTACGAAACGATCGTTATCAAAACGAAGCTAAAAGAAAGAGAATCTACAAGAAAAGTATAAATAAAGAAAAACCCATCAGCAGAAACTGGTGGGTTTTTTATTTTATAATGAATAAGGGAATTTAGGATTTTTATACTTTTTTAATTTTTCAAAAGGAACTAAGAAAGATTCTTCGCAGGCTCTCGCTGCTCTGTAAAAAGTAGGAGTGAATTCAATTCCTTTTTCGGTATAACTCCAGGAAGGAAAATTCCAATATTCTTCATTAGTATAATCACATGGTTCGTCATCAACATTTTTTGGTTTTTCGAAATGCTCTTGAGAGTTAATTACAGCAAGTAACTTAGGGGCAAAATAATCAGTCCTGTATTTAGAAAAAGCGTCAAAATTATTCTCTTTGTCACCAGTTACACTTTTATCAAAAGCGAGAATATCATCAATTTCATATTGTTTTCCATTATTTAAATCAATCAGATAACCGCTTCCGCCAAAATCTGGATGAGCACCTCCGCAGTAATACGATGCGAATATTTCGAAACCTAATAAATTTGTGTTTAAAAAGTTTATTGTTGCAGTGCTTTCAATTCCCTGACCATTGCTGTATTCAAAGTTTGAAGAACAGTTAAGCTGGTTTAATGTATTTTGAATATGTATCTGCTCTAAAATAGGATTAATTACAGTTTTATTTTTCTCAGAAAAATCAGCTCCTAATCTAAAGAAATCAGAATCGCAGTGTTTTTCAGAATACCATACAATTTCTTTGTTGTTGTAAAGTGTGGTTTTCTGCTTTTTAAATTCAAGAAATTTATATTTCACCAGATTTAAACGTTCATCATCAAATCTAATTTTGATATTCGATGTGTAATTCTCAAAATTTACAGGTTCAAGGTGAACAGCTAATTGTTTTTCTTTGGCATCATACCAAAAGCCTTCGAAATTATTGCCTGATTTTTTTAGATAAAATTTTTCAGTTACAACATCGCCGGGCTTAAAATAAAAAGTATAATTATTGTCTTTTAGTTTTGCTTCCAGTTTAATGTCTTTTAGTGAATTCTTGTAGAAATAAACTGCGGTTAGATTCGTTTCTTTGTCGGATTTATAAACCTGAATAGTCATAAAGATGGTACTTTTTCCTAAAGTTCCTTCCAGATAATAAATTTTATCCTGACAAAATGCAATTGTTGAATAGAGTATAAATAGGTAGAAAAAACATTTTTTCATTTTACTATAATATTTAATTTTTTTAGAGCTTTTTAGTTTGAAGCAACAGATGCAAGAAAAGTAAAAATTCTTACACTTTAAAATGTTTTGACTTTTTTATTATTAAAAAAAGCCATTCGATAGGAATGGCTTTTAGAATATGAGGAGTGTTTTTTTAGTGGGCTTCTAACCAGTCTTTACCTAATCCAAGTTCAACTTCTAAAGGAACAGACATTTTAAATGCATTTTCCATTTCGTGTTTAATCATTGGCTGGATTTTTTCGAGTTCATCATTGTGAACATCGAACACAAGCTCATCATGAACCTGAAGCAACATTTTAGATTTCCAATTTTCTTCGCGAAGTTTTTTGTGAATGTTGATCATCGCAATTTTAATTACATCAGCAGCACTTCCCTGAATTGGAGCATTTACAGCATTTCTTTCGGCAGCGCTTCTTACGACAGCATTCGCAGAATTAATATCTTTTAAGTAACGACGGCGGCCTAAAATGGTTTGTACGTAGCCTTTTTCACGAGCAAAATCAACTTGTTCTGAGATATAAGATTTAAGACGCGGATATGTTTTGTAATAAGCATCGATCAAAGCAGCGCTTTCGCTTCTTGAAAGTGAAGTCTGATTACTTAATCCAAAAGCAGAAACTCCATAGATAATTCCAAAGTTTACGGTTTTAGCATTACTTCTTTGCTCGCGTGAAACTTCTTCTAAAGCTACATCAAAAACTTTTGCAGCAGTAGCTCGGTGAATATCTTCTCCATTTTGGAAAGCAGCGATCATATTTTCTTCACCGCTTAAGGCTGCAATAATTCGCAATTCAATTTGAGAGTAATCGGCAGAAATTAAAGTATAATTTTCATCGCGCGCTACAAAAGCTTTACGAATCTGACGTCCTCTTTCGGTACGAATTGGAATGTTTTGCAAGTTTGGATTATTAGAACTTAAACGTCCTGTTGCGGCAACCGTCTGCATATAATCAGTATGAACACGTAAAGTCTTTTTGTCAACCTGTTCTGGTAAAGCTAAAATATAAGTGCTTTGCAGTTTTACCATTTGACGCCAATCAAGAATTTGTTTTACGATTGGATTATCGTTGGCTAAATAAGTCAAAACTTCTTCTCCGGTTGCATATTGACCTGTTTTGGTTTTCTTTTGTTTTGCGCCGCCAATTTTAAGTTTATCAAATAAAATGTCTCCTAATTGTTTTGGAGAAGCCAGATTGAATTTCTCGCCGGCAGTTTCGTATATCTGTTCTTCTAAAGATTTGATTTCAACGTCCATCTCTTTAGACATTTGTTTTAAGAACTCAACATCCAGACGAATTCCTTCTGTTTCCATGTCGGCTAAAACGCTTACTAATGGAATTTCAATTTCGTCAAACAGCTTTTTGGTCTCGGTTTTTTCTAATTCGGCTGTAAAGATTTCTTTTAATTGTAAAGTTACATCGGCATCTTCTGCGGCGTATTCTTTAATATCTTCTAAAGGAACATCGCGCATAGAAAGCTGATTTTTTCCTTTTTTACCAATTAAAGTTTCAATAGATTTTGGAGAATATTTCAAATACGTTTCGGCTAAAATATCCATATTATGACGCATATCCGGATTAATTAGATAGTGTGCGATCATCGTGTCAAAAAGTTTTCCTTTTACAGTAACACCGTAATTAGAAAGGATTTTTAAATCGTATTTTAAATTTTGACCAATTTTCTCAATGTTTTCATTTTCAAAAAATGGAACAAACTTGTCAATCAAAACTTTTGCTTCTTCCTGACTTTCCGGAAACGGAACATAAAATGCTTTTCCTTTTTCGTAAGAAAAAGACATTCCTACAAGTTCTGCATGCAAAGCATCAATTCCTGTGGTTTCGGTATCAAAACAAACCGAAGTTTGTTTTTGTAAATTTTGTAAAAGCAATTTAATTCCTAAATCGCCCTGAACGGTCTGATAAGAATGTTCAGTATTTTCTAAAGTATTATAAAATGAATTTCTTGCAGCTTCGGCATTTTCATCAAGAGTGGTGCCGCCTCCGCCAAAAAGATCAAATTGGTCTTCATTCTTTGGCTGTGGTTTTTTGTATAATTTAGCATCCTGAGCCGGAGTTGATCCTGATTCACTTCCTGCGCCAACTTTAAACAAATTATCAAATTGTTCTGCCATTCTTCTAAATTCCAGTTCCTGAAAAATAGCATCGGTTTTTTCAATATCCGGACGAGAAAGTTCGTAATCATCTTCATTAAAAACGACATCGCAGTCACACATAATAGCCGCCAGTTTTTTAGATAAAATACCTTTGTCTTTATTGGCTTCGATGTTTTCTTTCATTTTGCCTTTCAGTTTATCAGTATTAGCCAAAAGATTTTCCATTGAACCAAATTCTTTCAAGAATTTTTTAGCCGTTACTTCACCAACTCCAGGTAATCCCGGAATATTATCTACGGCGTCACCCATCATTCCAAGAAAATCGATAACCTGTTCTGGTCTCTCGACTTCAAACTTTGCTAAAACCTCTGGAACTCCCCAAATTTCGATTCCATTACCCATTCGGGCAGGTTTGTACATAAATATATTTTCAGAAACCAACTGCGCAAAATCCTTATCAGGTGTTACCATGTATACCTTGTAGTTTTGTTTCTCGGCTTGTTTGGCAATTGTACCAATTAAATCATCAGCTTCACAGCCTGCAAGTTCAATAATAGGAATGTGCATTGCTTTTAATAATTCCTGAATATAAGGAACAGCAATTTTAATAGCTTCGGGAGTTTCGTCGCGGTTAGCTTTATATTCGGCAAACATTTCTGTTCTAGCGCGGCTTCCTTCTTTATCAAAAGCAACGGCTAAATGATCTGGTTTTTCTCTTTTAATAACATCTAAAAGTGAGTTCATAAAACCCATAATTGCAGATGTATCCATTCCTTTTGAGTTGATTCTCGGGTTTTTTATAAAGGCATAATAACCGCGAAAAATTAATGCATAAGCATCTAGAAGAAAAAGGCGTTTTTGAGTTGACATATTAAAAATATTAGTCTGTAAAAATAAACAATTGGGGTTTAAAAAACGATTCGGTTTCTGAAAATAAATTTTTTAAGCGGTATAAGCTATACAGACTTATTTTAGTAGAAGTGCGTCCTGCAGCGATGAACCGCAAGCAAAGCGTTAATATCAAGTTAAAATTTTTTATTCAGGGATTTCTTCATTTTTTCTTCATGTTGCGAAGGTAATTTTGAACTGTAAAATAAAAGGTATTTAATTTAAATCTTAGAAATCATGAGAAATTTATTGATGGTATTAGTGGCAGTTTTAGGAACAAGTGCAATGGTTCATGCGTTTCCTGCAAAAGATGGTAAAACAGTTCCTGCAAAAGAAGTAAAAGCAACAAAACATCCAAAAAACAAATCTGATAAAAAAGTAAAATCAGAAAAAAGTGAAGCTCCAAAAGCTGAAACAGCAAAAGTAAAAAAATAAACAAACAAAAAATTTAGAATAAAAAGGTAATTAATTTAAAAATTAAAAAGTCATGAAAAATTTATTTATTGTATTAGCAGCAGTTCTAGGAACAAGTGTAATGGTTAGTGCTCAAACAACTCCAGCTCAGACAGCACCGGCAAAAGAAGTGAAAGCTACAAAACACCATCACAAAGGAAATAAAAAAGCAAAAGCTGAAACTCCAAAAGAAGAAACAGCAGCTGTGAAAAAATAAGAATTATTCTCGTTTTGTTTTCGAAACATTGTAACGAGGGCAAAACAGGAATAATGATTATGATGAATGCGATTGAAGAAGCTGATAAAGAAATTTGTCAGCTTTTTTTATTCGTTAATTTTTTAATAATGTGCAGCCGGACTTTTGATAATTGATTAATTTTAGTTGCACATAAATGCCTTGTTTTATGAATGTTTTAATTGTAGAAGATAATAAAGAGCTTGCCGTTGAAGTTTACGACTTTTTGAGCAAAGCAGGTTATATCTGTAAAATTGCGAATAATTGTGCCGATGCTCTCGAAGAATTTGGAAGTAATGATTATGATGCTATGCTGCTTGATCTTGGTTTGCCGGACGGAGATGGTTTTGAGGTTTTGCAGACCATTCGAAAAACAAAATCAAAAATTGCAGTAATTGTACTTACTGCCCGCGGTGAACTAGATGATAGAATTAATGGACTTCATTTGGGAGCTGATGATTATTTAACGAAACCTTTTGCTTTGACAGAATTGGCTGCCAGATTGTTTGCCGTAATCCGACGAATTCATGGTTTTACTTTAAATAACTTAAGTATTCACGGTTTTTTGCTGCAGCTTCAGGATTATAAAGTGAGTTTTAATGAGGTGCCTTTGAGTTTAACAAAAAAGGAATTTGATATTTTTCAATATTTGGTTTTGAATAAAAACAGAGTAATTACAAGACTGCAATTAACAGAACATATTTGGGGCGATATTCTGGAAATAAATTCAGATTCTAATTTTATAGATGTGCATGTTCGAAACCTTCGAAAAAAATTAGACAAACACACTTCAATAGATTGGTTTGAAACGGTTCGAAATGTGGGGTATCGTATTAATGAATAAATAGATTTTTGTGAAGATAAAACATCAATTAGCCATTTTTAATGCACTAACAAGATTGCTGGTGATTTTGATTTTGTGGCTCATGCTTCCTATTTTGGTCGAAAATGTGGTTTACAGACATATCAATAATGGGTTAATTGAAAAAAAGAAGAAATTCATCGACCATTTAAATCAGCAGGAGATTAATGATTTTATTGAAAATGAAGATGATTCAACTGAAACCTATTCTCAGTTTTCTACACTTCATAACGAGTTTTTGGTTCTTTCGAGAGCGCCGTTTAAACCACATCAAAAAAGAACAAGTTTTAGCAACGAATACCGTATTATTGAAGGCGAAGAAAATGAATACCGAATTCTGCAGCATCATTTTAGTTACGAAAATCAAGATTATCAGCTGGAAATTGGAAGTAGTTTAAGTGAAGTAAAAGACTTAACTTTTATTATTAAGCTGTTTATAATTGTTGTTTTGGTTGTTATTCTTTTTGTGACATTTTTGGCAGATACTTTTTATATCGAATATTTGCTGAAACCGTTCTATAAAATCATTGACACCAAAATAAGGCGAGTCAATGAACCCGAAGTTTTTGACCATACGCCCATAAATGCAAAATCGAGGGATTTTAGAGAACTAGATTTGGTTTTAAATCAAATGATGGATCGTATTGCTGAGCTTTTCAAAAAAGAAAAACAATTTATTTCGAATGTTTCTCACGAACTTTTAACGCCAATTGCTTTATTGAAAAACAAGCTGGAAAATTTATTGCAAAATGACTCTTTAGATGACAATGCAGTTGATAAAATTGCGGGTTCGTTGAAGACGTTAGATATGCTGAAAAAAATCATCAATAATTTATTGCTGATTTCCAGAATCGAAAACAATCAATATGCAGCTAACGAACATGTCAGTTTTCAGGAAATAATAAATGATCTGCAGGAAGATCTTCAGGATCGTATTGATGATAAAGAAATTCAGTTTGTTAATAAAGCAGGACATGATTTTGCTTTTACGGGAAATAAAACCTTAATTCATATTCTAATTTATAATTTGGTTACAAATGCCATTAAGTATAATAAACCTAAGGGAAGCATTATTGTAACAGACGGATTTTTGAACCATCACTATTTTATTTCAATAACAGATTCTGGAATTGGTTTAAATGAATCTCAAATCGAAAATATTTTTAACCGATTTGCAAGAGTAAGTTCTGATCAGGAAGGACAGGGCTTAGGACTTGCTATTGCTAAAAGCATTGCCGTTTTTCATCATATTGAAATAAAAGTTTCGTCTGTTTTAGGCGAAGGAACAACTTTTACTCTATTGTTCCCGGAAGAACCAAAACACAATTAAAAGTTAATTTTTTCAGATTGGTTCAATCTTCATTTTGTCTTCATTTACTGGTTATATCTTTGAGGTATAAATAATGAAATAATAATCAAATAAATCTACAATCATGAAAAAATTAATTTTATTAGCAGTAGCAGTTTTAGGAACAACAGCAATGGTAAACGCTCAAACAGCTCCAGTAAAAGAAACTCCGGCAAAAGAAGCAAAAGCTGCTAAGAAAGAGAAAAAAGCAGATAAAAAAGCTAAAAAAGCAGAAGCTAAGCCAGAAGCGGCAAAAGCTCAAAAATAATACAACAAGGCTTGTTGTAGAATAAAGGTTTTGAATAATTTGGTCGCAAAAGCTGATAGAGAGATCTATCGGCTTTTGCTATTATTTGAGTTAAATTTTTGATAATAAAAAGCAATAAAATTTTCATTCTTTGTTACTTTGCTTAAAACTGTAAATAATGATCCTTCGTTTTGTAATTCTATGTGCTCTTTTTATATTTATTGAGTTCTATTCCTATCAAGCCTTTCGCACCTTAATAAAACTTAGATGGGTTTTAGTTAGTTATCAGGTTATAAGCCTGCTTATTCTGCTGTTTATTATTTATTCATTTTCTCAGGTTGATCGTTCTGTAGGACAGACCAAACAATTTATGTTTACTACAGGATTAATGCTGTTGGTTTATGTGCCAAAAATTGTTCTTACATTAATAATGTTTGGAGAAGATATTATTAGAGTAGGAGCTAGTATTCTAAATTATTTTGTTTACAATACGCCTAGAAAAGAAATGATGCCGGAAAGAAGAAAATTTGTGAGCCAAATAGCTTTAGGCTTGGCAGCGGTTCCTTTCTTGTCTTTAATTTACGGAATCTTTGAAGGAAAATATAATTTTAAAGTGTTTAAACAGACTATCTATTTTCCAGATCTTCCAGACGAATTTGACGGTTTTAAAATAACACAGATTTCAGATGTTCACAGCGGCAGTTTTGATAATCCTGAAAAAATAAATTATGCAATTGATTTGATTAATGAGCAGGAAGCAGATATGATCCTGTTTACCGGAGATATTGTAAATACACATGCAAAAGAAATGCATCCGTGGCTGGAAACTTTTAACAGGATCAAAGATTATAAATACGGAAAATTTGCTGTTTTAGGAAATCATGATTATGGTGAATATGTAACCTGGCCTTCTGAAAAAGAAAAGGATGAAAATTTTGCCGAAATTAAAAGCCTTTATGGTAAAATTGGTTTCGATTTAATGCTGAATGAAAATAAATATATTCAAAAAGGAGCAGACAAAATAGCTTTGGTTGGAGTTGAAAATTGGGGAGCTAATTTTAAAAAAGCTGGTGATTTGAATAAGGCATCAGAGAATCTGCATAAAGATGATTTTAAGGTTTTAATGAGCCACGATCCAAGTCATTGGGAATATGAAATTAAAAAGCATCCTAAAAACTTTCATTTAACTCTGGCAGGGCATACACACGGAATGCAGTTTGGAATTGAAATTCCGGGATATTTTAAATGGAGCCTTGCGCAGTACATTTATAAACAATGGGCCGGATTATACGAAGAAGCCGGAAGATACGTTTATGTAAACCGGGGATTTGGTTTTCATGCCTATCCAGGACGAGTTGGAATTATGCCTGAAATCACAGTGATTGAACTAAAAAAAGGCGAGAATGTGGCTTAATTCGTTAAAAATGCTACATTTGTATTAATTATCTCTTTTTAATAGATTAAAAGAATTAAATTTTTGGTTTTATGTCAAAATTTGGAGAACTTATAAATGCTCAGGTTCCAGTGTTAATTGACTTCTACACAGATTGGAACGAATCATCAGTATTGATGCATCCGGTAATAAAGGATGTTGCGGCGGCACTAGGCGACAAAGCAAAAGTAATTAAGATTGATGTTGATAAAAATCAGGAACTAGCCGAAGCATTAAGAATTAAAGGACTTCCGACTTTAATGATATACAAGGAAGGACAAATGATCTGGAGACAATCTGGAGAACTTGATGCAAATACACTTATCGGAATTGTTCAGGAGCAATTCAATGTATAATAATTCTTTCTAAAAGATATTATCAGTGTATAATATCAAATTTATATCCATTTTCTTTTAAAAAATGAAGCGTTTTTGGCAGAGCAAATTTTAAATTTGGCGAAGCTTTTATGCTGTCATGAAATACAATTACACTTCCGGATTTTACATTTTTAGTTACATTTTCAAGACACTTTTCAGGAGTAATAGACTGATCGAAATCAGCGCTCAAAACGTCCCACATTATGATCTTGTAACCTAGTTTTCTTAAAATTTTAGACTGCGCTTTTTTGATTTTTCCGTAAGGCGGGCGAAATATCAAATTGTTTGGTTTTATTTCTTCTTCTAAAATCTGGGCGCAATTTTTTACATTTTCGATATAATCATTAGTGTGTATTTTCCATCCATTTACGTGGTTCATGGTGTGATTTCCAATAGAATGTCCGTCTCTAATTAGTTTTTCGAATAAAGATAAATTGGCTTTGATATTTTTTCCGATACAGAAAAAAGTAGCTTTAGCATCGAATTTTTTTAATTCAGATAAAACCCAGTCAGTAATTTCCGGGGTAGGGCCGTCATCAAATGTTAAGTATATTTTCTTTTCATTGTTTGGAATATCCCAGCAATATTTAGAAAATATCTTTTTTATAAATGAATTAGTTTTTACCCAATAAAAGCTCATTTGGATTGATTTAGATACATGTAAAAATAAAAAATGCGGCGCTTTTTATCAAGAAGCGCCGCATTTTTTTAATCAATATAATTTTCGTATATTATTCTTTTTCGCGTCCAAAACGCTCAAAAATATTTACATACGTATTAAAAGTTGTTTTGTGTTTTTCGTAGAAAGCTTTATCATTGTTGTCTTTCATGACTTGTAATAAGCTTCTATAACGCTCAATATCTGTAATAATATCAATTGCTAAATCTGTCTGATCTGAACCGCTTAAAGTTTTGTAGTAATCCAGATTTTCTCTGTATTTATTAACCAATTTGTCTAATAAATCATGAGCTTTAGCCGTTTCACCAACTTTATAATAACCGCCCGCAAAAGGTTCAACTAATGAGTAGTAGCCAAATTTATCTAAAGGCATTTTTGTCATGGCTAAATTGATAATGTTTTTAGCCTTGTCATTTTTACCTTCAGCAATAAGTTCGTTCATCAAACGAGACAAGTTTGTACGGTAGGTAATACTGTTTCTTCTTGTTTCTGGGTCATGATAGATTTTGTTGCTTTCGCTGTTGCCCCAGTCCCATTTCATTACAATATCGTACATTTTATCAGCGTCGATTTGTCCCATATCCATAGGACCGCCGTCTTTAGAAGGTGTATTTTTAATTGGAACCAATTTGTAAACCATTCCGTCTAATTGCAGGTAATCTTTAAGCCATAAATAATCTTCATCATCAAAAGCACCTCCGCTGAAATAAATAGGGCGTTTCCAATCGTTATTCGCCAGGATATCCAGCATCATCAAACGATTTTTGTATAAAGCTCTTCCTTTGATATCAATATCCATATAAGGAACAATTGAATCATTGTATTTAGGGTTTACAACTTTGTTTTTGATGATAGTGTTTTTATCAACGTTAATTCTGATTTTATTTGTTGGATAAAAATGAATAGTCTGTCCGTTTTGTAAACCTACAGTCGATTTTGGATTTTTAATAAAATCAATAAAGTCTTTGATGTTCCAGCGTGTATCAATTTTTTGAATATAAGCTACATAATCCAGGTTATCACCCACATATTGACTATGTGTAAATGATATTGGCAGAGGGTCTGATTCATATGATTTCGCTTTCATTTGATCGATATACCAGTCCGTCATGAAAAGACTTGTGTTAACAATTTTCACGTCAGTTCTAAAATGTTCGATTTCCTGAGCATACCAGAGCGGGAAGGTGTCATTGTCTCCAATAGTATAAAGAATAGCGTCTTTATCGCAGGAACTCAAATATGCTTTTGCCATTGCAACAGCAGTATATCTGTTTGATCTGTCATGATCGTCCCAGTTTTGAGAAGCCATTAAAATAGGCGCTGCTAATAAACTTCCGGCAATAATTACTGGTCCGGCAATTTTTGGAGCGACATATTTCTTGAAGCTTTCATATAAAGAATAAACTCCAAAACCAATCCAGATTGCAAATACATAGAAAGATCCAACAAGAGCATAATCTCTTTCACGAGGCTCAAAAGGTCTTTCATTTAAATATATTTTTAAAGCAATTCCGGTAAATAAAAATAATGCTAAAAGAACATAAAAACTTTTTAGGTCTTTATTAGCATGGTACATTAATCCAATTAGACCTAAAATAAAAGGAAGGAAATAGTATACGTTTCTTCCTTTATTGTTTAAAACGTCAGAAGGTAAATTGTCTTGAGAACCTAAATGAAGAGAGTCAAGAGCTTTGATACCGCTGATCCAGTTTCCATCTAAGTTGTCATATTTTCCCTGAACATCGCTTTGACGTCCAACAAAGTTCCACATTAAATATCTCCAGTACATGTATCCAAATTGGTATTCGAACATAAAACTGAAATTGTCAACAGCAGTTGGTTTTTCGATTATTAAATAATCTCCATAACTCTTTAGGAATTTTACATATCCTTCATTGTCAATTTGTTTTTGAGCGTAAGCATGTCTGAATTCAGAAATTGTTTTTTCAACTTCATTGCGAAGCTGTGCTGTAGCTTTATTGTATTCTTCTTCAGTTAATTGGCTTGCGTCAATACCGTATTTTGCTAAATCCTCTTCATAATCATAATTTGGGTTGATTCTGAATTTAGGAGGATTTGTAAAACTGATGTAATTTTGAATGTGACCTGTTTCTGTACTCCACATTCTTGGCAGAATAGTTTTTTGATTGTCATCAGAATTTTGTTCTGCATTTTTATAATTGTTGGTAATGATATATTTACCTGTTTTGTAATCTCTTTCGTAGTTTGGTTTTTTGTCTAAATATGGAGTTTTAGCATCAAGGCCGGCAAAAACTTCTGTGTATTGAGGACCGTAAAATAAAGGGTTTACTCCATATTGTTCACGATTGTAATAAGCCAGAACCTCTGCAGCATCTGATGGTTTATTTTCGTTAATTACCGGGTTGGCATTAGCACGTACCGGAAGCATCATCCAGGTAGAAAAACCAATTAAAATAAATAAGATGCAAAGAATGATTGTGTTATAAAAAATCAGTCCTTTTTGTTTTGTGAATTTTAATCCAAAATAGAAGAAAGCAATTAAAACTAAAACCACAAAAATAGTTCCTGAGTTAAAAGGAAGACCAAGATTGTTTACCATGAAAACTTCGGTTTTACCAAAAGAAGCCATAGTTAAAGGAAGAAGTAATTTAAAAATGAATAATAAAATTCCAATTACAACAACATTGGCGATAAGAAAGTTTTTTATGGTTACTTTTTCGTAGTGTTTAAAATAATATAAGAATCCAATTGACGGAATTGTCAATAAAGCCATAAAGTGGACCCCAAATGAAAGACCTACAACTAAAGAAATAATTAATAGCCATTTGTTTCCTTTTGGTTTGTCCATGTCTTGTTCC
Source organism: Flavobacterium johnsoniae UW101 (assembly GCF_000016645.1). Classification (NCBI taxonomy): domain Bacteria; kingdom Pseudomonadati; phylum Bacteroidota; class Flavobacteriia; order Flavobacteriales; family Flavobacteriaceae; genus Flavobacterium; species Flavobacterium johnsoniae. Next base: position 1,876,937 of record NC_009441.1, read on the forward strand.
CAGCGTAATCCAAGCCAAAAAAGCAAAGCGATTAATAGTGATGCCATTGCATACACTTCGGCTTCGACAGCATTGAACCAAAAACTGTCAGAGAAAGTATAGGCTAAAGCTCCAACAAAAGAACTTCCTAAAATAACAATAGAATTGTTTTGATCAATTTCGGCAAAACGTGCTACAATTTTCTTTAAAATCATAGACGAAGACCAAAACATAAATAAAATTGTAAATGCACTTGAAAAAACAGACATCATATTTACCATTACCGCTACATGCTGCGCATCTATAGCAAACATTGCAAAGAAAGCTCCCATCATTTGAAATAGAGGCGCTCCAGGCGGGTGGCCGACTTCAAGTTTAGCCGCTGTAGCAATATATTCGCCACAATCCCAAAAGCTCATCGTAGGTTCAACAGTTAGTGTGTAAGTAATTAAAGCGATTGCAAATGCAAACCAACCAATAATTGTATTCCATTTATTGAAATTGAATTGTGCCATATTTAGGTATTAAAATTTTGTATGTTTTCAATCCTACAAAGAAAATGTTTTTTTATGTAAAGAAACGAGCATTAACAAAAAATTCTATAAAAGTATCTGTAAAGAGTAATGTGTTGTATATGAGATGTTTTTAAGAATACTTGTGGTTTTAAAGTGAAAAAAAACTAAAAAAATGATTTTTTTTGGTTAAAAAGTTTGTGCAAACTAAATAAAACTTTAAATTTGCACTCGCTTAACCGCACTGCTGGTCTATGGTGTAATGGTAACACTACGGTTTTTGGTGCCGTCTTTCTAGGTTCGAGTCCTAGTAGACCAACAGAAAAGCCTCTCAGAAATGAGAGGCTTTTTTTATTTAAAAAAAGTTGCTTTAAAAATTTGCATAAATTAAATAAAGTTTTAATTTTGCACCCGCTTAACCGCACTGCTGGTCTATGGTGTAATGGTAACACTACGGTTTTTGGTGCCGTCTTTCTAGGTTCGAGTCCTAGTAGACCAACAGAAAAGCCTCTCATTCATGAGAGGCTTTTTTTATGCAATAAAATCAAATTTTGAATTTCTAAAATGCAAGCAGATTTAAAATCTGTGAGATTAAAAACGAAGCAAGAGCATTTGTGTTTTTAGATTCGTGTTTGTGATAAACAGAATTGAGTAATGTGTTTAAATTAAGATCTTTTCTTAATGCTTAGATTTGGTTTAAAAAAGCTTGTAATCTCTAAATTTAACTTTATAAAATGTTAGGTTTGTTTATAAAGTAAGAATTATTTTATCTGTTAATATCTGTTTATCAGTATTTTGCATATATTTGATGTAACAAAAAATACTGCAGGATATTTTTGTTTTTAACTGAATAATAATTTAATAAATTACAATTATGGATAATTTAAAGAATTTGAATTTTACAGAGTTAAATCCTTCAGAAATGAAGTTAGTGAATGGTGGTAACTGGCTTGATACTCTACGACAACTTTTGGATGCTTTAGACGGTAATGTTGAGGCTTTGGCGGCGTATGTGGGTATGAGTGTGGAAGAGTTGCGTAGCTTGTTGGGGTTGTAATAAGAATTAAAGTGTGTTATGACTTTTTTTTTGTCTAATTTATAAAATAAAAGCTTCTCATCTGGGAAGCTTTTATGTTTAAGAAGTTTTTTTGTTTTTAAATTTTAAAAGTAATAACGGGTCTTACGGCATGATTTACTAGTCCTTCGCTGATACTTCCATTAAAAAAGTGAGAAAAACCAGTTCTTCCGTGAGTGCACATTCCAATAATATCTGCATTTATGCTGTTTGAGAAGTTGATAATTCCTTTCTCGATATTTGTGTCATTGTAGATGTGAGTTGAGTAATTAATAAGGTTAAACTCGCTTACAAAACTTTGAAGAGCTTTTTCAGTTACATGAGTTGGTTTAAAGCTGTTAGGGGTGCAAATAGAAACTAAGTGTATTTTTGCATCAAAAAAATTAGCGAAGTCTAATAGTTTTTGAAAAGGTTTTTTGGTTTCGTCTGTAAAGTCAGAAGCAAAAACAATATTTGATACATTAAAATCTGTAGTGTCTTTTTTGATTACAAGAACAGGGACTTCAGAATTTCTAACAACTTTTTCAGTGTTTGATCCAATTAAAAGTTCTTCCATTCCAGATGATCCGTGTGATCCCATGATAATAAGGTCAATATCTTGTTCTTTGCTTATTTGTGTTATTCCATTAATTGGTTTGTCCATTTTTACCATTTCGGTTATAGAGATTCCTTCAAGAAATGGACTGTTAGAAACTTTGTCTAAGGTTTCGTTTGCTTTTTGCATGAAAAGCATGGTTTCGGGAATGCTGACGCCTCCAAATATTGCATCGTTAGTTTGATGCGGTAATTCCAGCATGTGTAAAATTGTAATTTCAGAATTGTTTTTTTTGGCGATTTGAGCCGCGACTTTTAAGGCGTGTTCTGCATGTTCTGAAAAATCAGTAGGTACTAAAATTCGTTTCATGATTTTAGGATTAAGGGGTTTAAAAAACTTGTTAATATTTGGTATTATAAAGGTAACGATTATTTTTGCAGCAATCTATTTATTTGATTTATAAAAAAATCACTATATTTGCACCGTTATTTATTAAAATCTAAATAATGAGGGGACTAAGTGTCCCCTCTTTTTATAAAATTATGACATTTAAGGAAAAGGTAAACGAATTAATTACAGAAGCACTTCTGGAAAAGCCATCGATCTTTTTGATTGATCTTGCTGTTTCGGATTCTTTTAAAATTAGTGTTGGTTTAGACGGAGATAATGGAGTTGCGCTTCAGGATTGTATTGATATTAGTCGTGCAATTGAGAATAATCTGGATCGTGAAGAGCAGGATTTTTCGCTTGAAGTAGCATCAGTTGGGGTAGGATCTCCTTTGAAATTGATAAGACAATACAAGAAAAATATTGGTAGAACGTTGATTGTTACTACAAATAATGAAAAAATCGAGGCAGAATTGATAGAAGCTAACGATGTTTTTATAATTTTGTCTTGGAAGGCAAGAGAACCAAAAAAAGTAGGAAAAGGAAAAGAAACAGTTCAAAAAGAACAACAGATACCTTATACAGAGATAAAAGAGGCAGTTGTTACAGTAACATTTTAATTAAAGAATTCGCATGGAAAATTTAGCATTAATCGATTCATTCTCAGAGTTTAAAGATAATAAACTTATTGATCGTGTAACGCTTATGGCAATTTTGGAGGACGTGTTTAGAAATGCACTAAAGAAAAAATACGGTTCTGATGATAATTTCGATATCATTATAAATCCTGATAAAGGAGATATGGAGATTTGGAGAAGAAGAGTTATCGTTGCTGATGAAGATCTGGACTTTGAGAACGAAGAAATTACTTTGACTGAAGCAAGGATGATCGAGGCGGATTTTGAAATTGGTGAGGAAGTTTCTGAAGAGGTTAAATTAATTGACTTAGGAAGAAGAGCTATTTTGGCTTTGCGTCAAAACTTAATATCTAAAATTCACGAACACGATAATACAAATCTTTATAAACAATTTAAAGATATTATTGGTGATATTTATACTGCCGAAGTGCACCACGTTCGCCCAAGAGTTGTTATCTTAGTAGACGATGAAGGGAATGAGATTGTGCTTCCAAAAGAAAAACAAATTCCTTCTGACTTTTTCCGTAAAGGAGATAATGTACGCGGAATTATTGAAAGCGTTGAATTAAAAGGGAACAAACCTCAAATTATTATGTCTAGAACTTCTGAGAAGTTTTTAGAAAAATTATTCGAGCAGGAAATTCCAGAAGTATTCGACGGCTTAATTACAGTTAAAAATGTAGTTCGTATTCCGGGAGAAAAAGCAAAAGTTGCTGTAGATTCGTATGATGACAGAATTGATCCTGTTGGAGCCTGCGTAGGTATGAAGGGATCTCGTATTCATGGAATTGTACGTGAGTTAGGAAATGAAAATATTGATGTAATCAATTATACAAACAATATTCAATTGTTCATTACAAGAGCATTAAGCCCTGCAAAAGTTTCTTCAATCAAAATAGATGAAGAAAGTAAAAGAGCTGAAGTTTTCTTGAAATTAGAAGAAGTTTCTAAAGCAATTGGTAGAGGCGGACATAATATTAAATTAGCGGGTCAATTAACAGGGTATGAGCTGGATGTTATTCGTGAAGGAGATGTTGCTGGTACAGTTGCAGATGAAGACGATGTTGAATTGACAGAGTTTTCAGATGAAATCGAAGAATGGGTAATTGAAGAGTTTGCTAAAATAGGTTTAGATACTGCAAAAAGTATCTTGAAACACGACGTAGAAGATTTAGTAAGAAGAACAGACTTAGAAGAGGAAACAATTCTAGATGTTATGAAAATACTAAAAGAAGAGTTTGATAGTTAAGCAATAGCTTTATCTGCTCTAACAACACAACTAAAAAAGGTAATAATAAAAAGGTTATATGTCTGAAGAGAGAGTAATAAGAATAAATAAGGTTTTAAGGGAATTAAATATCTCGTTAGAAAGAGCTGTAGATTATCTAAAAGATAAAGGAATTGCTATTGATGCAAATCCAAATGCAAAAATTTCTGACAGTGAATTTAATATCCTTCAAAGTCAATTTGCGGGCGATAAGGGGAATAAGGAAGCTTCTAAAGAGGTTGGAGAAGAAAAAAGAAAAGAAAAAGAAGCATTACGTGTAGAGCGTGAGAAAGAAATTGAAGACAAACGCAGACAAGAAGAGGAGCGTCAAAAACAGCAGGAAATAATCAAAGCCAGAGCTGTTGTTTCAGGACCTGTACAGGTAGGTAAAATTGATTTAAATCCAAAGAAACCTGCGGCTGTTTCTCCAGAAGAGCCAGTAAAAGCTGAAGAACCTAAAACTGTTACTCCGACTCAAACAGAAAAACCTGTTCAAAAAGAAACTGTACAGTCTGAGCCTGTAGCTCCTGTTGTTTCTGAAGAGAAAAAGGTAGAAAAGCCTATTATTACTGAGAAAAAAGAAGTAAAAGCTGAAAGTTCTAAAACAGCTCAGGAACCAATTATTTCAACGGATCCAACAACTGCAGAGGAAACAATCACTACTCAATATCAAAAATTATCCGGAACAACTCTTACTGGGCAGACTATTGATTTATCTCAATTTAATAAGCCTAAGAAAAAGAAAGAGGATCCAAAAATTACTCCAAATAAACCAGGAACTCCTGGAGTTGGGAATAATAATAACGCTAATAAAAATAAGCGTAAAAGGATTGCTCCTAAGCCTGGTACGCCGGGTGCGCCAAAACCTGCAACGGGTAATGCGCCGGGAACACCAAATCCTAATAAAATTACACCAAATTCTGGTGGAGGTTTTAATGCTAACAGAAATGCAAGGCCTGGTTTTGTAAAAGGAAACCGTCCTGCAATTGTTGCAAAAGTAGAGCCTACAGAAGAAGAAGTAAAAAACCAAATTAGAGAAACTCTTGAAAAACTTCAAGGTAAGGGAGGTAAGTCTAAAGCGGCTAAATATAGAAGAGATAAAAGAGAAACACACCGTCAGAAATCTGATGATGAACAAAGAGCTCTTGACGAAGGAAGTAAAACAATTAAGGTTACAGAATTCGTTACAGTTGGTGAGATTGCAATCATGATGGATGTGCCGATTACTAAAGTAATTGGAACTTGTATGTCTCTTGGTATCATGGTAACCATGAACCAGCGTCTGGATGCTGAAACATTAACAATTGTTGCTGATGAATTTGGTTATGATGTTGAATTTATAACTGTTGATATCGAAGAAGCAATTGAAGTTGTTGAAGATAGAGAAGAAGATTTAGTAACAAGAGCACCAATTGTTACAGTAATGGGTCACGTTGACCACGGTAAAACATCTTTACTGGATTATATTCGTAAAGAAAATGTTATCGCTGGTGAGTCTGGAGGTATTACACAGCACATTGGAGCATATGGAGTTACTCTTGATAATGGACAAAAAATTGCATTTTTAGATACTCCGGGTCACGAGGCGTTTACTGCGATGCGTGCACGTGGAGCTCAGGTTACAGATATAGCTATTATCGTAATCGCTGCGGATGATGATATCATGCCGCAAACAAAAGAGGCAATCAGTCATGCTCAGGCAGCTGGAGTTCCAATTATATTTGCTATCAACAAAGTTGATAAGCCAAATGCTAACCCTGATAAAATTAAAGAAAGATTAGCAGGTATGAATTTACTTGTTGAAGATTGGGGTGGTAAAATTCAATCACATGATATTTCTGCAAAAACAGGATTGGGTGTGAAAGAATTACTTGAAAAAGTATTATTAGAAGCAGAGATTTTAGATTTAAAATCTAATCCAAATAAGGCAGCTCAGGGAACTGTTGTTGAGGCTTACTTAGATAAAGGTAAAGGATATGTATCTACGATTTTAGTTCAGCATGGAACTCTAAAAATTGGAGATTATATGCTGGCAGGAAAACATCATGGAAAAGTGAAAGCTATGCATGATGAAAGAGGCCATACAGTTTTAACTGCTGGTCCTTCAACTCCGGTATCTGTTTTAGGTCTTGACGGTGCTGCAACTGCAGGTGATAAGTTCAACGTATTTGAAGATGAAAAAGAAGCGAAACAAATTGCCTCTAAACGTTCTCAATTAATGCGTGAGCAGTCTGTACGTACTCAAAGACATATTACGCTTGATGAAATTGGACGTCGTATTGCACTTGGTCAGTTTAAAGAATTAAACGTAATCCTTAAAGGAGACGTGGATGGATCTGTTGAAGCGTTATCAGATTCGTTCTCTAAACTTTCTACAGAAGAAGTTCAAATTAATATTATCCACAAAGGAGTTGGTGCGATTACAGAAACCGACGTTAACCTGGCTTCTGCATCTGATGCGATTATTATCGGATTTAACGTTCGTCCGGCTGGAAATGCAAGACAACTTGCTGATAAGGAAGAAATCGATATCCGTTACTACTCTATTATCTATGCAGCTATTGACGACTTGAAAGATGCGATGGAAGGAATGTTAGCTCCTGAAATGAAAGAAGAAGTTTTAGGAACTGCTGAAATCCGTGAGATTTTCAAAATCTCTAAAGTAGGTTCAATCGCAGGTTGTATGGTAACTGATGGTAAAATCTTAAGAACTTCTAAAATTAGAGTTATTAGAGATGGAGTTGTAGTTCATACAGGTGAGTTAGTTGCTTTAAAACGATTCAAAGATGATGTTAAAGAAGTAACAAAAGGTTATGATTGTGGTATTCAAATTAAAGGATTTAATGACATTGAAATTAGCGATGTGATTGAAGCTTACCATGAAGTAGCTATCAAGAAGAAATTGAAATAATATTCAATATTAATATTAAAAAGTCCCAATTAAAATTGGGACTTTTTTTGTTTAAAAAGGTTTTGTGTGTAAGTGTAATTCTGGCAGATCTTTTTTGTAAAAAATGTGTTTCATTTTATAATATGAAACATAAATGAATAATTTAAACTAGGCGTGATTTTAGGATTGTTTGTTTCTTTGTCTTTAAAAATAGAATAGATAGTTTGAGTGAAAATTATTTGTGCTGGATATGAAGATAACGGTAATTCGTATTATTAATGCAATTTTAAGAAAACGTTTTAAGTCAGATAATAATGCTGTTGGTAATTTTACAAACGTTCAGCAGTTAAGACAGATAATGCCTGCATTGCTGGATGGATATTTGTCTGAGGCAGAAATGCCTGATAGTCTTCTTTTATTGTCGCCGCCTCCGGAACATAACTCGAGCCTTTTTGATCTTGATTTAGAGCATGCAAAAAAGGCTGTTGAGTCTAAGGATAAAGAGCGTTTTTTACAGGCTGCAAGAGATGCAGATCTGTCCTTTCCTTTTGCTGTTAAATCATTTGAACCAATTTTAGGTATAGAAATTAGTGAAACAAAAACACCTAAGTTTTATGTTCTTATGCGAAGAGTAATGACCGATGCGGGATTATCTACTTATGCGGCTAAAAATCATTATAAACGAGAACGGCCGTTTATGGTTAATAATCAAAAAACCTGCACTCCGGATCAGGAAAATATATTATATAAAGTTGGGTCTTTTCCTTCAGGTCATGCGGCTGTAGGCTGGGCATGGTCTTTGGTTTTGATTAAACTTTTTCCGGATAAACAGGAAGAGATTTTAAAACGCGGACATGACTTTGGTGAAAGCCGTGTTATTTGTAATGCACATTGGTATAGTGATGTTGAAATGGGAAGAGTTATGGGGCGGGCTGCTGTTGAGTGTCTTTGTGTTAATTCTGCTTTTCTATCCGATTTGGAGGAGGTTAAAAAAGAAATGGCAGGAGCTTAGAAAAGGGTATTCTTATTTCAGATTTTAATATTATTTTTGATAAAATTATATAAATATGAAACGATTGTCAATATATGCTTTTACGCTTTTTATAAGTTTTTCTACATTGTCATTTTCGCAGGAAAATGTTGAGAAGCCTGCACCGCCAGCAGGAAATGCTTTAATTGGGGATTATTATGGAACAGATGTTTCTGGTGATGTTGTAAACAAAGCAATTTCTGTTAAGAAGTTAGAAAGTGAATTGAAAAGCACAAAAAGGGCAGAGGGAGTTGCTGTAAAAGGAGAGGTAACAAATGTTTGTGAGAAAAGAGGGTGTTGGATAACTCTTAAAACAGAAGATGGGTCGTCTTTCTTTGTAAAGATGAAGGATTATGCGTTTTTTGTTCCAACCGCCTTAAAAGGAAAAAATGTGGTTTTGGAAGGTAGTGTTGAGAAAAAAGTAACTTCAGTTGATGAGTTAAAACATTATGCTAAAGATGCTAAAAAATCAAAAGCGGAAATAGATGCTATTAATTCACCAAAAGAAGAGATTCGATTTTTAGCAAATGGAATTAAAGTGGTAAATTGATTTGAAAGTTTTTACTTTGAAATGTATACATTATAAAAAAAGCGAGATAATTATCTCGCTTTTTTTATTCTATATGTCCTTTAATTATTTTCCAGGCTTTAATAAAAAGACACTTTTATATTTTTTTCGAATGTCAACCAGATTTCTTTCGGCTTCTATTCTGGATTTGAAATTTCCAACAATAACCTTGTAGTTAGGAGTGTTAAAAATTATAGTTCCGTCTATGTTCGAATATTCTCTTTTAAAGTCAGATAATGTCTTTTTAGCGTCTTCGCTTTTACCGCTGAAAATTTGAATTCTATAAGAATCGTTTGTACTTATTGATGTGTTAAATTTACGTTTGTCGTTCATTAACTGTTCAAATTTAGGGTCTTGATTCAGTGTTAAATTTTGGCTTTGAGCATGAATATTGTATCCTAATGTCAACATTGTTAATGTTAAGAAAACGTTTTTTGAAGAGCTTAAAATTCTCATAATGTGATGGTTTTTATGCAAAAATACTATTTAAAGTTTGTATGTAAAATTTTAATATTATTTAGAATTGATATAAATTGATATTTAAGACTATTTTAAGGTTTTGAGAATAGTTCATAAGTCGTATTTTTGTGCAAGTTTTAAAAGAAGGTATTAATTTTAGTCTGATTTATTACAGAAAAAATCATACCAAAAATTAGTAGATAATTATTATACTATATGAAAAAGGTGGGTAACCATAATTCGATCTCAAGAAAATTATTACTTAGTTTATCGCTAACGTTGATTTTCTCCCTAACTTCATTTGCTCAAGATCCTGCTGCAGCTCCTGCGGCGACTGAAGCTGCTGCTCCGGCTGCTGCATCTGGTGGTGATCCGGTAAAAGGGAAAGAACTTTTTAATGCAAATTGTGCTGCATGTCACAAATTAGATGCTAAATCAACAGGTCCGGCTTTAAGAGGCGTTGCTTCTAAGCACGATATGGCTTGGATTTACAAATGGGTACACAACAGTTCTGATATGATTAAATCAGGAGATCCTGTTGCTGTTAAACTTTTCGAGGAAAACAACAAGGCAGTAATGACTTCTTTTCCTCAATTATCTACAGGTGATATTGATAATATTATCGCTTATACTTCTGAAGTAAAAGCTGAGCCGGCTGCAGCTGCAGGCGGTGCTGCTACTCCTCCTGGAACTAACGTAGAAGGCGGAGGAATTTCTAACAACATTATTTTGGGAGCTCTTGCTCTTGTAATGGCTATTTTAGTTGTTATGTTGTTCATGGTGAACAAAGTATTGACTAAAGTTGCCAGCAATAACGGAATTGAAGTTGCTCCAAAAGAGGGCAGAACTCCAATTTGGAAAGCTTTTGCTAAAAATCAATTTTTGGTATTAGTTACTTCTATATTTCTGCTTTTAGCTAGTGGTTACTTTGTGTATGGATATTTGATGCAGGTTGGTGTTGATCAAAATTATGAGCCAATTCAGCCAATTCACTATTCTCACAAAATTCACGCTGGAGATAATGAGATCAATTGTAAATACTGCCACTCTGCTGCACGTGTAAGTAAAACTGCTGGTATTCCTTCTTTAAATGTTTGTATGAACTGTCATAAAAATATTTCTGAGGTTGCTGAAACTACTGCTACTGCTGAATACAGCAAAGCGTTTTACGATGCTCAAATTCAAAAATTATACGATGCTGTTGGGTGGGATAAGACTAAACAAGCTTATACTGGAAAAACACAGCCAGTTAAATGGGTTCGTATTCATAATCTTCCTGATTTCGTTTATTTCAACCACTCACAACACGTTTCTGTTGCAGGAGTTGAATGTCAAACTTGTCACGGTCCAGTACAAGAATTTGAAATCATGAAGCAATATTCTAAATTAACAATGGGATGGTGTGTTGATTGCCATAGAAAAACTGATGTTAAGATGGAAGGAAACGCATACTATGAAAAAATTCATGCTGAACTTTCTAAAAAATACGGTGTAGAGAAATTAACTGCAGCGCAAATGGGAGGTTTAGAATGCGGTAAATGCCACTATTAATCGAATTATTAAGATTTTAATATATATATACAATGTCATCAAACAAAAAATACTGGAAAAGTGTTGAAGAGCTAGAAAATAGCTCTATTGTTGAGGCGCTTAGAAATAACGAATTTGTTGAAGAGATTCCTACAGAAGAATTTCTAGGGAATGCAGATGCTTTAGCTTCATCTGGAACTTCACGTCGTGACTTTTTAAAGTACGTAGGATTTAGTACTGCGGCAGTTACACTTGCTGCTTGTGAAGGTCCTGTGCACAAGTCTATCCCTTATGTATTACAACCAGAGCAAATCATTCCTGGTGTTGCAGATTATTATGCAACTACTGTTTTTGACGGTTTTGATTTTGCAAATCTTTTGGTAAAAACTCGTGAGGGTCGTCCAATTAAAATTGAAAACAACACCATTGCTGGTGCTAAGTTTTCTGCCAATGCAAGAATTCATGCTTCTATCTTAGGTTTATATGATAGTATGCGTTTGAAAGAACCTAAATTGGATGGGAAAAACAGCAGTTGGTCAGCAGTTGATTTAAAAATTAAATCAAGTTTAGCTGATGCAAAAGCTAAAGGAGGTCAAGTAGTATTATTGACTAACACATTAGCGAGCCCAACTACTGAAAAATTAATTGGTGAATTTATCGCTAAAAATCCAAATGCTAAGCATGTAGTTTATGATGCGGTTTCTTCTTCTGATGCTTTAGATGCATTTGAAACTGTATACGGAGAAAGAGCTTTAGTTGATTACGATTTTTCAAAAGCGTCATTAATTGTATCTGTTGGTGCTGATTTCTTAGGAGACTGGCAAGGTGGTGGATATGATGCTGGATATGCAAAAGGACGTATTCCTCAAAACGGAAAGATGTCTCGTCATTTTCAGTTTGAATCAAATATGACATTATCTGGAGCAGCTGCTGATAAGCGTGTTCCAATGACTACAGCTGATCAAAAACAAGCCTTAGTTCAAATATATAATATTGTTGTTGGTGCTTCAGTTCCTGTTTCTTTAGATGCGAAATTTAAAGCAGAAGTTGTAAAAGCGGCTCAGCAATTAAAAGCAGCGGGTACAAAAGGAATTTTAGTATCTGGAATCGAAGATAAAAATGCTCAGTTATTAGTTTTAGCTATTAACCAGGCATTAGCTAGTGAAGCTTTTAGTACTGCTGGTACAAGACAAATTAGAAAAGGTTCTAATGCTGTTGTAGCTCAATTAATAAAAGATATGAATGCTGGAAGTGTTCACACTTTAATTATGAGCGGAGTTAATCCTGTTTACACTTTAGCTGATTCTGCTTCATTTGTATCTGGATTGAAAAAAGTTAAAACATCTGTTGCATTCTCTTTAAAAGAAGATGAAACAGCTGCTGTATCTACAATCGCTGCTGCAGCGCCTCATTATTTAGAGTCTTGGGGAGATGTAGAGATTACAAAAGGAACTTATAGCTTAACTCAGCCAACTATTCGTCCGATCTTTGATACAAAACAATTTCAAGATGTTTTACTATCAGTAAACGGTACACCAGGAAACTTCTATGATTATTTAAAAGCTAATTCTGGAGCAATCATTGCTGGTTCTTCTTGGAATAAAGTTTTACATGATGGAATTTTTGTAGTTGGTTCTGCTGCTTTAGCTGGTGGTTCTTATGATTTCGCCGGAGCTGCAAGTTTACTTTCTAAAGCAAAATCTTCTGGAGAACTTGAATTAGTATTATATACTAAAACTGGTATGGGAGATGGTCAGCATGCAAACAACCCTTGGTTGCAAGAGTTCCCAGATCCAATTACGAGAGTATCTTGGGATAACTATGTTACAGTTTCAAATGCTGATGCGAAGAAATTCAATTTATCAAATGAAATCGTTGCTAACGGAGGTTTAAATGGTAGTTATGCTACAATTACAACTGCTGATGGAAACAAACTAGAAAATGTGCCAGTTATTGTTCAGCCAGGACAAGCTGTTGGTACAGTTGGTCTAGCTGTTGGATACGGTCGTAAAGCGGCTTTAAAAGAAGAAATGCAAGTAGGTATTAATGCTTACGCTTTATATAAAAATTTCAATAGTGTTCAGTCTATTACACTTGCTAAGGCAAATGGAGAACATGAGTTTGCTTGTGTTCAAGGACAGAAAACTTTAATGGGTAGAGGAGATATTATTAAAGAAACTACTTTAGAGATCTTCAATACTCAAGATGCAAAACATTGGAACGAACAGCCAATGGTATCTTTAGATCATCAGGAAGTAGAGGCTACTACTGTAGATTTATGGGAATCATTTGATCGTACTACTGGACATCACTTTAACTTATCAATCGACTTAAATGCTTGTACTGGATGTGGAGCCTGCGTTATCGCTTGTCACGCTGAAAACAACGTTCCAGTTGTAGGTAAAGCAGAAGTTAGAAGAAGCCGTGATATGCACTGGTTACGTATCGACAGATACTATTCTTCTGAAAGCACTTTTGAAGGTGATAACGAAAGAAAAGAAGGAATTGCTGGTTTATCTAGTTCATTATCTACATTTAATGAAATGGAAAAACCTGGAGATAATCCACAAGTAGCATTCCAGCCGGTAATGTGTCAACACTGTAACCACGCACCGTGTGAAACTGTTTGTCCAGTTGCGGCAACTTCTCACGGTCGTCAAGGTCAGAATCACATGGCATATAACAGATGTGTTGGTACTCGTTACTGTGCGAACAACTGTCCTTATAAAGTTCGTCGTTTCAACTGGTTCTTGTACAACAAAAACAGTGAATTCGATTATCATATGAATGACGATTTAGGTCGTATGGTGTTAAACCCAGACGTAAACGTTCGTTCTCGTGGAGTTATGGAAAAATGTTCTTTCTGTATCCAAAGTACTCAAGCAGTTATCCTTGAAGCTAAACGTCAAGGTAGAGTTGTAGGTAAAGATGAGTTCAACAATGCTTGTGCTTGTTCTGCAGCTTGTTCTTCTGGTGCTATGGTATTCGGAGATGTAAATGATAAAGAAAGCGAAGTTGCTAAATTAGCAGAAAGCGAAAGAATGTATCATTTATTAGAGCATGTTGGTACAAAACCAAATGTTTTCTATCACGTAAAAGTTAGAAACACTTAGTAAAATTATTAATTAAGAAACAATATAAAGGATTATGTCGTCTCATTACGAAGCACCCATTAGAAAACCTTTAGTTATAGGTGATAAATCATATCACGATGTAACTGTAGATGTGGCAGCGCCTGTTGAAGGACCTGCAAATAAACAATGGTGGATTGTATTTACAATCGCATTAGTAGCCTTCCTTTGGGGGTTAGGTTGTATAATTTACACCGTATCTACCGGTATCGGAACATGGGGATTAAACAAAACAGTTGGTTGGGCTTGGGATATTACTAACTTCGTTTGGTGGGTTGGTATTGGTCACGCTGGAACTTTGATTTCTGCAGTACTTTTACTTTTCCGTCAGCGTTGGAGAATGGCTATTAACCGTTCTGCGGAAGCTATGACCATTTTCTCGGTAGTTCAGGCAGGTTTATTTCCAATCATTCACATGGGGCGTCCATGGTTAGCATACTGGGTTTTACCTATTCCAAATCAATTTGGATCTTTATGGGTAAACTTTAACTCACCATTGCTTTGGGACGTATTCGCGATTTCAACTTATCTTTCAGTATCATTAGTATTCTGGTGGACTGGTTTATTGCCTGATTTCGCTATGCTTCGTGATAGAGCTATTACTCCATTTAACAAAAGAGTTTATTCTATCCTAAGTTTTGGATGGAGCGGTAGAGCTAAAGATTGGCAGCGTTTTGAAGAAGTATCTTTAGTATTAGCTGGTTTAGCTACACCTCTTGTACTTTCTGTACACACAATTGTATCTATGGACTTTGCTACTTCTGTAATTCCTGGATGGCATACAACAATTTTCCCTCCATACTTCGTTGCTGGAGCGGTTTTCTCAGGATTTGCGATGGTAAATACATTGTTGATCGTTATGAGAAAAGTTTCTAACCTTGAAGCATACATTACATTACAGCATATCGAGTTAATGAACATCATTATTATGATTACTGGTTCTATCGTAGGTGTTGCTTATATCACTGAGTTATTCGTAGCTTGGTATTCAGGAGTAGAATATGAGCAATATGCATTCTTAAACAGAGCTACTGGACCTTACTGGTGGGCATATTGGTCAATGATGACATGTAACGTGTTCTCTCCTCAGTTCATGTGGTTCAAAAAATTAAGAACAAGTATCATGTTCTCATTCATCATCTCGATTGTAGTAAACATCGGTATGTGGTTTGAAAGATTCGTAATTATTGTTACTTCTTTACATAGAGATTACCTTCCATCTTCTTGGACAATGTTCTCACCAACATTTGTTGATATTGGAATTTTCATTGGAACAATTGGTTTCTTCTTTGTATTGTTTTTATTATACTCTAGAACATTCCCTGTAATCGCTCAGGCAGAGGTAAAAACAATTTTGAAAGGAACAGGAGATAATTACATTAGAGAAAGAGCAAATAAAGATTCACATCATGAGTAATAAAGTTATATACGCCATTTATAATGACGATGACGTTTTGATGAATGCAGTAAAGAAAACTAGAGCTGCTCATCATCATATTGAAGAGGTTTTTACTCCATTCCCAGTTCACGGATTGGATAAAGCTATGGGACTAGCACCAACAAGATTAGCAATATGCGCTTTTTTATACGGATGTGTTGGTATTTCTGTTGCAACAACAATGATGAGTTATATCATGATTCACGATTGGCCGCAGGATATTGGAGGTAAACCAAGTTTTAGTTTCATCCAAAATATGCCTTCTTTTGTGCCAATTATGTTTGAGATGACGGTGTTCTTTGCAGCTCACTTAATGGTAATCACTTTTTACATGAGAAGTAGATTATGGCCATTTAAACAAGCTGAGAATCCTGATGTAAGAACAACAGATGACCATTTCTTAATTGAAGTTGCTGTAAACGATAACGAAGCAGAACTTGTTTCTTTTTTCGAAGGCACTGGAGCTGTTGAAGTTAAAGTAATTGAAAAGAATTAATTGTAGCTATGAAAAGGATATATAAAATAACACTTTTAGTTGGTATAACTATTTTAGTTTCATCTTGCCACAATAATTCGGCGCCAAACTATCAGTATTTCCCAAATATGTATGAGTCTGTTGCTTACGAGCCATATACAGAAGCAAAAATATTTAAAGGAGGAAAAGAAGGACAGCTTCCTGTTGAAGGAACTATCAATAGAGGTTTTGAACCTTATGAATATGAAAATTCTACAGCTGGTTATGAATTAGCAAAAGCTAATTTAAAATCACCTTTGACAGAAGAAGAGAAAAACTCTGGAAAAGGGAAAGAACTTTTCGAAATTTACTGTATTAGCTGCCATGGAGCTGCTGGTAACGGTAAAGGTAAATTGGTTGAAAGAGAAAAATTTCTTGGAGTACCTAGCTATAAAGACAGAGAAATCACTGAAGGTAGTATCTTTCATGTTGAGACTTATGGTTTAAATGCAATGGGTTCACATGCAAATCAATTAAGTGCTCACGAACGTTGGTTAGTTGCTGACTATGTTCTGAAACTAAAAAGCCAATTATAATTGTTGAACAAACTGATCGTAATAGATATGTATACATTTTCAAGTAAATTAAAAACTTTTTCTATCATCTTAATGGTTCTAGGACTATTAGGAATTGGGTATGGTTTTTTAAGTGCACCTAAAGATATTCAAGAAGTTGAAAAAATACTAGCAGCAGATGCTCACGGAGCTCACGGTACTGCACATGGGGAGTCTGCAGAGGCTTCACATAAAGAGGCAGGACATCATGAGGCTGCTGAAGCTTCACACGAAGAACACAAAGGAGGAGAACATGCAAAAGTTGGTGCAGCTGATGAGCACACTGAACACTTAAATCATGTATTGCACCAATTACAAAACAAACCTTGGTCTGCATTATATGTAGCTTGTATTTTCTTTTTACTACTTTCTATGGGGGTTTTAGCATTTTATGCTATTCAACAAGTTGCTCAGGCAGGTTGGTCTCCAGTTTTATTTAGAGTTATGCAGGGTATTACAGCTTACTTACCTGCTGGTTCTATCATTTTCTTCATAATTTTAGTTTTATGCGGATTACATTTTAATCATATATTTGTTTGGTTAGGTGAAGGAGTAACTGATCCTAAAAGCCCAAATTATGATGCAATCATTGCTGGAAAATCAGGTTATTTAAATTTCCCTTTCTGGATTGTAAGAGCTTTTATCTTTTTGCTAGGATGGAATATATACCGTCATTTTTCTAGAAAAAACTGTTTAGCTCAAGATGAGGCAAACGATGATCTTTACTACAAAAAGAATTTCAAAATCTCTGCTGGATTCTTAGTTTTCTTTATCGTATCTGAGTCTATTATGGCTTGGGATTGGATTATGTCATTTGATCCACACTGGTTCAGTACTTTGTTTGCATGGTATGTATTTGCTTCTTTCTTTGTAAGTGGTATTACTTCTATTGCTTTAATTACAATTTACTTAAAATCTAAAGGATATTTAGAATATGTAAATACTAGTCATATTCACGATTTAGCTAAATTCATGTTTGGTATTAGTGTTTTCTGGACTTACTTATGGTTCTCTCAGTTCATGTTGATCTGGTATGCTAATATTCCAGAAGAGGTAACTTATTTCGTAACAAGAATTCAATTATATAACCTTCCTTTCTTTGGTGCGGTTGTTATGAACTTTGTTTTCCCATTATTGATATTAATTAATACAGACTTCAAACGTCTTAACTGGGTTGTAGTTATGGCAGGTATTGTAATCTTATTAGGTCACTATGTTGATTTCTTTAATATGATTATGCCTGGTACAGTTGGAGACAAATGGTTTATTGGAGTTCCTGAAATTGCATCTATTCTTTTCTTCTTAGGTTTATTTATATTTGTTGTATTTACTGCATTAACTAAATCTCCTTTGCTTGCAAAAAGAAATCCTTTCATCGAAGAAAGTAAACATTTTCATTATTAATATTTAAAGAAGTAAACAGATGACAAGTTTGTTGGTAATTATAGTTTTAGTTTTATTAGCAGTTGCACTATGGCAATTGACCAAGATTTTTGATCTTACTCAAGTAGGATCTTCTTCGGACGATTCTCAAGTTGCATCAGATAATGACAATAACATTCAGGGATATATTTTGTTTGGCTTTTTGGCATTCATTTATATATTTACTATTTATGGTTTACTAAAATGGGGTAATTTGGCGCTTCATACTCCTGCTTCAGAGCACGGTGGTTTAGTAGATAGTTTAATGAATATTACTTGGGTTTTGATCTTTACAGTTCAAGTTATTACTCAAGGTTTATTATACTGGTTTTCTTTTAAATACAAAGGAAATAAAGATAAAAAAGCATTATTCTTTGCAGATAGTAACAAATTAGAAGCAATCTGGAGTATTATTCCATCTGTTGTTTTAGCTTGTTTAATTCTTTACGGATTATATGCTTGGAATAACATTATGTTTGTTGATAAAGACGAAGATGTAATTGAAATTGAATTATACGCTCAGCAATTTAAATGGACAGCTAGATATGCTGGACAAGATAACGTTTTAGGAAAAGCTAACGTACGTTTAATTGAAGGTATCAACACATTAGGAGTTGATATGTCAGACCCTAACTCTCAGGATGATATTGTAGTTTCAGAACTGCATATTCCTAAAGGTAAAAAAGTACACTTCAAAATGCGTTCTCAAGACGTTTTACACTCAGCTTATATGCCTCACTTTAGAGCGCAGATGAACTGTGTTCCTGGAATGGTTACAGAATTTGCTTTCGTTCCAACTTATACTACTGCTGAATACAGAGAGCTTCCATTTATGGTTGAGAAAGTTGCGAATATTAATAAACTTAGAGCTGAAAAAAGTGCTGAGTTAGTTGCAAAAGGCGGTACAGCTTTAGATCCTTATACATTTGACTATTTATTATTATGTAATAAAATATGTGGAGCTTCACACTATAACATGCAAATGAAAGTTGTGGTTGACACTCCGGAAGATTATAAAAAATGGTTAAGTGAAAAAACTACTTTAGCTCAAGATATTAAAGCGGCAAAAGCTGCTGAAAAACCAGCTGAAGGAGCTGCTCCAACTACAGATACTACTGCAAAAGTAAAAGATACCGTAAAAGCGGTAGTTGATACTGTTAAAGCAGCTGTAGCTAAAGTTGCGATGAAATAATATTATTAAGAAAATTTAAAGTACACATATATGTCAGCAGAAGCGCACGGTCACGATCACGGACACGATCACGAGCACGAACATCATCATAAAGACACGTTCATTACTAAATATATTTTTAGTATTGATCACAAAATGATTGCTAAACAATACTTAATTACAGGTATTGTTATGGGAGTAATTGGGATTGCAATGTCCTTGCTTTTCAGAATGCAATTAGCGTGGCCAGAAGAGTCTTTTAAAATATTCAATGTTTTATTAGGAGATAAATTTGCACCTGATGGTGTAATGGCTAATGATATTTATCTTGCTTTAGTTACAATTCATGGTACCATTATGGTATTCTTTGTACTTACGGCAGGTTTAAGTGGAACTTTTAGTAACTTACTTATTCCACTTCAAATTGGAGCGCGAGATATGGCTTCTGGATTTATGAACATGATTTCATACTGGTTGTTTTTCTTATCTGCTGTAGTAATGTTAAGTTCTTTATTTGTTGAAGCTGGACCAGCTTCTGCAGGTTGGACAATTTATCCTCCATTAAGTGCATTGCCTCAAGCAATTCCTGGATCTGGAACAGGTATGACTTTATGGTTAGTTTCAATGGCTATATTTATTGCATCTTCTTTAATGGGATCATTAAACTACATTGTAACTGTTATTAACTTAAGAACAAAAGGAATGTCTATGACTAGACTTCCTCTTACAATCTGGACATTTTTCGTAACAGCTATTATTGGTGTTATTTCATTCCCAGTATTATTATCTGCAGCCTTATTATTGATTTTTGACAGAAGTTTTGGTACTTCATTCTTCTTATCAGATATCTATATTGCTGGAGAGGTTTTACACTACCAAGGAGGTTCTCCAGTATTGTTTGAGCACTTATTTTGGTTCTTAGGTCACCCTGAGGTTTACATTGTAATCTTACCGGCAATGGGACTTGTTTCTGAAATTATGGCTACGAACTCTCGTAAACCAATCTTCGGATATAGAGCGATGATTATGTCTGTTCTTGCAATTGCATTCTTATCAACTATTGTATGGGGTCACCACATGTTTATTTCTGGTATGAATCCTTTCTTAGGATCTGTATTTACTTTTACAACTTTATTGGTTGCAATTCCATCTGCTGTAAAAGCGTTCAACTGGATTACAACTTTATGGAAAGGTAACTTACAATTCAATCCTGCAATGTTATTCTCTATTGGAATGGTTTCTACTTTCATCACTGGAGGTTTAACAGGAATCATTTTAGGAGATAGTACTTTAGATATTAACGTTCATGATACTTACTTTGTAATTGCTCACTTTCACTTAGTAATGGGTATCTCTGCACTTTACGGAATGTTTGCTGGTATTTATCACTGGTTCCCTAAAATGTACGGAAGAATGTTAAACAAAAATTTAGGTTATATTCACTTCTGGATTACAGCAGTTTGTGCTTATGGAGTTTTCTTCCCAATGCACTTTATCGGATTAGCTGGTTTACCAAGACGTTACTATACAAATACTAACTTCCCATTATTTGATGATTTACAAAATGTGAATGTTTTAATTACAACATTTGCTCTTGTAGGAGGTGCATTCCAGTTAGTATTCTTATACAACTTCTTTAGCAGTATTTTCTATGGTAAAAAAGCTGTTCAAAACCCATGGAAATCTACAACTTTAGAGTGGACTACTCCAGTTGAACATATCCACGGAAACTGGCCGGGAGAAATTCCTCACGTATATCGTTGGCCGTATGACTACAGTAACCCAAATCATGATGTAGATTTTGTTCCTCAAAATGTACCAATGAAAGAAGGTGAAGAAGTTTTACACCACTAAAATATATCAAAGGCTGTCAGAAATGACAGCCTTTTTTGTTTGGTTAAGGTTTAAACCTTAAGCTTACTGTTTTACAAACTAATTAGTTTCTATATCTTTGCAGGATGAATGAAAATCTAGATCCTACAACTAAAGGATATAACTCAGAAGAATTAGATCTTGAAAAAAGATTACGTCCGCTGTCATTTGACGATTTTGCCGGACAAGATCAAGTTTTGGAAAATTTAAAAGTCTTTGTTGCCGCTGCTAACCAACGTGGAGAGGCACTTGATCATGCTTTGTTTCATGGACCTCCCGGACTTGGGAAAACGACTTTGGCAAATATTTTGGCAAATGAGCTGGAGGTTGGAATCAAAATTACTTCTGGACCTGTTTTAGATAAACCTGGAGATTTAGCCGGATTGTTAACCAATCTAGATGAAAGAGATGTTTTATTTATAGATGAAATTCATCGTTTGAGTCCAATTGTTGAAGAATACTTATACTCAGCAATGGAAGATTTTAAAATTGATATTATGATTGAATCTGGTCCAAATGCCAGAACCGTTCAAATCAATTTAAATCCATTTACATTAATAGGAGCGACAACTCGTTCCGGATTATTAACAGCTCCAATGCGGGCTCGTTTTGGAATTTCATCACGTTTACAATATTATTCTACCGAACTTTTAACCACAATTGTAGAAAGAAGTGCTGGAATATTAAAAATGCCAATTGATCTTGAAGCTGCAATTGAAATTGCTGGCCGAAGCAGAGGAACTCCTCGTATTGCAAATGCATTGTTGCGAAGAGTTAGAGATTTTGCTCAAATAAAAGGCAACGGTACGATTGATCTAGAGATTTCTAAATATGCATTGAAGGCATTGAATGTTGATGCTCATGGACTTGATGAAATGGATAATAAGATATTATTGACCATTATTAATAAGTTTAAAGGCGGGCCAGTTGGTCTTTCTACCTTGGCGACAGCAGTTTCTGAAAGCAGTGAAACTATTGAAGAAGTTTATGAACCTTTCTTGATTCAGGAAGGATTTATTATGCGTACACCCCGCGGGCGTGAAGTTACCGAGAAAGCATATAAACATTTAGGAAAGATAAACACAAATATACAAGGAGGTTTATTTTAAATTTTTATGTCTGAAAAACAAAAACATACTTATCCTGAAAAATTATCTATACTAAGATTTTTCAGAGATGCTGAAGGTGTTCGCAGAAATCCGATTCCTTTTCATAAAAAATATTTTGATAAATTGGGGGATTCTTTTTCTATTAGAATTGGTTTTTCAAAATATATAATCTTGTCGAGAGATAATGAAATTGCACAGTATATCTTAGTTAAGAATCAAAAAAATTACCATAAATCTAAATTTCAATCCGTATATCTATCCAAGTATTTAGGTAAGGGACTTTTAACGAGTGATGGTGATTTTTGGCTAAAACAAAGACGTTTGATTCAGCCGGCATTTCATAAACAAAAAATGAATCAGCTGGTTGATAATATGAATGCCGTTATTGCTTTAGAATTAGAGAATTTAATTGAAGAAAAGCCAATAGACCTCTTTCCCGTAATGAGTAACCTGGCATTTAATGTCGTAGCAAAATCTTTATTTCAGCTTTCGACTGCTGAGAATAAATTTCAACGTATTAAGTTTATTATAGAAGAAGTTCAAAATTTCTTAATTAAAGAAATTAGACTTCCGCATAAAGCATGGTGGTTTTCATTGAGTGGTCAAGTGAAGAAACATTTGAAGTTAGCTGAAGAAAACAACCATATTATTCAGGAAATCATAGAAGAAAGAAAAGCATCGGGAGAAGAAATAAATGATTTATTGAACATGCTTTTGGAGACCCGATATGAAGATACTGGAGAAAGCATGTCAGTTGAACAATTGATTGACGAAATTAAAGTTTTGTTTATTGCAGGGCATGAAACAACTGCTAATGCTTTGACTTTTACACTTCATCTTTTGGGTAGAAATCCTGAAGTTCAGCAAAAGATTTTTGAAGAAATAATCGAAATTGAATCTCAAACGGATAATGTTATTGAGCAGCTTCAAAAAATGACCTATACAAATGCTGTTTTGAACGAATCTATGCGTTTGTATCCGCCAGCATGGATTACTGACAGACAAAATCTTGAAGATGATTCTCTTGCTCATTTTAAAATAAAGAAAAACACCTTAATAGGAGTTTCTTTTTACGAACTGCATCGAAATCCTAAGTATTGGAAGAATCCGGATGAATTTATTCCGGAACGATTTCTTGGAGATCAAAAAAAGGAGTCAATGCAATATTTTTATCCATTTGGTGCTGGTCCAAGAATGTGTATTGGCACTGGATTTGCCATTTATGAAATGTGCTTGACTATAGCACAAGTTGTAAAAAAATATATCATTAAATCTAATAATGATGTAATTCAATTTAATCCGCTGATTACTCTAAAACCTGTTAATGTAGAAGTTTCATTTTTTAAAAGATGAGTATTAATTCAAAAGAGACATATTCAAAATTTATAAAAGAAGAAGCCAAAAGATTGGGTTTTATTTCTTGCGGAATTTCCAAAGCAGGTTTTCTGGAACAAGAAGCGCCTCGGCTTGAAAAATGGTTAAACAATAACCATAATGGTCAAATGGCTTATATGGAAAATCATTTTGATAAACGTTTAGACCCGACTTTATTAGTAGATGATGCTAAAAGTGTAGTTTCACTTTTGCTGAATTATTTTCCATCTGAATCTCAAAATGAAGAAAGTTTCAAAATATCGAAATATGCCTATGGTCAGGATTATCATTTTGTTATCAAAGAAAAATTAAAAGAATTTTTACATTCGATACAAGAAAATATTGGTGATGTATCCGGTCGTGCCTTTGTCGACTCTGCACCAGTTTTAGATAAAGCATGGGCTGCCAAAAGCGGTTTAGGCTGGATTGGAAAAAACAGTAACCTAATAACCCAAAGGGTAGGTTCTTTTTACTTTATAGCAGAACTTATCCTTGATTTAGATTTAGAATATGATCATGCTGTAACAGATCATTGCGGTTCCTGCACTGCATGTATTGATGCTTGTCCTACACAAGCAATCCTTGCTCCTTATATTGTAGACGGCAGTAAATGTATTTCTTATTATACAATAGAACTTAAGGAAAATCTTCCGAATGATATGAAAGGAAAATTTGATGAGTGGATGTTTGGCTGTGATACTTGCCAGGATGTCTGCCCTTGGAATCGATTTTCTAAACCTCATTCAGAACCACTTTTTAACCCAAATCCGGATCTGCTGTCTTTCTCAAAAAAAGATTGGACAGAAATTACCGAGGAAACTTTTCGGGTAGTTTTTAAAAATTCTCCTATCAAAAGAACCAAATTTGACGGGCTCAAAAGAAACATTAAATTTTTAGAATAATCTAAATTAAAATCAAATTTGTTTCTTACAATTTTGTGTTTTTATATTATTGATTTTCAGTTGTTTGGTTTTTTTTTATCTCTTTTTTTGACGAGTATAAAATGTAAGATAATTTAGTTTTTTCTCCCTCTAAATCTTAATAAATTGACTTTTCTTTAAAAAATTAAGAAATTTCTGTTGTTTCATTGTTAAATTATCATCTTTATTGACTTGTTAAAGTTAATTTAAGTTTACTAAAAGTGTATTTCAACGTTTTTCCGAGTAGTTTATCGACTAATGTAGCTAGTATTGAGGTGTTTATATATTTTCGCCGCTCCAAAACTACTAATTTAACCGAGAGACATTTGTGTCTTGAACCGAGAACATTATGGTCAAAACGCTGCATAACTATTTTTTTGATTTTGAAAAGCTTATTTTCAATAATCTAAAATCTATCCCTTTATTTTTTTCGTATCTCGTTTATAACTTGAAAGCCCATTCTGGGATTTCAACAATAATTTCTATTACTCAAATTAATACCGAGTCTGTCTATGCGTAACTCTACTTTTAATTGGTTTAAGTTTTTTAAATCAAATTGTATTATTTTATTCTTTCTTTTAATCAGCACCAGTGCTTCTGCGCAGTTTTATACTACGCACTATATTGCACCTGCTCCTTGGCAGTATTTTAGTAAAGCGAATGAAATTGTTATTGCAACGAACTCTACAACTACTGTAAAAATTACTGTATCAAAAAGTGATGGGACTTTAGTCACTAATCTTACAGCGGTAAAAGGTACTCCTGCTGTTTATAGATTTGCAGGTCTCCCAAAAGACGCACCTGCATTTACACTGAATACCGTTTTAAATGCTGCTGGTTTAATTGTTAAAGGAGATAAACCTATATCAATAAATTTAAGAAATATTGCTTCTGATGCGTTAGGAGCAGATGGCAGTGATAAAGATATTAAAGGAAATGCTGCATTAACAAGTTTTGGAGATGCTGGAATAGGGATTAGATTTAGAGTTGGATATTATAGAGATGGATCACTTGGTAATTTTAATAATTATGGTGATCAACGCCCAATATACAGCGTTATGGCTATTAATAATGGGACTTCAATAAAAATAAATAATGTTGTTACAACAACTTTAAATGCCGGACAAAGCTATTTGTTTACAGCACCTATTGGAACGCTCGTAGAATCTTCAAACCCTGTAGTTATGAATACCTCGGCAGCAATTGATACTCCAGGCGGATGTGGAGACGGGGCGTACAATCAAATTCCTCCTGAAGCAGTTTTAGGGACAGAATATTTTCTTGAAAGAGGAACAGGAAATAATACAGCAGAGCAGACTACTGTTGTGGCTACAAAAGACGACACAAAAGTAACCATAGAAAGCTATTCGACTACAGGAGCATTAGTAGGATCACCGGTTACTGTAACTTTAGAAAAAGCAGGATACTTTTATACTTTTATAAATGGTGTTAAAGATGTTAGTTTTACAGCTTCTCATATTAAAGCAGATAAAAGAGTTGCCGTATATTCTGGAACAGCACAAAAATGCGAGGTTGATATTTCCACAATTGCGCCAGTATCTGAATGCGGTGGATCTAATTTCATAGAGACCGCAAAATTTAGAAATTATGGTACAGGAACATTAGATTATTTTGGATATATTCTTTTAAGAAGCGGGACAGAAGTTGTAACTGTGAATGGAAATAATATTGCCAATATATCTGGTGTTGGAGCTCGTTATCAGATAGGGAATACAGGCTGGTATTTAATAAACTTCAATAGTCAACAAATTGGAAGTCCAGATTTTCTTTCTATTGAAAGTAATGCTAAATTAACGGTTTCAATTGTACAGCAGGATGGAGGTTTCTCTATGGCGGGATTTTTCTCAAATTTTGCTGTCCAGCCAGAAGATCCAACCTTTACTTATATATCAGGCGGAGGATGTACTAATAATACAGCTACATTAAAAACACCAACAGGATTTGCTCCTTATCAATGGTATTTAAACGGAGTTGCTATTTCAGGAGCAAATTCAGATACTTATACAGCAACAAAAACAGGAGCCTATTCAGTTGCTTCAACTTTAACTTGTGGAGCTCAGACACAATCAAAACCTGTTTCAGTTACTTTATGTACTGATTTAGGTGTTACAAAAACTGTAGACAACGCAACTCCATGCGTAGGTTCAAATGTTGAATTTACAGTAAAATTAAGCAATTTAGGCGTTAACAACGCAACAGGAGTTTCGATAAACGATTTACTTCCTACGGGTTATACATTTGTCAGCTCTACACAAACAATAGGAAATTATAATGCCTCAACTGGTGTTTGGAGTATAGGAGATGTAAATGGTGGAATAACTGAAACATTAAAAATTACGGCAAAAGTTAATGCTTCGGGTGTTTATAATAACACAGCAGCATTGCCGGCATCAACAGTAGATAGTAACACGGCTAATAACAGCGCCAGTGTTTCAACTACACCAAATCCGTTACCAACCGCTTCGATAACAGGAGCACTAACGGCATGTTTAACGACTACTTTAAATGCAGTAACTAATGCAGCATCACCAACATATGTTTGGTATAAAAACAATGTTGTAATTTCTGGTCAAACATCATCTTCGTTAGCTGTAAATTCTGATGGAGATTATAAAGTTAAAGTTACAAATTCTTCAACTGGATGTGAAGCAACTTCTGCTGCTTCTACAGTAAAAGTTAGTGATACAGAGAAACCAGCAAAACCAGTTTTGGCAGACATTACAGGGCAATGTTCAGCAACTGCAACCGCACCTATAACAACAGATAATTGTAAAGGAACAGTAACCGGAACAACGACCGATCCTTTGACTTATTCAGTTCAAGGTACTTATACAATTAATTGGAGTTTTAATGATGGTAACGGAAACGTAGAAACTGCGACTCAAAAAGTAATTATTAAAGACACTCAAAAACCAACAATTACCTGCCCATCAGCAGTTGTGGTTTCTGCTAATGCAAACTCTTGCGTAGCAACAGGAGTTTCTTTAGGCACGCCAACAACATCAGATAATTGCAGCGGCACAGTAACCGTAACGAATAACGCGCCGTCAAGTTTCCCATTAGGAAATACAACAGTAACCTGGACAGCAACGGATGCAGCAGGAAATACACAAACCTGCACACAGACTGTAACAGTAAATGATACTCAAAAGCCAACAATTACCTGCCCATCAAATGTGGTAGTTTCTGCTAATGCCAATTCATGTGTAGCAACTGGCGTTAATTTAGGCACACCTACAACATCAGATAATTGCAGCGGAGCAGTAACAGTAACAAATAATGCACCGTCAAGTTTCCCATTAGGAAATACGACTGTGACTTGGACAGCAACAGATGCAGCGGGAAATACACAAACCTGCACACAAACAGTAACAGTAAATGATACTCAGAAACCAACAATCACCTGTCCGTCAAATGTTATAGTTTCTGCGAATGCCAATTCATGTGTAGCAACAGGCGTTAATTTAGGCACACCTACAACATCAGACAATTGCAGCGGAGCAGTAACAGTAACAAATAACGCGCCGTCAAGTTTCCCATTAGGAAATACTACTGTGACTTGGACAGCTACAGATGCAGCAGGAAATACACAAACCTGTACTCAGACAGTAAAAGTTGTGGGTCCAATTGTACCAAATAAAGATACAGCTTCAATTAATGGATATGAAGGAGGAACTGCTGTTTCAAATGTTTTATCAAACGATTTGCTTAACTGTAATGCAGTTGTTAGAAATGAGGTTGAGTTAACTTTAGCTTCTACATTACCTTCAGTCTTAACTTTTGATACTACAAGTGGAGAAGTTACGGTTAAACCAAACACACCAACAGGAAAATATTCATTTGATTATAAAATCTGTGAAGTTGCGAATACTTCAAATTGCAATACAGCAACTGTAGAAATTACAGTGACTGCACCAGCAATCCTTGCAGTAAAAGAAGATTTAGGTCCTATTAACGGAACAATCGGCGGAACAACAACATCGCTTATTGGACTGGATAAACTAAACGGAGTTCAGGCCGTTATCGGATCAAATCCGGGACAAGTTACTTTAACAGCAACGGCACCGACAGGATTTACGATTAATGCAGACGGAACAATCACCGTAAGCGCAGGAGTTAAAAAAGGAAACTACGATATTGAATATACAATCTGCGACAATAATAATCCAGCGACAAACTGCTCAACAGCAACTTCAACAGTTGTGATAACTGCAGCAGATTTAGTTGCAAATTTAGATGCAGTTGGATCAGTAACGGGATCAAATACATCTCAAACCCTTATCAATGTTTTTGATAACGATACTAAAAACGGATCAAAATTAGATCCGTCAGATGTTAAACTGACACCGGGAACAGACCCGAAAGGTTTCTTAACAATTGATGCAAATGGAAATGCAGTATTAGGAGCAAATGCTCCGGCAGGAAATTATGAGTTAACGTATGAAATCTGCGAACTTTTCAATCCATCAAACTGCAGTACAAACAAAGTTCAGGTAACGGTTACAGCGCCGGTAATCTTAGCAGTAAAAGAAGATTTAGGTCCTATTAACGGAACAATCGGCGGAACAACAACCTCGCTTATTGGACTGGATAAACTAAACGGAGTTCAGGCAGTTATCGGATCAAATCCGGGACAAGTTACTTTAACCGCAGCAGCTCCGACAGGATTTACGATTAATGCAGACGGAACAATCACTGTAAGCGCGGGAGTTAAAAAAGGAAACTACGATATTGAATATACAATCTGCGACAATAATAATCCAGCAACAAACTGTTCAACAGCAACATCAACAGTTGTGGTAACTGCAGCAGATTTAGTTGCCAACCTAGATTCTATGGGATCAGTAACGGGAGGAAATACTTCTCAAACGCTTATCAATGTTTTTGATAACGATACTAAAAACGGATCAAAATTAGATCCGTCAGATGTTAAACTGACACCGGGAACAGACCCGAAAGGTTTCTTAACAATTGATGCTAATGGAAATGCAGTTTTAGGAGCAAATGCGCCGGCAGGAAATTATGAGATTACGTATGAAATCTGCGAGCTTTTTAATCCATCAAACTGCAGTACAAACAAAGTTCAGGTTACGGTTACAGCGCCTGTAATCTTAGCAGTAAAAGAAGATTTAGGTCCTATTAACGGAACAATCGGCGGAACAACAACATCGCTTATTGGACTGGATAAACTAAACGGAGTTCAGGCCGTTATCGGATCAAATCCGGGACAAGTTACTTTAACAGCAACGGCACCGACAGGATTTACGATTAATGCAGACGGAACAATCACCGTAAGCGCAGGAGTTAAAAAAGGAAACTACGATATTGAATATACAATATGCGACAATAATAATCCAGCGACAAACTGCTCAACAGCAACATCAACAGTAGTGGTAACTGCAGCAGATTTAGTTGCAAACTTAGATGCAGTTGGATCAGTAACGGGATCAAATACATCTCAAACGCTTATCAATGTTTTTGATAACGATACTAAAAACGGATTAAAATTAGACCCGTCAGATGTTAAACTGACACCGGGAACAGACCCAAAAGGTTTCTTAACAATTGATGCCAATGGAAATGCAGTTTTAGGAGCAAATGCTCAGGCAGGAAATTACGAGTTAACGTATGAAATCTGCGAGCTTTTTAATCCATCAAACTGCAGTACAAACAAAGTTCAGGTTACAGTTACGGCACCGGTAATTGATGCTGTTGCAGAAAACATAGGCTCAGTAAACGGAAGCACAGGCGGTACAACAACTGTTTCAGTAATTATAAACGATAAATTAAACGGATCTCAGGCTGTTATTGGGTCAAATCATGGAGAAGTTATTTTATCTAAAGTAAATCTTCCAACAGGTTTTGTATTAGAACCAGACGGACGTGTAACAGTTCCAGCCAAGACACCAATTGGAATTTACGAAATCGAATACAGTATTTGTGAAGTAACAAATACAGGAAACTGCGATACGGCAAAAAGTACAGTAGAAGTTACAGGAGGAGTATTAGCAGCAAATCCAGACACTATTCTGTCAGTAGTTGGAATAAATCAGCCTCAGACAATTGTGAATGTTTTCGATAATGATACCAATAACACATTACCGCTTGTACCAAGTGACGTAAAACTTTCTGTAGAAGTTGCAGATCCAAAAGGATTCTTAACATTAAATCCATACGGAACAGTAACATTGGGAGCAAATGCACCAAGAGGAACTTATGAATTAACGTATCAGATTTGTGAAGTATTAAATCAATCAAATTGCAGTTCTGGTAAGGTAGAAGTTACAGTAGAAGAGCCAACAATAACCGTTACGGCTGAAAGTTTTTGCTCAAACAACGTTCCTTACGTAACGTATAAAGTTGTGGCAGATAATTTCACACCAACAAATTTAGTAACAATTAAATGGATTGACAGCGCAAACAATGTTGTAGCAACACAAATAGAGCAGCCATTAAGCGGTACTATTTTATGGCCGGGAGCAGTTATCGACGGAAACGGAAATGGAGTAGACTGGCCGGGCTGGTTATTAGCAAATGGGCAATGGACAGAAGGTGCTGACGGATTCGAAAACACCAGAACTGGAGTTATAATGCAATTCTCTCTAAACCCAACAGCAGCTATTCCGGTAAGTTATCCTGCTGCAACACCGCAGTGTAATGCAAGACCAACTTTTGTAATCATCGCAAATGATGACACAGCGGGTCCGGTAGATACAAGTAAAGGAACTAATACTGGCACTAATATTTTTGATAATGATAAACTAAACGGATTAACAGTTAATCCTGCTGATGTTATTTTAAGCACAACAGTTCCAAATGCTAATTTGACTTTAAACGCAAATGGTTCAGTAAGTGTAAAAGCTGGAACACCATCAGGAACGTACCAATTGACGTATCAAATATGCGATGCTTCAAACTCAAATAACTGCAGTCAGGCAGTTGTAAAAGTGGTAGTGTTAAATTCAGTTTCTCCTGTTAATCCGGTACAGCAGTTGGTTTTAACTGATGATGCTCTTGTAGCAGTTGATGGAATTAACGGTTCTCTTGAATTTGTAAATGTTTTAGATAATGACTTATTAAACGGACAGCCAATTAATCCAGTTGATGTAATTATTAAAAACCAGTCAGGAAATTCAAATTTCGAATTTAATGCAGACGGAACAGTAAACGTTAAACCAAATACCCCAGGAGGAACTTACGCAATTGTATATCAGGTCTGCGAAAAAGCAAACGATACAAATTGCAGTACAGCAACATTAAATGTATTTGTAGAAGTTCCGGCAATTGCATTAGTTAAAACAGCGGCATTCAATGACGAAAACAACAATACAATTGCAAATGCAGGAGAGACCATCAGCTATAGATTTACAGTCACCAATACAGGAAACGTACCGTTAAGCGGAATCACGATTACAGATCTTCTGCCGGGAGTTGTAGTTTCAGGACAAGCTTTAGATTTAAATGTTGGCGAGTCAAACGATACTAATTTCTCAGCCCTGTACAAAATAACACAAACAGATATTAATTCTGGAAAAGTAAGCAATCAGGCAAGTGTACAAGGGAAAAGTGCAAGAGGAGTAGTTGTAGAAGACAATTCTGATTACGAAAATATCGACGGAGACAAACCTACAGTATTAGACTTAAACGGATGTAAAATTAAAGTTCTCAATGCCTTTTCTCCAAACGGAGACCAGAAAAATGAACGATTCTACATTCAGGGATTAGAATGTTATCCTGAAAATACCGTAGAAATTTACAACCGTTGGGGAGTTCTGGTTTTTGATGTAGATCATTATAACAATGTCGACAGAGTGTTTAAAGGATATTCTTTTGGACGTACAACAATGAAACAGTCAGAAGGACTTCCGGTAGGAACTTATTTCTATATCCTGAAATACAAAGACAGCGACTCAAATCCTCACGAAACATCAGGTTATTTATACATTAATAAATAAAAAATACAAACGGCTTACGATAAGCTGAGCCGTTTTTTAAAATCTTTAAGATGAAAAAATTAGGTTTAATTTTTATGTTTTTTACCATTGTGTGTTCAGCGCAGCAAGATGCTCAGTTTACACAATACATGTACAACACTATCGGAATAAATCCGGCTTATGCAGGTTCGCGCGGCGTACTGAGTGTTTTTGGGTTATATCGTACACAATGGATTGGTCTTGACGGAGCGCCGGAAACAAGTACTTTTTCTGTAAACACACCTTTAACCAACAGCAATTTAGGATTAGGAGTTTCTTTGGTAAACGATAAAATCGGGCCAACGAACGAAAATACTTTATCTGCTGATTTGTCATACAGTATTCCAACATCAGAATCATTTAAACTTTCGTTTGGTATCAAGGCAACAGCCAATCTTTTTAATCTTGATGCTAGTAAATTGAGTTATGAAGATCAAAACGACGAATTATTTCAGGACATCAAAAATAAGTTTACACCCAATATTGGAGCCGGAATTTACTGGCATTCAGATCGTGCTTATTTAGGATTATCAGTTCCTAATTTTATCGAAACCAATCGCTATGACAATAATGATGTCGCTATTTTCAAAGAAAAAATAAACTATTACTTCATGGCAGGTTATGTATTTAATCTGGATCATTTAGAGTATATAAAATTCAAACCGGCATTGTTGACAAAAATGGTAGAAGGAGCACCTTTGCAGGTAGATGTTTCTGGTAATTTCATGTTCAATGATAAGTTCGTTCTTGGGCTTGCTTATCGCTGGAGTGCTTCGGTAAGTGCTATGGCAGGTTTTCAGGTTACAAAAGGCATGTATATAGGATATGGTTACGATCACGAAACCACACAATTAAGAAAATACAATTCAGGATCGCATGAGATTTTCCTTCGTTTTGATTTCTTTAATAATTACAGCAAACTTACCTCACCAAGATTCTTTTAATTGATAAATTATGAAGCTTAAAAAAATACTTTTTCCCATTTTGTTGCTTTGCTTTTTTATGGCAGATGCCCAAACGGCCAGTATAAAAAATGCAGATAAAAAATACGACAGTTACGCTTACGCGGATGCTATAAAAGCCTATGAAAAATTAGTTGAAAAAGGAGTTAGAGAAGAAAGAATATTTCAAAGACTTGGAAATTCCTATTATTTCATTGGCGAATTAAAAGACGCCTTAAAATACTATCAGGAATTATTCAGTATTAATGAAAATCAGGAAGCAGACTATTTGTATAAATATGCTCAATGCTTAAAATCAGAAGGGAATTATACTAAAGCCGATGAAATTTTAGAGAAATTCTCCCAAAAAGCACCTTCAGATAAAAGAGTCGTTTTATTCTTAAAAAACAGAAATTATTTAGAAGATATTAAATCAAATTCAGGACGTTTTGATATTGCAGATGCCGGAATCAACTCAAAAGATTCAGATTACGGAAGCACTATTTTAGACAATAAATTAGTCTTTACATCGGCAAGAGATACAGGTTCTATTATCAAAAAGAATTTTAAATGGACAAATAAAGCCATTTCAACTTTATATGCTGTAGATTTAAATCCAGACGGGAGCATTGGAAAACCAATGTTGTTTCATAAACAAAATCTGCAGGTTAACTTCAATCAGTCTACTCCCGTTTTTACAAAAGATGGTAAAACCATGTATTTTACCAGAAATAACTCAGTAGACGGAAAAAGAAAACAAAATGAAAACAAGGTCACATTTTTAAAACTATACAAAGCCGTTTTAATTAATAACGAATGGAAAGAAGTACAAGAACTTCCGTTTAACAGTGACGAATACAGCGTAGCGCATCCAGCTTTAAGTGTAGACGAAAAAACATTATATTTTGCATCAGATATGCCGGGAACGTTAGGACTTTCGGATATCTATAAAGTAAGCATACTTTCTAACGGAGGTTTTGGTGCACCAGAAAATTTAGGTCCAGAAATTAATACCGAAGGAAGAGAAACTTTTCCTTTTATTTCAGATGAAAACGAACTTTATTTTGCCAGTGACGGAAGACCAGGTTTAGGCGGACTGGATATTTTTGTTTCTAAAATTACCAAAGAATGCACTTTTGATGAAGTACAAAATGTTGGTGAACCAATTAACAGTAAACAAGACGATTTTGCTTTTATCATTAACAGTAAAAACAGAAATGGTTTTTTCTCTTCAAACCGAGTAAACGGCCATGGACTTGACGATGTATACCGATTTACAGAAAACAGAAGATTAATTTGCGAACAGCAGATATCCGGAACCATTACTGATCAGGAAACAAACGAAACACTTTCAAACGTTGCCTTGATTTTATTTGATGAAGCAGGTAAAACTGCTGTTGAAGCTAAATCAGATGCCAATGGAAATTATGTTTTTTCGAATGTAAAATGCGGTAAAAAGTACTATATCAAAACAGCTAAAGAAGATTATTTGTTTAAAGAAGTTTCGATAACACTGAAAAAGGCAACAGGATCTGCTTCTCTGCCAATAGCTTTAGAAAAGAAGCCAAAGCCAATTACAGCAATTCCGGTTGTAATAAAAACCAATAATTCGATTAAACCAGTTAAAGTTACCATTGCAGTTGGAACCGATTTAGGGAAATTATTAAAAATCCCGATGAACTTTTTTGATTTAGGAAAAGCCACAATCAAAAAATCGTCTGTACCTCAATTGCAAAAAATGGTCGATATGTTAAACCAATATCCAACAATTAAAGTCGATATTCGTTCGCATACAGACAGCCGTTCATCTTCAGAAAGCAATCAGATTTTATCAGATAAAAGAGCACAGTCTACCAAAGACTGGCTGGTAAGCAAAGGAATTAATGCAGACCGATTAACCGCAAAAGGATTTGGAGAAACACAATTAGTAAATAAATGTGCCGATGGTGTAAAATGTACAGAACAACAACATCAGCAAAACCGACGAAGCGAGTTTATAATCGTAAGTTTGTAATTTGATTAAATGAAAAAGGCTTTCTAGGAATTTATTTCAGAAAGCCTTTTTTAATTTGGCATATTGAAAGAGATATGCCGCTCCGCTGGAGCTTTTAGAAATGGGATTTTGTTTGCTATAAATATTCTGCTCCTCTGGAGCATAATGTCTCATTTGCAAGAGCTCCTGCGGAGCGATATATTTATAGGCTTTTGTTTGGTATAAATATTCTGCTCCTCTGGAGCATAGTGTCTTATTTGTAAGAGCTCCAGCGGAGCGATATATTTATAGCGGGGTGAAATATTTATAGATACAGATTGATATTAAAGATAATAAAGCTCCTGCGGAGCGATATATCTGTAGGATTTTGTTTGGTATAAATATTCTGTTCCTCTGGAGCATAGTGTCTTATTGGTAAGAGCTCCAGCGGAGCGATATATTTATAGGCTTTTGTTTGGTATAAATATTCTGCTCTCTGGAGCATAATGTCTCATTTGTAAGAGCTCCAGCGGAGCGATATATTTATAGCGGAGCGATATATTTATAGAAAAAACATTAGGGGCGAGATATTTGTTATTCACCAATGACATCAGGGTTTGCAATAAACATTTGATAAATTTCGTCTAGTATTTCCATTTCATCCGTTGGAAACATTTCTAAGACCATTTCTAAAATGAGAGCTACATTAATTGGTGAAGTTTTAATAGTATTCGAAGCTTTATGTGCATCGTAGTCCAGCGCAACAATACATAGTTTTAAGATTTCGGCAATAACGCAGCCAAGCTCAGAATAATTTGAAAGTTTAATTTGAGCAACATTAGTATCTGATTTTGCATCTGTTGGCTTTAATGTGCTGAAATAAAGTGCGGATAATTTTTTTAGGCGTTCTAAATTTTTAATTTCATTGGTTTCCATAATATTTTTTTTACAAATGTAAGACTATATTTTAAACACGACATATATGTCGGGTTGATTTTTTCCATAGTTTAATAGATTTGATTGTGGAAAATAATAAATATGAGTCAGAGATTATCAAGTTAGGTATACTCATTAAGGAACTCAGAGAAAAAGAAAATATTAATCAAGAACAATTGTCAACATTATGTAATGTTGATGTAAGAACTATTCAAAGAATTGAAAAAGGAAAACAGAATATTACAATTAGTTTACTTTTTTCATTAGCTGATTCATTGAAAATAGAATCAAGTACCTTAATACATAAAATATTTTCTGAAAATCCATAATACTTCCAGATTTAAAATAATCCTTTATATAATCCCTACGGAATATATTTGGATGGGTGGATTTCCTTTTTCTACCAACTATTTAATTTCTACGAAATACTCCGCTAATAGTTAAACATTGGCAGCTCCCAAAAAAAATGCGTATTTTGTCCCGTAGGGACTATACAATTTAATATTGTTTCATATCTCCCTACGGGAAATTATTGAATTAAATAATTTCATTTTGCACTACCAACCAGTTACTCCTAATGGAGTATTCCATATAAATTATAACATTTGATTTTACTGATATTTTATTTTTGACAGAGTTCTACTATTGTATTTAATTTCTACAAAGTACTCCGTTAGGAGTAACTGGTTGGTAGCAAAAAAAATATCCGCGATGTATTTTGTCCCATAGGGACATTTGTTCGTAGATAAAAACATGGATATATAATGAGATTTATATTTTATTAGGCTGACATCAAAAAGTTAAAAAATCTAATTTTCCACAAAAAACGCCTGTAATTTTTTTCTTCCTTTAAAGTATAATTTTGAAAATTCTAAAAACAATGTATTTTGTTTAAAATGAGTCAGTTGTGTTTTTAAAAAATCGATTTCGCTGCATATTGTATTTGTTTTTATTATAACTTTATGAAAACTAAAATTTTTCAGATATGACTGTAGATCAAATACTAAACGCAAAAGGGAAAAATGTTTTTTCGGTACGTTCAACCACAACTGTTTATGAAGCTTTAAAAGTAATGGGCGATAAAAACATCGGCGCTATTCTAATCATAGACGGAACCGATTTAAAAGGAATTTTATCTGAAAGAGATTATGCTCGAAAAATTGTTTTAAAAGATAAATCCTCCAAAGAAACATTTGTACATGAAATTATGGAAAGCAATGTTTTTACAGTCCAGCTTTCAAATAATATTGACGATTGTATGGAACTTATGAGTTCAAAAAGAATACGACATCTGCCTGTTTTAGAAAACGGAACCGTGGTAGGAATAATTTCTATAAGCGATGTTGTAAAAGCAATTATTGAAATTCAAAAAGATACCATTCATCATCTAAACTCTTACATCTCACAGTAAAACTTCTATAAAATACTTTTTTGAAATAGTCCGGTTTAAATCGGGCTATTTTTTTTGATTTTACCATTTTGATATTTTAACAAAAGAAAGCAGTAAAAGCGTCCCATTTTAAACTAAGACTTATATCTTTGTAAGCTAGAATAAAAGCTAAAATAATGAACAAAGAGAGTAAAAAAAGAGAGGCATTACAGTACCACGCTGAGCCAACTCCAGGAAAAATTCAGGTAGTTCCAACAAAAAAATATGCAACCCAGAGAGACTTATCGCTTGCGTATTCGCCGGGAGTTGCTGAACCTTGTTTAGCAATTGCAGAAAACATTGAAGATGTTTATAAATATACAGCAAAAGGAAATTTAGTTGCCGTAATTTCAAACGGTACAGCTGTTTTAGGACTTGGAGATATAGGCCCGGAAGCAGGAAAACCAGTAATGGAAGGTAAAGGTTTATTGTTTAAAATATTCTCTGATATTGATGTTTTTGATATCGAAGTTGATACAAAAAATGTTGAAGAATTTATTCAGACTGTAAAAAATATTGCTCCAACTTTTGGAGGTATTAATCTTGAAGATATTAAAGCACCAGAATCTTTTGAAATCGAAAGAAGATTAATCGAAGAATTAGACATTCCGGTAATGCACGACGATCAGCACGGAACTGCAATTATTTCTTCTGCAGCTTTAATCAATGCACTTGAATTAGCAGGAAAAAAAGCAGAAGATGTAAAAGTAGTAGTTTCTGGAGCAGGATCTGCAGCAATCGCTTGTACTGACTTATATGTTTTATTAGGAGTAAAAGTTGAAAATGTTTTAATGTTTAATAGTAAAGGACTTTTAACAAAAGACAATCCTGCACTTTCAGATTTACAATTAAAATATGCTGTTAATGGTCCTAAAATTGAGTTAGCAGAAGCGGTAAAAGGAGCAGATGTTTTCATCGGCTTATCATCTGGAGATATTTTATCGCCGGAAATGCTGTTAACAATGAAAGAAAATCCGATTGTTTTTGCAATGGCAAATCCAAATCCGGAAATCGATTATAATTTAGCTGTACAAACACGTAAAGACGTGATTATGGCTACAGGCCGTTCAGATTTTCCTAATCAGGTAAATAACGTTCTTGGTTTCCCTTATATTTTTAGAGGAGCTTTAGACGTGCGTGCTACAAAAATTAACGAAGCTATGAAAATGGCTGCTGTAAAAGCATTGGCTATTTTAGCAAAAGAACCAGTTCCAGAACAGGTTAACGTAGCTTACGGAGCAATGAAATTAGGTTTTGGGCAAGAATATATCATTCCTAAACCATTCGATCCTAGATTGATTACTGTTGTGGCACCAGCAGTTGCAAAAGCAGCAATGGAATCTGGAGTTGCAAAAAATCCTATTACAGACTGGGCAGCTTATGAAGATAAGCTTCGCGAGCGTATGGGTAACGATAATAAAATGGTGCGTTTAATTACAAACCGAGCGAAATTAGATCCTAAAAAAGTAGTTTTTGCTGAGGCAGACCAATTAAATGTGTTAAAAGCGGCACAAATTGTACACGAAGACGGAATTGGTATTCCGGTTTTATTAGGAAACAGAGAAACTATTTTAGAATTAAAAGAGGAATTAGGTTTTGACGCCGAATTAGAAATCATCGATCCTAAAACAAACGAAGAAGAAGAAAGACGTAACAAATTTGCAAATTCATACTGGGAATCAAGAGAACGCAGAGGAGTTTCATTGCTTGATGCTCAAAAATTCATGCGCGAAAGAAACTATTTCGCTGCCATGATGGTAAACGAAGGAGAAGCAGATGCACTTGTTACAGGATATTCAAGAAGTTACCCAAGTGTTGTAAAACCAATGCTGCAATTAATTGAAAAAGCACACGGCGCTTCACTTGTTGCAACAGCAAACATGATGCTTACATCACGCGGACCAATGTTCTTGTCAGATACAGCAATCAATATCAATCCATCATCAGAAGATTTAGTAAATATTGCATTGATGACTGCTAAAACAGCAAAAATGTTCGGAATTGAACCCGTAATTGCAATGGTTTCTTATTCAAACTTTGGTTCATCAACGCATCAAAATGCTTCAAAAGTAAGAGATGCAGTGGCGTATTTACATAAAAATCACCCTGAGATGGTCGTAGATGGTGAGATTCAGGCAGACTTTGCTTTAAATTCTGAAATGCTTCAGGAAAAGTTCCCATTCTCTAAACTGGCAGGTAAAAAAGTAAACACGCTTGTGTTCCCTAACTTAGAGTCGGCTAATATCACTTATAAATTGATGAAAGAACTGAATAAATCAGCTTCTATCGGGCCTATTATGATGGGAATGGATAAACCAGTTCACATTTTCCAATTAGGGGCAAGCGTTGAAGAAATGGTTAATATGGCAGCAATTGCGGTTATTGACGCTCAGGAAAAAGAAAACAAAAAGAACAAATTAGCAAAATAATTCACTAAAAAATAGGACAAAATAATATTGTCCTATTTTTATTGCATTTTTACTATATTTGGATTCTTACTAAATTATATTATGATAGCACATTTGCAGGGAAAATTAGTCGAAAAGAATCCCACAGAAGTTGTAATTGATTGCGGAGGAGTGGGATACCACGTAAATATTTCGTTACATACTTTTTCATTAATTCCAAATGCTGATTTTATAAAATTGTATACGCATCTTCAAATCAAAGAAGATGCGCATACTTTATATGGTTTTGTAGAAAAGTCTGAACGTGAGATATTTAGAATGCTGTTATCTGTTTCAGGAATTGGAGCCGGCATCGCACGAACAATGCTTTCGTCTATAGAACCCAGACAAATTATTAATGCCATTGCCTCAGGAGATGTTGGAGTTATCCAGTCTATAAAAGGTATTGGAAACAAAACAGCACAGCGAGTAATACTTGATTTAAAAGAAAAAGTGTTAAAGTTGTACGATTTAGACGAAGTTTCTGTTGTCCAAAACAATACAAATCGAGATGAAGCGTTATCTGCTTTGGAAGTTTTAGGATTCGTTCGTAAAACATCTGAAAAAGTAGTGGAAAAAATCGTCAAAGAAGATCCGGAAGCTACTGTTGAAACGATCATCAAAAAGGCCTTAAAAAGCTTATAAAATCAATTTTATATAACCAATTGTATGCGTAAAATTTGTATTTTTTTACTGGTTTTATTTTGTGGTAACGTTTTGCGGTCACAAGTAAAACCGGCGGTTCAAGATACAACAAAGACTCAATTTTCTGTTGGGAAAATGGAGTTAGAAAATCCTCCAAGCATACTCTCGGCCTATAAATATGATCCCATAACAGACCGATACATTTACACAACATCTGTTGATGGTTTCTCTATTGATTATCCTTTAGTTTTAACGCCAAAAGAATACGAAGATTTACTTTTGAAAGAATCCAGAAGAGATTATTTCAGAAAAAAAATGGACGCTATTGATGGTAAAAAAACCGGAGCCGAAGCAGCCAAAAAAGATTTACTGCCAAGATATTACATTAATTCAAGTCTTTTTGAAAGCATATTTGGAAGTAATACCATCGACGTAAAACCTACAGGTTCTGTCGAAATGGACTTAGGAGTTCGATACACCAAACAAGACAACCCAGCATTTTCACCCCGAAACAGATCAAGTCTAACATTCGATTTTGATCAGCGAATCAGTATGAGTTTGATGGGGAAAATTGGAACCAGACTGGAAGTAAATGCCAATTATGATACTCAGTCTACTTTTGCCTTTCAGAATTTATTCAAACTTGCTTATACGCCATCAGAAGATGATATTATTCAAAAAGTAGAAGTTGGTAACGTAAGCATGCCTCTTAACAGCACGCTTATTCGTGGTGCGCAGAGTTTATTTGGAGTAAAAACACAATTACAATTCGGGAGAACAACCATTACAGGTGTTTTCTCTGAACAAAAATCGCAGACCAAAAGCGTTGTAGCAGAAAACGGAGGAACAGTTCAAAACTTTGATTTGTATGCTCTTGATTATGATAATGATCGTCACTTTTTCCTTTCTCAGTATTTCAGAAACAAATACGACGTTTCATTAAAAAATTACCCATTTATAGACAGCCGTGTACAAATTACAAGATTAGAAGTCTGGGTAACTAACAAACAAAATCGTGTAACAACAACTGGCGGCGGAAATAACTTAAGAAACATTATAGCGCTTCAGGATTTAGGAGAAGCGCAAGTAAGCGGTGTTCCGGATAATGAAGTTGTAGTTATCAGTTCTACAGCTGGATTTTTCAACAATCCAATTGACAGCCCTACGAGTAATACCAACAACAAATACGATCCGGCAACAATTGGTCAGGCAGGTTCATTTTTAAACTCAAACATTAGAGAAATTGTAACGGCAAAATCCGGTTTCAATAATACAAATGTGAGCGAAGCTACAGATTATTCTGTATTAGAAAATGCAAGAAAACTAACAACAAACGAATATACTTTTAACCCGCAATTAGGTTACATCTCTTTACAGCAGCGTTTGGCAAATGACGAAATTCTTGCCGTTGCGTTTGAATATACCGTAGGTGGAAAAGTGTATCAGGTAGGGGAATTTGGAAGCGATGGTGTAGATGCTACTGTAGTTACAGGAAATAACAGCTCAAATCAGGCAATTATTACCCAGAGTTTAGTTTTAAAAATGCTGAAAAGTAATTTAACAAACGTTAAAAATCCGGTTTGGAACCTGATGATGAAAAACGTTTATCAAATTCCTCAGGCATATCAAATTAAACAAGACGATTTCAGATTAAATATCCTTTACACAGATCCGTCTCCTATTAACTATATTACACCAGTTCAAGGATCATCATTCCCTCCAAATCCAGCTCCTGATAGCAAAGTTGAGCAGACGCCTTTATTAAACGTTTTCAACTTAGACCGTTTAAATTACAATAACGATCCACAGGCAGGCGGAGATGGTTTCTTTGATTATATTCCGGGAGTAACGGTAGATGTACAAAACGGCCGTGTAATTTTTACAACAAAAGAGCCTTTTGGAGAGTTAATATTCAATAAACTGCAAACCGGTGCAGGAGAGAGCTATAACGACCCAACAACATACAACGCGAATCAGCAGAAATATGTATTTAGAAACATGTATCGAAATACACAAGCCGGTGCTTTGCAGGATAGTGATAAAAACAAATTCTTATTAAGAGGAAAATACAAATCATCTGGAAGCAACGGGATTCCAATTGGAGCTTTTAATGTACCGCAAGGTTCTGTAGTAGTTACAGCCGCAGGACGTGTTTTGGTAGAAGGAATAGATTACAGCGTAGATTATCAATTAGGAAGAGTTCAAATTCTAGATCCTTCGCTGCAGGCTTCAAACACGCCAATTGAAGTTTCGTTAGAAAACAACTCAATCTTTGGGCAGCAGACACGAAGATTTATGGGATTCAATATCGAACATAAAATCTCAGATAAATTTGTAATTGGCGGTACTTATTTAAAAATGACCGAAAGACCTTTTACACAAAAATCAACTTATGGTCAGGAATCTGTAAACAATACAATTTTTGGATTTAATGGAAATTATTCAACAGAAGTTCCATTTTTGACACGTTTGGCTAACAAGCTTCCAAACATTGATACAGATGTCCCTTCAAATCTTTCTATTCGTGGAGAAGTCGCCTTTTTAAGACCAGATGCTCCAAAAGCAAGTGATTTTCAAGGAGAAGCTACTATTTATGTAGACGATTTCGAAGGTTCGCAGTCAACAATAGATATGCGCTCTGCTTATGCCTGGAGTTTAGCTTCAACACCATTTATTACTTCTATCAACGACAATACTTTTAACGCCAATTCTAATACTTTAGAATATGGTTTTAAAAGAGCAAAATTATCGTGGTATACAATTGACCCTGTATTTTATTCTTCAAAACCATCGGGTATTTCAAACGATGATCTATCATTAAACACGACCAGAAGAATTTACAGCAGAGAGTTGTATCCAAACACAGATATTGCGCAGGGACAGATTCAGGTTGTTAATACACTCGATTTAACCTACTATCCGGGAGAGAGAGGACCATATAATAACAATCCAAGTTTTGGGGCAAGCAATCCTTCTGCGAACTTTGGAGGGATTATGCGAGCTTTAAATTCAACTAATTTTGAGCAGGGAAATGTTGAGTATATTCAATTTTGGGTACTTGACCCATATGTTGGGAATGGTGAATCTCCAGCTACAAATGCAGGTAAAATATATTTCAATTTAGGTGAAATCTCAGAAGACGTTTTAAAAGACGGAAGAAAGCAATATGAAAACGGATTAGGACCAGATCAGGTTATGGTAAATCCACAACCGCTTTGGGGAGATGTTCCGGCATCACAATCTTTAATTTATGCTTTTGATACTAATCCAGATAATAGAAAAAATCAAGACGTTGGTTTAGATGGTCTGCCAAGTTCAAGAGAGGGTTCAATTTATACCAATTATGCGGGAGAAGCAGATCCTGCGGGAGACGACTATACGTATTATCTAAATGCTGATGGAGGCGTTTTAGAGCGTTATAAAAACTACAATGGTACAGAAGGGAACTCAGCAGTAAGCATCAATGACCCTAATCGTGGTTCTACAACACTTCCTGATGTTGAGGATATTAACCGTGATAACACCATGAGTACTATTAATGCCTACTATGAGTATAGCATTGATGTAAAACCTGGAATGCAGGTGGGTGAAAATTACATTACAGATATTAGAGAAGTTACAAATGTTGATCTTCCAAACGGAGGAACAACAAACGCAAGATGGATTCAGTTTAAAATTCCGGTTTCACAGCCTCAAAATACAATTGGAAACATTACAGACTTTAGATCTATTCGTTTCATGCGTATGTTTATGACTGGATTTAATTCTCAGATGACAGTTCGTTTTGGAGCTTTAGATTTAGTAAGAGGAGAGTGGAGAAGATACACAGGAACATTAGATGCAAACGATCAAAATCCAGATGATGATGGAGTAGAATTTGATGTTGCTGCAGTAAATATTCAGGAAAACGGAACTAAATGTCCTGTAAACTATGTAATGCCTCCAGGCGTACAAAGAGAACAATTGTATAATAACAACACTGTTATTAACCAAAATGAACAGGCATTAGCGGTTAGAATTGGCGGTGCAGGTTTACAATATCAAGATTCCAGAGCAGTTTTCAAAAACGTAAGTGTCGATATGCGTCAGTACAAAAAACTGAAAATGTTTTTGCACGCAGAATCACTGCCAAATCAACCAACATTGGAA
Organism: Flavobacterium johnsoniae UW101; assembly: GCF_000016645.1. Lineage (NCBI taxonomy): Bacteria > Pseudomonadati > Bacteroidota > Flavobacteriia > Flavobacteriales > Flavobacteriaceae > Flavobacterium > Flavobacterium johnsoniae. The sequence continues at coordinate 1,921,825 of NC_009441.1, forward strand.
GATGATGAAATGGTTGGTTTTATCCGTTTTGGAAATGACTTTACACAAAACTTTTATCAGGTAGAGATTCCTTTAAAAGTTACCAAAACCGGAGGGTCTTGTTCAATAAGCCCGGATTTGGTTTGGATGGACGATAATAGTATAGATTTAGCCCTTGATTTATTGACAAGAATGAAAATCAAAGCTATGAGTATTGATATTAACTCATCGAAAAGAGATGTCAATGGTATTTATTATCCAGATAATGATCCGGATTTAGAAGGAGGAGATGGCGATGGTAAATTAACTTTAGGTATTAAAGGAAATCCTAACTTTGGTTTAGTCCGAAACTTAATGGTTGGGGTAAAAAGCCGTGCCGATCATAAAGACATAAAAGGAGAGGTTTGGTTTAATGAGCTTCGTTTAGCCGATTTAGAAAACAAAGGCGGTATGGCAGCAATATTAAATGTTGATACCAATATGGCCGATTTTGCTACTGTTTCTGCAACTGGTAGAAAAAGCACCATTGGGTTTGGTTCTCTGGAACAAGGAGCAAATGAGCGTGATCGTGAAGATGTACAGCAATATAATATTGTTACGAACCTGAATTTAGGAAAACTGCTTCCTAAAAAATGGGGAATAAACCTGCCGTTTAATTATGCAATTGGCGAAGAAGTAATTACACCAGAGTACGATCCGTTTAATCAGGATATTAAATTAGATCAATTAATTAGAGAAACTACAGATCAGGCAGAAAAAGATAATATCAGGACTCGTGCTATTGACTATACAAAACGAAAAAGCATCAATTTTATTGGTGTAAGAAAAGACAGAGCACCTGAGCAGAAACCTCATGTATACGATATTGAGAATTTTACCTTCTCGCAATCATACAATCAGGTAGAACGTCATGATTATGAAGTTGCAGATTATGAAGATGAGCAGTCTAATTCGGCTGTAAATTATGCTTATACGTTCCAGCCAAAAGAAGTTGTTCCGTTTAAGAGTACTAAATTCATGAAGAAAAGTGAATATTGGAAATTGTTGAGCGATTTCAACTTTAATTACCTGCCGTCAAACATATCTTTTAATACCAATATTTTAAGACAAAGCAACCGTCAGCAGTTTAGAGAAGTTGAGGTTGAAGGAATTGGTCTTGATCCGCTTTACAGAAGAAATTTTGCGTTTAATTACCAATACGGATTTGGTTTTAACTTAACTAAATCTCTAAAGCTAAATTATTCAGCAACATCAAATAACATTGTTCGAAACTTCTTAAACGATGACAATTCTCCAAAAGAAGATTTTAATATCTGGGATGATTATTTAGACATTGGAACACCAAATCAGCATGCGCAGCAGTTGGTTTTAAATTATGATATTCCAATTAACAAAATTCCAATTTTTGGTTTTGTAAAAGCGAGTTATTCATATACGGCAGATTATATGTGGCAGCGTTCTTCGACAGCATTTTCAGAATACGAAGATCCAAACGGTACCGTTTATGATTTAGGAAATACAATTCAGAATTCAAATTCAAATACACTTACAACAACTTTGAATATGAATACGCTGTATAAATATCTTGGTTTAACACCGGGTGCTAAAAAAACAGCTAAACCTAAAACGGCTGCACCGCCAAAACCAGGTGAAAAAATTGTTAATACAGCAAAACCAGTAGTAAGTTCAAGTCCGTTTTATGATGGTTTAATTGGGGTTTTGACAAGTATTAAAAACGTTCAGATTAATTATACCAAAAACAGCGGAACCGTTTTACCTGGTTATACGCCAAGTGTTGGGTTTTTAGGAACTTCTAAACCAAGTTTAGGATTCGTATTTGGAAGTCAGGATGATGTGCGTTATGAAGCTGCAAAAAGAGGATGGCTTACAACATATCAGGATTTTAACCAGAGTTTTACACAGGTTTCAAATAAACTTTTAAAAGTTACGGCAAACATTGATTTACTGCCGGATTTAAAAGTTGATTTATCAATGGACCGTTCTTATTCTGAAAATACTTCAGAACAGTATAGTGTAGATCCATCAACAAATGAGTATAAGCCGTTATCGCCTTATACTTATGGAATGTTTTCTATCTCGACTGTAATGATTAAAACGGCATTTTCACCAAGTGATGAAACACAATCAGCGGCATTTGATGATTTTAGAAGCAATCGTTTAATAATTGCAAATCGTCTGGCAGAAGGACATTATGGTTCTGGAGTTGCAATTCCGAGATATGGTGATGCAAATAATCCTATTCCGGCTGAAACAGATCCAAATTATGCGGTATATACAGCAAATCAAGGATACCCAATTGGATATACAAAAAGTAATCAGGCTGTTTTATTGCCGGCTTTCTTAGCAGCATATACAGGTTCAGATGCTTCAAGTTCTTCTACGAATATTTTTAGAAGTTTTCCAATTCCAAACTGGAGTATTAAGTATAATGGGTTAATGCGCTATAAGTACTTTAAAGATAAATTTAAACGTTTTTCATTACAGCACAATTATAGAGCATCCTATACTATAAACCAGTTTAGATCAAATTTTGATTACAACAGTTCGCCAAAAGTACAGGATGTAAATACTAATTTCTACAACGAAATTATAATGTCTAATGTCAATTTAGTAGAACAATTTAGTCCGTTAATTAGAATGGATTTTGAGTTGAAAAGCTCTTTAAGAGTTCTTTCTGAAATTAAAAAAGACAGAGCTTTATCGATGAGTTTCGACAATAATTTATTGACAGAAGTAAAAGGAATGGAATATATTATTGGTTTAGGATATCGCTTTAAAGATGTTATTTTCTCATCAAGATTAGCAGATAATCCAACCGGAATCATCAAAAGTGACATTAACATAAAAGCCGATTTTTCTTTAAGAAATAATGAAACTTTAGTACGTTACTTAGATTACGATAACAATCAGCTGGCAGCGGGACAAAATATCTGGTCTCTTAAATTAACGGCAGATTACTCGTTTAGTAAAAACCTGACTGCAATATTTTATTATGATCATTCGTTTTCAAAAGCAGTTATTTCGACGTCATTCCCGTTAACAAACATAAGATCGGGCTTTACACTTCGATATAATTTCGGAAATTAAATTTAGGTTTCTAAACCATTATTATTAGAAGATTATTACATTTGTTGCAGAATTATTAAAATATCAATTTTCAAACATACTATTATGAGCATACCAGCAAATTTAAAGTACACAAAAGATCACGAATGGGTTAGCATCGAAGGAGATGTTGCGACTGTAGGAATTACTCATTTTGCACAAAAAGAGTTAGGGGATATCGTGTATGTTGAAGTAGAAACTTTAGATCAGACACTTGATAAAGATGAGGTTTTTGGAACAGTTGAAGCTGTAAAAACAGTTTCAGATTTGTTTTTGCCTTTAACAGGAGAAATTATTGCTTTTAATGAAGATTTAGAAAGTGCGCCAGAAACAGTAAATTCTGATCCTTATGGAGCTGGATGGATGATTAAAGTTAAAATTGCTAATCCTTCAGAAATAGATTCTTTATTATCTGACGAAGCTTATAAACAATTAATCGGTGCCTAAACAATTATTGTTAATCTGGGCAATGTTATGCTCAGGAATTATTGCTTATTTTTGTTTAACAGACTCGAGTAATCTTCCTGCAGTAAGTTTTCCCAGCATTGACAAAATAGTGCATTTTTGCTTTCATTTTGGTTTTACCATTTCCTGGATTGTGTTTTTCAAAAAAGAACTGAAAGGAAAAGATGTTAATGATTATAAAGCCTACTTTGTTTCGTTTATATTTTCGGTTTTTTTCGGAATAACGATCGAAATACTGCAAGGTGTTTTAACAGTAACAAGATCATCAGATGTAACAGATGTTTTAGCAAATGCGCTCGGGGCCCTTGTGGCAGTTTTTACAGCGATAGCTTTAAAAAAACAAATCGATAAAATATAAGAATATAATTACCCACTTCGGTGGGTTTTTTATTGGCAGAAAATCAGCTTTATAAAACAGTATTTTTTATGAATTATAATGTACTTTTGCGCCATTCGATCTAACTTCTATATTATGAATGTTAAGCAGTACTTAGATTCAACTTATTTAAAAACAGCTTCTCAGGCCGGAATTTCGGAAGAGGACAATGTTGTTGTAGTTAAAAATACAATCGAAGAAGCGATTACAGAAAGTTTTAAGCTGATTATGATCAGGCCGGAATATGTGAGTCTGGCAAAAGACATGATCTTAAAGGCAAATTCGACTTTATTGGTTGGTACAGTAATAGATTTTCCGGAAGGAAAGTCAAGTTTAGAAACTAAAATTAAAGAAGCAAACGAAGCAATAGAAAACGGAGCTGATGATTTAGATTTTGTTTGTAATTACGAAGCCTTTAAAAACGGAGATGTAGATTTAATAAAACAAGAAATCTTAATTGGAACTCAAATAGGACTGGCGAACAACAAAACAGTAAAATGGATTATTGAAGTCGCAGCATTAACAGATAAAGAAATTATACAACTGTGCGCTTTAATAAAAAATGTTGTTATATCGAACTTTAAAGAAGAAGATTATGCTTCGGTATTTGTAAAATCATCTACAGGTTTTTATAAAACCGAAAACAATCTGCCAAATGGAGCAACAATTCCTACTATAATTATAATGCTGGAAAATGCATCGCCTTTGCCAGTTAAGGCTGCAGGCGGAGTTCGTTCTTATGAAGACGCAGTAGAAATGATTCGTTTAGGAGTTAAGCGAATTGGGACTTCGGCAGCAAAAGCAATTGCAAACGGAGAAAATACCACAAATCAATATTAAATAAAAGCCCCAAATTTACGTGAATAAGTTATTTTTATCTTTTATCATTTTACCATTATTTGTTTTTTCTCAGGAAACAAATATAAAACAAGGTTTTACTTCAGAGCAATTTCCAATTTTTCCAGGTTGTGAAAACCTTCAGGCAAAAAAACTAGAAAATTGTTTTTATAAAGAAGTACAGGATTTTGTGTACAATAATTTTGAAATTCCAGCTGATTTAAAACAAAACAATTATAAAGGAGAAGTAAAAGTTCTTTTTGAGGTTGATGCCAATGGAGAATTTAAAGTGATTTACGTAAATGCAGTAAATGATGCTCTTGTAGAAGAAGCAAAACGAGTTTTTGGAAAATTTCCAAAAATCAAACCTTCTACTTATAATGGAAAACCGACTTATTCAAAATATACCATTTCAATTGATATACCTTTAAAAAATGCAGATCAGATTGCTGCAGAAGCTTTGGCTGCATCGCAGATTTTAAAACCAGTTGAAAAACCCATGACAGAATTGGATAGTATTGTGTATAAAAAATACAATATGCCTGAATTCGAAAGTCATCTAAATATTCCATTTTCTCATAGTTACTATGCACAGTTTGATGGTGCAATGAATCAGGTTGGAAGTAATAATCACACAGCTTCAAAACCGTACACGTATGCTGAGGTTACGAAATATTATAATTTAAAAGCCGTAAATCAATCGTTGCAAAAGAATGTTTCAAGCTGGTTAGGAAGAAAATGGTGGAACGAAAACATGGTGCAGATTCAGGGAGAAGATTATTGGCTGGCCCTAAATCCGATTGTAGATTTACAGATGGGAAAAGCTTCAGATCTTGATGCTTCTTATTCTTATGTAAATACTCGTGCTTTAAACTTTAGAGGAGGTTTAGGAAAACAGATAAACTTTACAACAACAGTTTTTGAAAGTCAGGGTCGATTTGCAGGGTATTATAATGATTATGCCGAAACTTTGAAACCTTCTGGAGGAAATCCGGCAATTATTCCGGGAATGGGAATCGCCAAAAGATTTAAAACTGATGCTTACGATTTTCCTTTAGCAGAAGCTAATATTACTTTTGCGCCAGGAAAAATATTCGATTTTCAATTAGGTTATGGCAGAAACTTTATTGGAGACGGTTATAGATCTTTACTTGAAAGTGATGGAGCAAGTCCATATCCGTATTTTAAAATCAATACAAACTTCTGGAAAATAAAGTACACAAATACTTATATGTGGCTTAAAGATGTACGTCCTGATGTAACAGTAGAAAAAACGTATGCTACTAAATTTATGGCAAATCATTATTTGAGCTGGAACGTTTCAAATAGATTGAACTTAGGTTTCTTTGAATCTGTAGTTTGGACAGATACCAACAATAGAGGTTTTGATGTGAATTTCGTGAACCCAATTATTTTCTATCGTTCAGTTGAATTTTCATCTTCATCAAGAAGTGGAAATGCGCTTTTAGGTGCGACGGCTAAATACAAATGGAATAACAATGTAAATTTATATGCTCAGTTTTTGCTTGATGAATTCTCAGTAAGTGATATGGGAGCGGGAGAACAAAGCTGGAAAAATAAATTTGGTTACCAATTGGGAGCGAAATATTACAATGCTTTTAAAGTTAAAGATCTTCTTTTACAGTTAGAATACAATCACGTTCGTCCTTATGTGTATTCACACAGTGCTGTAATTACCAATTATGGGCATAACAATCAAAGTATTGGGCATCAATGGGGAGGGAATTTCGAAGAACTTGTTGCAATTGGGCGTTATCATAAAGGACGTCTTTTTGCTGATGCTAAATTTACGGTTGGCACAAGAGGTTTAGATTTTGATACTGCAGAAGATGGTTATAATTATGGAGGAAATATTTATAAAAGTTATGATGTAGATCGTCCGTATGATAAAGGTGTTAAAATAGGACAGGGGAATAAAACAAGCATTTTTATTGCCGATATTCAGGGAGGATATTTAATAAATCCGATAACAAACCTAAAATTGTTTGGAAGCTTTATTTACAGAAACTTTGACCCGACTCAGGAAACGGCAACAACTTTTAAACAAAGTACAACTTGGTTTACAATCGGATTACGTTCAGATATTTTTAATTGGTATTTTGATTACTAGGATTTTTAATAAGATTTTTCGAAATAATACTGTTAAAGATTGGCAAGTTCTTATTCTGTAAAGGTTTTATTGAAAAAAATCTAATTTTATAGGTCTCAATTCTACAATCTAATTTGTACATTTGCAGCACTCAAAAAAAATATACAAAGACTACGGTATTGAACGCTGCTAAAAATACATTATCAATAAAATCAATATTTCTGGATTTCAAAGAGATTACTAAAGCTGGTTTGGCTATTAGTGTTTTGTTCTCTTCGATAGCAGGATATTTGTTAGGAGTTAATGACGAACATCCTTTTAAATGGAGTGTTTTAATTGTTTTAGCAATTGGAGGCTATTGTATGGTTGGAGCATCTAATGCTTATAATCAGGTAATCGAGAAAGATATCGATTCATTAATGGATCGAACAAAAAATCGCCCTGTTGCTTCTGGGCGTATGTCAAAAGTAACAGCCTTGATAGTGGCAAGTCTGCTTACTATAATTGGTATTGTTCTTTTGTATACAATCAATGCTAAGTCGGCAATGTTTGCTGCAATTTCAATATTTTTATATACCAGTATATATACACCATTAAAAACCGTAACTTCATTGTCGGTTTTTGTTGGTGCTTTCCCGGGCGCAATTCCTTTTATGTTAGGATGGGTTGCGGCAACAGGAGAATTTGGTATTGAAGCCGGAACGCTTTTTTTAATTCAGTTTTTCTGGCAGTTTCCTCATTTTTGGTCAATTGGATGGTTCTTATATGACGATTATGCAAAAGCAGGAATCTTTATGCTTCCAACCGGAAATAAAGACAGAAAAACCGCTTTGCAGGTTATTTTATATACGATTTGGTTAATAATAGCTTCGTTGTTACCGGTTTTAGGGTATACAGGGCAGTTATTTATTTCGCCGGTCGCGGCAGTTTTAGTGTTTTTATTAGGTTTATGGATGCTGTTTTATGCAGTTCGTTTATACCAGCTGCGAACACCAAAAGCAGCCAGAACATTAATGTTAGTGAGTGTATCGTACATTTCATTACTGCAGATTGTGTTTATAGTAGATAAATTTTTAAGATAGTTATGGAAATGACATTAACAACAAGTGATGAGCAGGTAAGAAAATCAAAATCGGCAAAGCTGATTTTGTTGTTCGCAATGGTTAGTATGACCATGATGTTTGCTGGACTTACGAGTGCATTTGTAGTAAGTAAATCAAGAGCAGACTGGCTGCAGAATTTTCAAATACCAAGTGCTTTTTATTTTAGTACAGCTGTAATTATAGGGTGCAGCATTACCTTTTTTCTGGCGAAAAAAGCAATCCAGAATGGCAATAGAACTTCAACTACAGCGTTTCTTTTAGGAACATTAGTTTTGGGTGTTTTATTTGTTGTATTACAGTTTAGAGGTTTTGGGCAAATTATAGAAAGTGGTTATTATATGACAGGTCAGGGCAGCTCGATTACTACAACTTTCCTTTATGTAATCGCGCTTATGCACTTATTGCACCTTGCAGGCGGGCTTATTTCACTTTTAATTATAATTTATAATCATTTTAAACAAAAATACAATCCGAGTCAAACTCTTGGAATAGAACTAGGTGCGATGTATTGGCACTTTTTAGACCTATTGTGGGTATTATTATTTTTATTTTTATATTTCTTTAAATAAGAAAAAAACGTAAATTTGGGAACTTTTTAACGAATATCTTTTATGGAAGCGACAGTTACTACTGCAAATAACGACGAAAAAACTTGGGGAGGCGGTCATGAAATCCAGCCGTTAGGATCAAGTTATGGTAAAATGATGATGTGGTTTTTTATCGTATCGGATGCCTTAACATTTTCTGGATTCTTAGGGGCTTATGGTTTTTCTAGATTTAAATTTATTGAAACTTGGCCATTGGCTGATGAAGTGTTTACTCACTTTCCTTTTATGCATGGTGTTTCGGCTCCTATGTATTATGTAGCCTTAATGACTTTTATCTTGATTTTCTCATCTGTAACAATGGTATTAGCTGTTGATGCAGGTCACCAATTAAAGAAAACAAAAGTTGCTGTTTACATGTTCTTAACTATTATTGGAGGTTTAATTTTCGTAGGCTCACAAGCTTGGGAGTGGAAAAACTTCATTAAAGGAGAATATGGTGCAGTTGAAACACATGGCGGAAGTTTATTGCAGTTTGTTAAAGCAGATGGAACAAGAGTTGCTCTTGCAGATTTCGCAGTAAAATTACCAGAACAAAGAGAGGCTTTAACAAGAAGCAAAACTACTTGGTTCATGGAAGATGCTCAATCTTTGCCAACTTATTCTGTAGCAGAAATTCAAGCAGGATTTAAAGCACATCCAGATTTACTAGTAAGAACAGAAACTCTTACTAAAGATAAAAAGAAAACAGTTTTGTCAAGACAAGAGTCTGAGACTCGTCTGGCAGAAGCTAAATATGTTGTAGAAGGTGCAAACTTAATTAGAAACGAATACGGTAATAAATTATTTGCTGATTTCTTCTTCTTCATCACAGGATTCCACGGATTCCACGTATTTTCTGGAGTTATCATTAATATCATTATTTTCTTTAATGTATTATTAGGAACTTACGAGAAAAGAAGAAGCTACGAAATGGTAGAGAAAGTTGGTTTATACTGGCACTTCGTAGATTTAGTTTGGGTATTTGTATTTACAGTTTTCTACCTAGTTTAATTTTAGAATTTAATTATTATGTCACACGAGCACGTATCAAATACAAAAAGAATCTGGTTTGTTTTCGCATTACTTTCAGTAGTAACTACAGTAGAAGTTATCTTGGGTATCTACAAACCAAAATCATTAGAGTTTACACATTTTATCGGTTTGAATTTGTTAAACTGGATATTTTATATCCTTACAGTATTCAAAGCTTATTATATTGTATGGGCATTTATGCACATGGAAGGTGAAAAAAGCAGTCTTAGATGGTCTGTTGTATCACCAGTTATTTTCCTAGTATTATATTTATTGTTCATCCTGTTAACAGAAGGACACTATATTTATGGGGTTTTTAAAGATTCTACTATTAAATGGAATTTTTAACATGATATTAATTCGAAAAGAAGCTCCGTTTAACGGAGCTTTTTTTATTTTTGTACCTCAATAACTTCCGTTAAAACAATGAAAAAAAATATAGTTCTTTTTGTGCTTTTTGTTTTACCAATTGTAGCCTATTTGTTTTTTGCTTCAGGTGTAAATAGTTTTACAAAACTTCCCATAATTACTCCAAAAATTGCCGACTTTGGAAACTGGAAATCTCTCGACGGCAAGAAAGTCTCTCTCGATAAAAAAATTACGGTTTTAGGTTTTTCTGGTTCTGATATTTTAAGCAGCAGAGGAAATTATTTTAATCTTAATGAAAAAATCTACAAACGTTATCATGGTTTCGAAGATCTTCAATTTGTTGTAGTTTGTCCGCTTGGTACAGAAAAAGAAGCTCAAAAACTAGTTGATGCATTAAAACCTTTTACAGATGTTTCTGGATGGAATTTTGTTTTTGCTTCTCCAGAAGAAATACAAGCATTTTACAATCAATTGCAGTTAAAAGGAAAGCTAGATGATAAACTTGGGACTTCTAATGTTTTTATTGTAGATAAAGAACGAAATTTAAGAGGACGTAAAGGAGAAAGTAAAGACAAAAAAGACGAATATAAAGAAGGATATGATACTTTTCATCCGTCTGAGCTGAGTAATGAAATGCTGGATGACTTTAAAATCATTTTGTATGAATACCGTGCTGCTCTTAAAAAGAACCATAATGCCACAAAACAACTTTAAAACTTACGAATAATGTTCAAAAATAAATCTTACATCGGGATTTCGTTTATTATTTTGATTTTCGGAATCTATGCAGTGCCAAAAATTGTTGATAGAATTAAAAATGGTGATGTTGTAAAAGGAAATCGATTAGATAATGTAGGTTCTAAAAGTTCTAAAGATGCAAAATTATTAACGATTGGTCCGGCTCCAAAATTTGAATTAACAAATCAGGACAACGTTAAAATATCTAATGAAACGTATAAAGGAAAAGTGTATGTTTTAGAATTTTTCTTTACAACCTGCCCATCAATCTGTCCAAAGATGAATATGAGTATGCTGGAAATTGAAAAAACATTCTTTGGTAATCCAAATTTTGGTATTGTTTCAATTACAATTGATCCGGTTCATGATACACCTCAGGTTTTAAAAGATCATGCAAAACTATTGGGAGTAAAATCTGCTTCATGGAATTTCCTAACAGGAGACAAAGCAACTATTATGGATTTGTCAAATAAAGGATTTAATCTATATGCCGGCGAAAATTCAAAAGTAAACGGAGGTTTTGAGCACTCAGGATTATTTGCTTTAATTGATAAAGACGGAAATATTCGCTGTAGAAAAGATGAATTTGGAAACCCAAATATCTACTACGACGGTTTAGATAAAAAAGGAGTTAGAGATATTCAACAAGACATTAAAATACTATTAGAAGAATAAAAATGGAAGATCATTCATTAGAAAAAAAATACAATAAATTTATTGTTGCGGTTTCAATTATTATCCCGGTTGTTGTAGCAATCCTTTTTGGAATTAAATTAAAAGATTTCGGAATTAACGTTGAACCGCTTTCATTTCTGCCTCCAATTTATGCAACTACAAATGGTATTACAGCCATTGTTTTAGTTTGGGCTGTAATTGCTGTTAAAAACGGAAAACTTAAATTACACGAACGATTAATGACTTTTGCGATTGCATTGTCTGTAGCGTTTTTAGTAATGTACGTTGCGTATCACATGACTTCAGATTCGACTAAATTTGGCGGTGAAGGAATTATACGTTATGTGTATTTCTTTATTTTATTAACTCATATTTTATTGTCTATAGCAATTATCCCATTAGTATTGATTACTTATGTTAGAGCACTTGCGCAAAGATTCGACAGACATAAAAAAATAGCTAAAATTACTTTTCCGCTTTGGTTGTATGTTGCGGTTACAGGAGTTGTAGTTTATTTAATGATTTCTCCTTACTATGTATACTAAAAATAAAATATCAAATTTTCAAACTCTAAATTCCAAATTGAAAAAATTGGTTTTTGGAATTTGTCTGTTCTTAGTTGGAATTTCAGCAAACGCTCAGTGTGCAATGTGCCGCGCCGCGCTTGCAGGAGATTCAAACGTAAAAAAAGCAGAAGCAGTAAACGATGGAATTGTTTTTTTAATGATAATTCCTTATTTGCTGGTAGCGATAATTGGATATCTAATTTATAGAATGTACCAATCTAAAAAGAAAAAGGCAGAATAATTATTCTGCCTTTTTTTTATTTTAATCCGTTTACAGAAACATTTACAGTTCCGTTTATTTTGATAAAAGCTATAATCGCCTGATTGGTTAACTGAATTTTGTCAAACTGAATATCTTCCATTTTTCCGTTTACAAAAACACCTGGCATTGGCGAATAGTTTTTAAGATAAGATGCCATGCTTTTTTTGCCTTCTTCTAAATTAGGCTGGATAGAATAGCGGCAGCTTTCTTCCATTTTTCTTAAAACATAACCTTGTGCAAGCCAGTTTGCAGTTCGCATTAATTTGCTTTTGGTGTCAAGAACATAGTCGAGTTTGTCAAAATAAATTTCTTTTGTCTGCGCATTATACTGCGGAATTCCGTTTAAATACAATGTTCCGTTTATAGATCCTAAAACATCAAGAGCAATAATCATTTTTCCGTTTTTATGCCAGATTGAAACATTTTTTACGGTCACTTTTTTACTTCCTGATCCAAATTCCTGTCCGGCAAAATTCTTAGTCATGATTTTTGAAGCGTCAACATAACTTGAAATGGCGGCAATATTGGCAGAAATCTGATTTGGAATTTTAGTAACAGGTTTAAGAATAATTTTATTAGAATTGAATTTAGATTCCGGTTGTTTGCCAACTATAGTTTCCATGTTGCATTTCATTCCCATTTCAAGTAAGAATGAATCATTTTTGAGCTTTGCATTTGTCGAATAAATTTCAACAGGAACAATTCTCAGCCAGCTTTCATAAGTGTCGCTCATTTGAAACGGTGTGCAGATTTTTTCTAAAGCCGACAAAACATTCGGTTTAAAATCCATTGATTTTTCAATTGCTTCATCAATTTTATGTTCCAGTTTCGATTTAAAAATTGAAATTGCGGGATTAATCAAATATGTAATCGGCATGTTTTTTCCAAAAACAGTCATTGTTGGACTTTCGCTCCAGTCTAAAGATTTGAATTCCGTTTTAGTATTTAATTTCCAATTGGTTAAAGCCACATCGCTGGATAATGTAATAACTCCGTTTAAGTTAAACCCGCGGGTGTCGTAAAGTTCAACTCCAAGTTTTTTCGTGCCAATTCGGTATTTAATATTAGCTTTTAAAGGAAGAATCGTTTTGATTTTTTTATCTGGATTAGCCGGATCATTTTGGATTTTTATGGGTCCCTGTTTCCAGATTTTCATTTGAATATCGTCATCTTCAATGTCGTTATCCTCATAAATCAATCCGTTTAAAATTGCATTGGTTTGATTTTCAATATCATTTAATTTAACTGTAATAGGCAGATTAATAAATGACGGGCTTGCGTCGTAAACTAAAGGACTTGCATCATCTGGTTCTGGCTTAAGTGTTTCCAGTTTTTGTGTTGTTGAACAGCTTAAAAACACCGCAGCTACCGCAAACATTGAGATTTTTGAAAAAAACTTCATAATTATGATTTTTTTAAAGTCAAGCAAAATTAAGAAAACAATTAAATTATTCTCATAAAGTGTAACATTTGATAATAACCACCGTCTTATTTAAAAACTATGATAAAATTATTAACGTTTTGTTATCATAATTTACTTATAAAAAATATTATTATTGTTTTAAAAATTTAACAATATCATGATCGAAATCAAAGATTTGCACAAATCCTATAAAATGGGAAGTTCGGAGCTGCATGTGTTGAAAGGAATAAATTTTAATATTGCCGAAGGTGAATTAGTTGCCATTATGGGATCATCGGGATCTGGAAAATCTACGCTTCTTAACATTTTAGGAATTCTTGACGAGGCCGACTCTGGTAGTTATATTTTAGATAAAACCCCAATTAAAAAACTGAACGAAACTCTAGCTTCAAAATACAGAAACAAATTTCTGGGTTTTGTTTTTCAGTCTTTCAATTTAATAAATTATAAATCTGCATTAGACAACGTTGCGATGCCTTTGTATTATCAAGGTGTAAAGAGAAAAGAACGTTATGAAATTGCAATGAAATATCTTGAAAAAGTTGGTTTAGGATCGCATTCTCATCACTTGCCTAACGAACTTTCTGGAGGACAGAAACAACGTGTGGCGATTGCAAGGGCATTGGCATCTAATCCAAAAGTTTTGCTTGCCGATGAGCCTACAGGAGCCTTAGATACTAAAACTTCTTATGAGGTTATGGAGTTAATTCAAGGAATTAATGACGAAGGCAAAACGATTTTAATCGTTACACACGAACCAGATATTGCCGCAATGTGCAAAAGAAATGTGGTCCTGAAAGACGGATTAATTATCGATGATAAATTAGTAGAACAAGTTAGAGCTTCATCTTATGTTTAATATTGAGCGCTGGCAGGAAATATTTGAAGCCATTTCTAAAAACCGACTGCGAACATTTCTAACAGGAATTTCGGTAGCATCGGGGATTTTTATTTTGGTGATTTTGCTTGGAGCCGGAAAAGGGCTTCAAAATGGCATTGAAAAACAATTTGAAAGAGATGCTGCCGGAATTATCGAAGTCTGGTCTGGTACAACTACAAAAGAATATAAAGGATTGAATCCAGGAAGACAGGTTCAGTTTCGAAATAGTGATTACAATCAATCTACTCAAAAATTTGAAGATAAATTAGATTTAAGAGCGTCAACACAAAATTATTGGGGGCAATCTTTTTCTTATGGAAAAGAATCAGGAAGTTATCAGTTTAGAGGTGTAGATCCTGATTATGGCGGCATCGAAAACCTAACAATAGTTCAGGGGCGTTATGTAAATAGTAAAGATTTGCAGAACAACGAAAAGGTTGCGGTTATTGGAATGAAATTAAAGAATGATTTGCTTAAGGATAAAGATGCGATAGGCGAAGAAATCTTAATTAACAATATCAGTTTTAAAGTCATCGGTGTTTTTACAGATCCGGGAGGAGAAAGAGAAGAAACCAGAGCGTACCTGCCTTTAACAACAGTGCAGAGAACTTTTGGAGGCGGAGATAAAATCAGCAATTTGTTTTTTACTTTAAAAAAGACAAGCAATTATGATGAAGCTTTGGCACAATCAGAAAAATTTACACAGGATTTAAAAGATTTATTAAAGAGCAAAAATATGGTTGCTCCTGATGATGATGGCGGAGTAGGAGTTTATAATTCTGTTAAAGATGCAAAGCAGTTTTATGATTTAAATCTTTACATCAGGTTATTTTTCTGGTGGGTTGGTATTTGTACCATTATTGCCGGAGTTGTAGGTGTAAGTAACATCATGCTGATTATTGTAAAAGAAAGAACAAAAGAAATTGGAATTCGTAAAGCTTTAGGAGCTTCTCCGTTTTCGATTATAGCCATGATACTTCACGAATCAATTTTTATTACCACTATTGCAGGATTTGTCGGGCTTTTGGCAAGTCTGCTGTTATTAGAATTTGTTGGACCGATGGTTCAGAGTGAATATTTTAGAAATCCAGAAGTAGATTTCAGCGTGGCATTAACAACACTATTTTTACTTGTGTTTGCAGGTGCTCTGGCGGGATTTTTCCCAGCATACAGAGCAGCCAAAATTAAACCTATTGTAGCACTTAGAGACGAATAATTATGTTTAAAAAAGATAATTGGGACGAGATTTTACAGGCCTTAACGGCTAACCCATTCAGAACTATTCTGACGGCTTTTGGTGTTTTTTGGGGAATTTTCATTTTGGTGATATTACTTGCAGCAGGTAATGGTCTGGAAAATGGTATTAAAAAAGGTTTTGACGGTATTGCCACAAACACTATGTTCATGTGGAGCCAGACAACATCAAAAGCTTATAAAGGACTTCCTAAAACCCGTCGTTACGATTTTAGAAACAGTGATGTTACAGCATTAAAAGCAGCAATACCAGATTTATTATATGTTTCGCCAAGAAACCAATTGGGGGATTTTAACGGAACAAATAACGTAGTTCGAGGCACAAAAACTTCGGCTTTTACGATTTATGGAGATTATCCTGAGCTGATTAAACAACAGCCAATGGATATTATAAAAGGACGTTTTGTAAATCAGCAGGATATTCTGGAAAAACGAAAAGTTGCCGTAATTGGGAAAGGAGTTATCAGTGAATTGTATGGAAAAGAAGAAGAATCTGTCGGCACTTATATTAAAATCAACGGTATAAATTTTATGGTTGTCGGTGTTTACAAATCCAAACAGCAGGGCGGAAATGCAGAACAGGAACAAAAAAATATTTTTATTCCGTTTACCACTTTTCAGCAGGCATTTAATTATGGTGATAAAGTAGGGTGGATGGCACTTACAGCTAGAGATGAAACTTCGATAACAGAATTGAAACCGAAGATTTTAGAAATCATAAAAGCACTGCATTCTGTAAATCCTACAGATGACAGAGCGGTTGGAAATTTCGACTTGTACGAACAGTTCAATAAAGTACAGAGTTTATTTAATATTCTAAAAATCATTGCTTACTTCGTAGGAACATTAGTTTTGATTTCTGGAGTAATTGGAATTTCAAACATTATGCTGATTGTAGTTAAAGAGCGTACTAAAGAAATTGGAATTAGAAGAGCTTTGGGAGCTACACCAGCAGCAATTAGAGGACAGATTTTAGCAGAATCTATTTTCTTAACAATCATTTCAGGAATGTTAGGAATTGCTGTAGCAACCGGAATTATTGCGATTTTAAATATGGTATTGGACTCAATGCCGCCAGGAAACGATACCATGTTTGCCAATCCAAGTGTTGATTTGGGAGTTGTATTTGTAGCCTTAATAATATTAGTAGGATCAGGTTTGCTGGCAGGATTTATTCCGGCGCAGACCGCAATTAATGTGAAGCCTGTAGACGCTTTGCGAACAGAATAAATTATCAATCAAAAAAATAATCGATTAAACCGAAAACAAAATGAAAAAAGGAGTAACCGTAACCATTTTAATTTTAATTGCTGTAGTGTTTTTTGGCGCACTTTACTATTTGTATGCGAAGAATCAGGAATCACCAATTGTTTTTAAAACGGAGAAAGCAGAAATCAAAACAATAGTAAAAAATACAATTGCTACTGGTAACATTCAGCCTGATGAAGAGGTACTAATCAAACCGAACATTTCAGGTATTATTGAGCAGGTTTACATTAAAGCCGGAGAAAAAATCAAAGCCGGAGATATGATTGCTAAAATTAGAGTTGTAGCCAATGTATCTAATGTAAGCAGTACTCAAAATCAAGTACAAACTGCTAAAATTGCTTTAGACAATCAGGAGAAAATTTATCAAAGACAAAAAACACTTTTTGAAAAAGATGTAATTTCTGCCAATGATTTTGATGCAGCTCAATTAGCTTATAAACAAGCCAAACAAAACTATGCATCAGCATTACAAAGTTTAGATATTGTAAAAACAGGAACAACTTCGTCGTTAGGAAGTTATGCGAATACTTTGATTCGTTCTACAGTAAACGGAATGGTTTTACAGGTTCCGGTAAAAGTAGGAAATCAGGTTATTGAAAGTAATAACTTTAATGAAGGAACTACAATAGCAAGCGTTGCCGATGTGGGAAGAATGATTTTTATTGGAAAAATTGACGAATCTGAAGTGGGAAAAATCAAAGAAAAAATGCCAATTGAAATTACTGTAGGTGCTATCGAAAACAAAAAATTTGAAGCAGTTCTTACTGATATTGCACCAAAAGGAGTTACAGAAAACGGAGCAATTCAGTTTGAAATAAAAGCTAGATTAGAAAATAGAGACGAAACATTTATTAGAGCCGGATTAAGTGCAAATGCTTCTATTATTCTTGAAAAAGCCGATAAAGTTATGGCTATAAAAGAATCATTAGTACAATTTGACAAAAAAACTCAAAAACCCTATGTAGAAGTTGAAACAACACCTCAGAAATTTGAAAGAAGAGATTTAGTTTTAGGTGTAAGCGACGGAATCTACGTTCAGGTAAAAAGCGGGATCAAAAACACAGATAAAATTAAAATCTGGAATCAGGGTTTGATCGATGAAAAAGAGAAAAAATAATTGAAATCGTAAAGAGTTTTTTTGGTTTTAAAAAATGTTAAATTTGCGCAGCATCGACTGCGCCATCAATCAAAATATATGAAAATAAATAAATATAATAGTCTTGTTTTTGCCATGCTGTTCGGTTTTGGATTATCGGGCCAGGCACAAACAAAACAATGGACTTTAGAAGAATGTGTGAGATACGCATTAGATAACAATATCACGATTAAGCTGTCTGAACTTGATGTAAAAACAGCAGATATTGATAAAAGAGGTGCTTTGGGAAGTTATCTGCCAACAGTAAACGGAAATGCTTCACACTCTTGGAATATTGGTTTGAACGTTAACCCGGTTACCAACATTGCAACTACGCAGACTACTCAGTATTCTTCATTAGGAGTAAATGCCAATGTTGATATTTACAAAGGTCTGCAAAATCAAAATGCATATAGAAGAGCTTCACTTGCTATTGTAGCATCAAAATATCAATTGTTGAAAATGCAGGAAGATATTTCTCTGAATGTAGCCAACGCTTTCCTGCAGATTTTATCTAACAAAGAAAATTTAAAAGTAAGAATAGAACAATTAGCTATTGACGAAAAACGTCTTGCACGTTCTGAGGAAATGGTTAATGCCGGAACAATTCCCCGTGGTGATTTATTTGATTTAAAAGCTACTGTTGCAACAGATAAGCAAAATATCACAGTTTCTGAAAACAATTTACTGATTTCAAAATTGAGTTTAGCGCAGCTTTTACAATTAAAAGAGTTTGCTGATTTTGATGTAGTAGATGATACAAATGCCAAAGATGAAAACAATATCATGGCACAATCGCCAATTGATATCTACAATAAAGCAAAAGAAATTAGAACGGAATTAAAATTAGCACAGACTAATTTGGAAATTGCCGAGAAAAATGTTTCAATTGCAAAAGGAGCTTATCAGCCAACTTTAAGAGGATTCTATTCTTTCAGCACAAGTGCAAGTTACAGTGACCGACTAATTGGAGCTGATGCAGCAGGAAATCCAATTTACGTTGGTCCAGATCCCGTTTTAACTCAGTTTAGTGATAATAAAGGACACAATTTCGGATTTCAGTTAAGTGTGCCAATCTTTAATGGTTTCTCTGTTAGAAACAATGTTGAAAGAAACAAAGTAAGTTTGGAAAAATCTAAAATAGATTTGGAACAAAAAAGCTTAGATTTGCAGCGTAACGTTTATACTGCTTTTACAGATGCAAAAGGTGCTTTAAATACCTATGAATCTGCAACAGTTTCTTTAGAAGCAAGACAGCAGGCCTATAATTATGCTAAAGAAAAGTACGATGTTGGTTTAATGAATTCATTTGATTTTACACAAGCACAAACTTTGCTTACAAATGCACAATCAGACGTTATTAGAACGAAATACGATTACATGTTTAAAATTAAAATACTTGAATTCTATTTCGGAATTCCAATTGTTCCAGTTATTACAAAATAATTTATTATGTCAAAAAAAATAGTTTACTTCTCAGTTGGCGGGGCATTAGTTCTAATTGCATTATTAGTAAGTCTTTCTAAGGCAGGAGTAATAGGAAATAAAGATGAAGGAAAAGAAGTTGAAACTTCAAAAGTAACAGCTTCTACAATCGTTGAAACTGTATCGGCGACTGGAAAAATCCAGCCGGAAATAGAAGTAAAACTTTCATCAATGGTTTCCGGTGAAATTATTGCGTTAAATGTAAAAGAAGGGCAGGTTGTAAAAAAAGGAGATTTATTAGTAAAAATAAATCCTGATTTATATACTTCAGGACTAGAAAGATCTGTAGCAAATTTATCTGGAACAAAAGCCGGATTAGTACAATCTGAAGCCAGTTTTAAAGAAGCTAAAGCCAATTACGAACGTAATAAAACATTATACGACAAAGGAGTAATTTCAAAGTCAGACTGGGATAAAGCTATTTCGACATACGAAGTTGCCAAAGCAACAAAACAAAATGCGTACTATAATGTTCAAAGTGCTTCGGCATCTGTAACAGAAGCCAGAGATAATTTAGGACGTACCACAATTTATGCTCCTGCCGATGGTACTATTTCTGTATTGAATGTAGAATTAGGAGAGCGTGTTTTAGGAACACAGCAAATGGCCGGAACAGAACTTTTAAGGGTTGCCAATCTTAACAACATGGAAGTTGAAGTTGATGTTAATGAAAATGATATCGTAAAAATTAAAATTGGAGACGAAGCAAATGTTGAAGTCGATGCTTACCTAAAAAAGAAATTTAAAGGTGTAGTAACCAGTATTTCTAATTCTGCCAGCACAACATTAACATCAGATCAGGTTACAAACTTTAAAGTTAAAGTTCGTATTTTAAAAGAATCATATCAGGATTTATTAGAAGGAAAACCAGATGCTTATTCGCCTTTTAGACCTGGAATGACAGCAACAGTAGATATTATTACCACAACTAAAAACAATGTTTTGGCAGTACCAATTAGTTCTGTAGTTGTAAAATCTGATACAACGGCTGTTAAAGATTTTAAAGTTGACGATCCAAACGAGAAAAAAACAACTCCAAAAAGCGATAAGAAATTTGAGTGTGTTTTTGTAAAAGTAGGTGATAAAGCTAAAATCAGAATTATTAAAACCGGAATTCAGGATGATACGAATATCGAAGTAATGTCTGGATTAAAATCTGGAGATGTAGTAATTACAGGGCCTTATACAACCGTTTCTAAAGAACTAAATTCTGGAGATAAAGTTAAACTTAAAAAAGCTGACGCTCCTAAAAAATAAATAAGATATATTTGTCAGGCTGAGCAGAATTAAGTTTTCTCTCAGCCTGAAATAATTAATTTTAAAATCATACACATTGTCTTTTATTCTCAATATCGAAACAGCAACCAAAAATTGTTCAGTATCAATTGCAAAAAATGGAGAAACTATTCTTTGTAAAGAAATTGCAGAAGAAGGATATTCGCACGCCGAAAAACTTCATGTTTTTATTGAAGAAGCTATTGCAGAATCTGGAGTTTCAATTCAGGATTTAAATGCAGTTGCAGTAAGCCAGGGGCCAGGTTCTTATACCGGGTTACGAATTGGCGTTTCGGCAGCAAAAGGATTGTGTTATGCATTAAATATCCCTTTAATTGCGGTAGATACTTTGCAGACTCTGGCCTCTAAAGCTAAAATTTCTGAAGGAAAAATTATTCCGATGCTTGATGCCAGAAGGATGGAAGTTTACAGCGAAATTTTTAATGCAGATTTAGAAGTAGAAAGAACAATTCAGGCAGAAATTATTACAGAAGATTCTTTTGCAGCATATAAAGAAACACTTTATTTCGTAGGAGATTGTGCGGAGAAATGCAAACCTGTTTTGACTAAAGATAACTTTGTGTTTTTAGAAGAAATCAAATATCCTTCGGCAAATGAAATGAGTAAAATCAGTTACGATAAGTATCAAAAAAGCGACACTGTTGATGTCGCTTACTTTGAACCTTATTATTTAAAAGATTTTATGATGACACTGCCTAAAAAGCAGTAATCCATTTTTATTTTTGAAGTGTAAAAGGCTGAACAGAAATTCCTGCCTGATCTAAAGCTGTTTTACAATCTTCGAGCGTTTCAGAAAAAACAGCTCCATAATTAGCATTCTTCGCCCACGGACGTACTGCAAAATCTACAGAACTTGCCGATAAATTTTTAACAAAAACTTCCGGAGCAGGCTTTTGAAGCACTTTTGGATTTTTGTTTAAAACCTCCAAAAGAATATCTTTTGCTTTTTTAATATCAGAATCATAAGAAACTGAAAAAGTTAGATCAGCTCTTCTTTCTCCCTGCATAGAGTAATTAATAATTGTTCCGTTTGACAAAGCTCCATTTGGCACAAAAACGGTCTGATTGTTTCCGGTAAGCATTTTGGTAACAAAAATTTGAATTTCCAGCACCGTTGCTATAACACCTTGAGCCTCGATCGTATCGCCAACTTTAAAAGGCTTAAAAACGATAATTAACATACCGCCGGCAAAATTAGAAAGTGATCCCTGCAGTGATAAACCAACTGCAAGACCCATAGCACCTAAAATGGCTACGAATGAAGAAGTCTCGATTCCGAGGTTTGAAATAAAGGTTACAAATAATAAAATTCGTAAAGCCCATAGTAAAATATCAGCAAGAAATTTGGTCAATGTTGGATCCAGATTTCTCTTTTCCATTATTTTTCTAATAATTCTGTTGATGAATTTTATGGCATATAAACCAACAAATAAAACTAGAAATGCTGAGATTAATTTTGGCGAATAATCAATTAAAAGATTAATAAATTTCGCCGCGTAACTGCTTAATTGTTCAGGATTGATGTACATTATTTTAATTAAAAAAACCTTCTCAATAGAGAAGGTGTATTGATTGCTGCAAATATAAAATAATTATCTTTTAAATCAGAAACTGCTTATTTTTCTGACTCTTCAGAATCAAAATCGGTTACAGCATCTTCGCTTACGTCTACAACAGTTTCTGTAACAAGTTCATAATCAGAATTGGTGTTTTCTGACAGGACTTCTTTTATAGAATCAAATACATCGCTGATTAAATCGGCAGCATTTTCAAGTATAGGTTCTGCGGCGTCTTTAATTTCTTCAACAGTAGTTTCTGCCTGTGCAGCAAAATCGGTAGTTTTTTCTTTTGCAGATCCAAATAAATTGGTAAAAAATGAAGTTAATCCCATGGTTTTGATTTGGTTGGTTTAGAATACAATATTAATTGTTTTTCGAGAATTACAATTAAATTTTATAATAATTAATTGATAGCGAATTAGTTTGGTTTAATTTTAAACGCATAGAAACAAAAGGCTCCAGCGGAGCATAATATTTATAGCATAATTTATTTCCATGTATGAAAAGCTCCAGAGGAGCGGCATATTTTAAATAATATATGTTTCGCTCCTCTGGAGCTTGAAATCACGGGTACATGCTATAAATATTATGCTCCGCTGGAGTATTTATTGCTAAATAGTCTTGATGTCTCTATGTGTTAATACCTTTCAATAATTATTCCTAAATAAAAAAGCGCCTCGATTGAGACGCTTTCTATAATGTATTAAATGTTTTATGCATTCAAAGCTTCAACTTTAATAGCTTCATCATTCAGCATACTTTTCAGCATATTTTCGATTCCGCTTTTTAGAGTAAATGTTGATGAAGGACAACCGCTGCAAGCTCCTTGTAAAATCACTTTTACGGTTTTGTCATCTTCATTATAAGAATCAAAAGCAATATTTCCTCCATCAGCCGCAACTGCTGGTTTTACATATTCTTCTAATATGTTGATAATCTGCTGAGAAGTTACATCCAGTTTGTCAAAAGCTTCGTCTTTTGTAACATCATTTTTAGTTGCAGTCTGAATTAAGCTTTCATCTAAAACAGTTCCTCCGTTTTCGATAAATTGTTTGATGAATGTTCTTAATTCTAAGGTAATTTCCTGCCAGTCGTTGATTTCGTATTTGGTTACAGAAATATAATTTTCATCAATAAATACTTCTTTTACATAAGGAAATTTAAATAATTCCTGAGCCAATGGAGAAGAAGCAGTCTGATCGATATTTTTGTATTCAACCGCATTTCTGGTCAACATTCTGCTTACTACAAATTTTAAAGCAGCAGGGTTTGGAGTTGTTTCTCCATAAACTGTAATAGGCTGTTTTTTAGCTTTATTTTCGTCAACTTTTATAATAACGCCGCCTTTGTCTACAAATGATGTAATTTGTTCTGCAACGGCATCTTTTACATCGTCCCAGTCTACAATGCTGTATCTTTCGATTGCAATGAAGTTTCCTGAAATATAAACTGTTTTTACAAACGGAAGATAGAACAATTGCTGTGCTAAAGGAGATGCTTGTGCTTCGTCAATGTTTTTAAATTCAAAGCTTTGATTTTGAGTGATAAAATCTTCAAATTCGAACTTTAATATCGTTGGATTTTGAGTTTCTTTTATAGTGATTTTTGTCATGGCAGTAATTTTTTGCAAATTTACTAAAGTTATTTTCTACTTATGGCTATATTTGATTTTTTAATAAAATAATTAAGACTCTTTTCAAATAATTCGTACGAAATTAATAAGAGAGCAAAAATTATATAAACTAGCTAACCATTATGAAATTAAAAATCAAGTTTTTATTTGTTTTTTTAATTACTTCGTTCTTTACCTATTCACAAGAAGGAATTCCTGTTTATTCAGATTATTTATCGGACAACTATTACTTAATTCACCCTTCAATGGCGGGTGCCGCTAACTGTGCAAAAATTAGGTTAACAGCCAGAAAACAATGGTTTGGTCAGGAAGATGCGCCGTCGCTTCAAACTTTAAGTTTTAACGGAAGAGTAGGAGAGCGTTCAGGTGCCGGAATTATTGTTTTTAATGATAAAAACGGTTACCATTCAGAAAAAGGTGTAAAGCTTACGTATGCTCATCATATTATGTTTTCGAGAGACGAACTCGATTTAAATCAGCTTTCTTTTGGTATCAGCGGGGGATTGATTCAGAATCAGTTAGATGAAACTAAATTCGGAAATGTTTTCGATCCTATTGTTTTTGGTTCCATTCAAAAAGATTCTTATTTCAATTTAGATATTGGAGCATCGTATAATTTTCTTGATTTTTATGCACATGCAACGGTTCAGGGAGTTCTTGAAACAAGAAGAGAGCTGTATACAGATTATGAAAGTGACAATTTGAGAAAATTTCTTTTTAGTGCCGGATATGTGTTTGGAAAAAGAGATAAAATTACCTGGGAACCTTCAATTTTATTTCAATATTTTGATCAGACCAAACAAAAGTCTATAGACTTGAATTTAAAAGCGTACAAGAATATGGATTTTGGAAGTTTGTGGGCTGCATTATCGTATAGAAGAAGTTTTGATGGAGCACAGTATAGTTCAGGGAGCGGTGTTTCGTCTCAAAAATTACAATACATTACGCCAATAGTAGGCGTTAATTTTAAAAACTTTATGTTTGCCTATACTTATTCTCAAGTTACGGGAGATGTAAAATTTGATACTGGCGGTTATCACCAGATTACTTTAGGAATTAATTTATTTTGCAGAAAAGAGCGTTACGATTGTAATTGCCCTGCAGTTAATTAAAAAAATATTATGGTTATAAAATCTGTAAACGGAAAAGCACCTTCAATACCACAAGATTGTTATGTTGCTGAAAATGCAACAATTGTCGGCGATGTTTCTTTTGGAGATTCTTGCAGCGTGTGGTTTAATGCTGTGGTTCGCGGAGATGTTCACTTTATTAAGATAGGAAACAAAGTAAACATTCAGGATGGAGCCGTAATTCATTGCACTTATCAAAAACACCCAACTATTATAGGAAACAATGTTTCAATTGGTCATAATGCGATTGTTCACGGATGCACGATTCATGACAATGTATTAATAGGAATGGGGGCTATTGTAATGGATAACTGCGTTGTTGAAAGTAATTCGATTATTGCAGCCGGAGCTGTTTTAACTCAAAATACTGTTGTTCCTTCGGGGACTATTTTTGCAGGTGTTCCAGCTAAAAAAGTAAAAGACATTGATCAATCTGATTTTGCAGGCGAAATCGAACGTATTTCGAACAATTATGTAATGTATTCAGGATGGTTTAAAAACGAAGAATAAAATACAAATTCCAAATTCCAATAGTATTGATGCTTTATTGGAATTTGGTCTCGATAGCTATCGGGATTATTTTGAAGTTTTTATAAACTTATAAATTGATTTTCTCGAAGAAAGCATTTTTATAGCTTTCGCTTATTGGAATTCGTTTGTCGCTGATTAAAACTTTATTTTTTTGAATTGATTTTACATGTTTTATATTGATGATGTAAGACCTGTGAATTCGCGAAAATCCTTTGTTTGAAAGCAGATTTTCCAGTTTTATTAAGCTGATTAAAGTCAGTGTAAATTTATTGTCTGTAGTGTATATTTTTACGTAATCTTTTAAACCTTCGATAAATAATATATCCGAAAAATTCATTTTTACATTTTCATATTCCGCTCTAACAAACATAAAATCCTGTTCAACTTCTGGAGCCGGAACATTTTCTGAAACGGCCTGAACAGGAGCAGCGGGATTATTAATTTGCTGCGCTCGCACAACCGATTTTAAAAAGCGATGAAACGGAATTGGTTTTACTAAATAATCAACAGCACCCAAATTAAAGCCTTCTACAGCATAATCAGAATAAGCAGTTGTAAAGATTACTAAAGGTTTTTTTTCGATAGTGTTTATAAACTCAATTCCAGAAAAATGAGGCATTTGGATATCCAGAAAAATCAAATCAATATTGTTCTGATTGATAAATGAAACAGCATCAATAGCGTTATTAAAAGTATTGACTAATTCGAGTGAATCTACTTTTTTGACAAAATCTTCTAATAGTTCAACTGCTAAAGGTTCATCATCTATAATTACACATTTCATCTGTTGGAAATTAAGTTTTAAATTGTTTTGGCAGTCAAAAGTAGTTTTAAACCAGTAAATTAAGTTTTAAAATTATCATAAAATACTGGTTGTTTCTAAAATTAACCGTTTACCGTAATGGTTTTGGTTAAAGTATATCCGTCAGTTAAATTTCCAGTCAGCGTTGCCAATTCGCTTGAAAGACTGTCTGAGAAAACATTATCTTTTGTGTTCGAAGTATCAGCTTGACCATGAGCTGCATAATTAGTGCTCGAATATACTTCGCTGGAAATGTTTTCAGGAAAAGCAATCTGAGTTACTAATAAAGACGAACCGCTGCTTGATAAAACTTCAACATGCACGTGAGGAGCTCTGCCTTGATACCAGCCTGGGTAAATAGATATAAATGAAACTTCGCCACTTGCAT
The DNA here is from genome assembly GCF_000016645.1 of Flavobacterium johnsoniae UW101. Classification (NCBI taxonomy): domain Bacteria; kingdom Pseudomonadati; phylum Bacteroidota; class Flavobacteriia; order Flavobacteriales; family Flavobacteriaceae; genus Flavobacterium; species Flavobacterium johnsoniae. Next base: position 1,948,835 of record NC_009441.1, read on the forward strand.
TTGTAGTTTGTCTTCCTCTTAAAAAATGAACCGAAGTATAATCAGTCTGCTGCATTTGTGTACCGCCGTATTCAGAATAATTTCCATCTTTGTCACAATGCCATACATCTACTAAAACATTAGAAAGAGGTGCACAATCATTGTTTTTATTTTCAATTTTTAAATTGATAAGAAGCGCAACTCCCACGCGATCTGATTTTATATTTTCTAAAACCAGCTGACTTGGTGTTTTGATAGGAAATGGACCTTTTGTTTCTGCGGGAGAAACAACACAGCTTCCGTCTCCAGACGAATTTGTGTCTGAGTCATCATTGTCGCTTTTAGAACAGGATTCTAATAATTTAGAAGCACCTGCCAAAGCAGTAATGCCTAAAAGACCATTTCGGATAAATTTTTTTCTGTCCATAATCACATTTGTTTAATTTACTGCGGTTTGAATTTTATCTAATTTTAGATTTAAATGCACTCGGTAAAATTGATTATCCTGGTTAATAGTTAGTTCGTGTGCGTTTGGATAAAGTAAATCAAGTCGGTTTTGAATGTTTACCAGTCCAATTCCTGAATTGTCAGGATCTTTTACATAGTTTTCAATCGTATTTTCAATCCAGAAATCAAGATCATTTTCAGAAATAAAAATTTTGATTTTAACATGTGCGGCGCCTTTATAGTCGGTTCCGTACTTAAAAGCATTCTCAACAAAAGATATCAATAGCAATGGTTCGATAAATTTGTTTTTAGTATCGCCATGTACATTTATATAAATGTCTTCGATGTTATTAAGCCGCAGTTTTTGTAAATCAATATAATTCTGGATATAATTGATTTCTTTTTCTAAAGCCACCGTTTTATTATCTGTTTCATACAGCATATAGCGCATTAGTTCAGACAATGTCACGATGGCATCAGGGACCAAATCAGATTTCTTGTGCGCCAGAGAATAAATACTGTTTAATGAATTGAATAAAAAATGCGGATTGGTTTGTTTACGCAGGTATATTAATTCGGTACTCGTTCTGTGTGTTTCGGCGATTAATTTATTTTGCTGATTATTATAGAACTCTGTCAGGGTTCTGATAATGGCACTTATTGTAAGGATTAAAATGTAAAAAAATGAAGGACCGATTTTAAAAAACAACGGCTGTCTCATTTCTACTCTAAAATGTTTTCCTTCTGGTAAAAAATGAGGATCTCTGGGGATCATTCTGGCCGGAGCAATATTATCTGGTCTTAAATGTCTAAATTCAGGAATAAAATAATTTATTCTAATGACCATAAAAATGACAATAATACCCAATGCAAATACAAAATACTGCCAGTATTTTTTTTGTAAAAGCAAAGCGGGAACCAAATAAAAATAGTTCAAATAAAACAGTAAAATACCGCTTATCCATTGTGCATAAAAATCATTATTGATCCTAAATGGACTTTCGTAAAACTGAATTAAAGAAGTCAGGATAAAGAAAAGCCAAATCATAAAATGGAATAAGATTTTATTTGAATTCGTATTTTTAATGGTATCTATCGTCATTATAATTTTATTTTTAATAAAATTAATTCATTTTTGGTTACCGATGGGGATAAGTTTTGTTTGAGTTTTGAAACAACTAAACCAGCGGTTTTTAAAGCATCATCTTGTGTCGAAAAACTTTTGTTTTCATTTATAACCGGAATAATCGACTGCTTAATAATGATTTTTTCTTTATAAGAAATCGAATATCCCCAGCCGGTATCAGTTTTAAATGTTTCGGTTTTTAGTACTTCTTTTTTTGTACAGGAAACGATTGATAAAACAAGAAACAAAAGCAGTAAATTCTTCTGGATTTTACGCCAGAAGAATTGTGTAATAGTATTAATTGTCATCGTCACTTTGTTCGTCTTGCGGTTTAAATTCCCAAACATCATCAAAGTAAGATGAACCTACTCTTCCTAATAGATAGAACCCGCGATTGTTAATTGCAAAACCAACAGCATCAGTTCTGGTTGCGCCTTCCATAGCCGTTCTCTCTGTCCAAAGATCTGTAGAAGGATTATATTCCCAGGCAGTTTTAATGTTTTCACCACCTACAACATATCCTAATCCATTCATTGAGAAACCAGAAGCATTTGATCTTGTAATTGCATAGTCATCATTCCAAGAGTAATCATCATCTGTATCTTTATCAATATCTCTTTTTCTTGTCCAGGTATTAGCAGCCGGGTCAAATTCCCAAAAATCTTCCTGATATACACCATTGTTTATTCCTGTAACCAGATAAGCTTTGTCTGAAATTACAAATACAGTTGCATTACGTCTTTTATTACCGCCAAATCCATTTACAAGAGTCCATGTATTTGCTGTATCATCATACTGATAGAAATCTTTAAGATAATTTCCGTCATAACCGGTTCCAAAGAAAGCTTTGCCAGCTGCCTGAAAACCTACTGCACCATAACGTGCTGTTCCTTCAAAATCAGCTTTTTGAGTCCAGCTGTTGTTTGACGGGTCGTATTGGTAAAAGTCTTTTAATCTGTTAGTTCCGTCATAACCAAGACCAATATATCCTTTTCCGTTTAGTGTAAAAGCAGAAGCAGAACTTCTTCCAACACCTGTAAAATTGGCTTTTTGTTCCCAATAATCCCCATTTGAATCATAAACCCAAAGGTCTTTTAAATATTCATCTCCCGTGTAGCCTGTTGCTACATAAGCATAATCTCCAATTACAAAACTTGTCGCACTAGATCTTGCCGGACCGTCAAACGCTGATTTTTTAATCCAGTTTCCTACCAAATCATCATCGTCATTATCGTTGCTGCAGCTTACAAAAAACAGGCCCGAAAACAGGGCGGCGAATAATATTCCTTTTTTTAAATTATTCATAGTGTTTAAAATTTATTTTATTGTTTGTATTTGATCCCTATTCCTAAAACATATCCATTGCCAATATTATAATCATGAACGGTATGGTCTTTACTGTCAGTAAGTTTATATTTTTTGTCAAAATCATATCCGGCTTTGAAATTCAAAAACCAGTTTTTTTCGACATTTCTTTCATATTCAAATGATGTCGTCATTTGCGAAAGAACTGCTTTTACAGCATTGTTATTTATATTGTTCTGAACATCTAAATTGTAAAAGTTTCCATTAAAACTATTGTTCAGGCTAAACTTGTTTCGGATGTTATTTGAATATGAAATTTTTGAATCTGGAAAACCAACCAGCAAATTTGCATTTTCGTTTATTTTATAATTTAATGAAGCCACAGGCAGGAATTTCGGATTACCAAAAACTGCCGTTCTGGAGGCTCCTATATTTAAAGTCGTTTTTGAATTCAGCTGTCTGCTGATTTCAAAACTTCCTAAAAGCGACAAATCAGAAAAATCTAAATTGTGCTGAAAATTTGCTGTTGGCGTAAGCGAAAAAATTAGTTTTACGGCATTTAGTATTTCATGAGAAAATTCAAACTTATCCTGAATCTGGCGTAACTGGTCTATACTTTTAAAGCTGTCTTTATCATAACTCAAATTCAGATTAGTATACGATAATGTATTTTTTATACTGCTTTTAGAACTTATTGTTCGGCTAAAAAACACTCCCGCATTAGTTTTATTAAAATCAATTTTATCAGTAGGTTCTGTTTTTAAATCGATATTAACCGAAAACTTTTCCTGAGCTTTCATACTTAATATTGACATTAAAAAAACGGAACAAATTATAAACCTTATTTTCATTACTTATTTATTGGCTCAAAAGTAGGCTGACGAAGGTTTTAAAAAAAAGAAGATATATGTATGACGCTTTTTGATAGACTAAATCCCGTTTTTTAAGGCTGAATCTAATATTGAAAGCAGTTAATGTACTGTAGATGTTTTATCGCCATTTATAGTCGAAATATGCTTGCCTGTATATGTTATAGTGAACTGCAGAATAGTGCCTTTTATATTTGCCAAAAAAATTGATTATGGGCAAGTTTTTATTAATGCTGTTTTTTGCGTTTACTATATTTTCATGCGGTACAGATACTGATGCCGGCGAGTTTGTTGTTGGATCAGATTATCTTGCTCTCAATAATAAAGTTGTAATGGTTGATACCGTTACGGTTGAAATGTCTACAATAAATTTTGATTCGCTGGTAACTTCAAGCCAGAGCCGAATTTTAGTTGGAAATTACGATGATCCAATTTTTGGAAAAATAAAATCGAACAGCTATTTTCAAATTTCCGGAAGTTCGTATTCGTTGAGTAATTCAGGATCAGATACCGAAGCGGTTAATTTTGTTTTTGATTCGATTTCGATGATTTTAAAATACGATAACTATTATTATGGTGATACAACTCAGGTTCAAAAATTCGATATCCATCGTTTAACTCAAAAAGTAAAACCAAACGTAGACGATAAAAGTTTTTATAATAATTCTACTTTGACTTACAGTGATGAAGTTCTGGGAACAATTTCATATAAACCCAGACCAACAGAGAAGGATTCGATTAATATTAGAATGAGTGACGCGTTTGGACAAGATATTTTTCAGAAAATCAAAAAAAGAGAAATTACAGGTTTTGACAATTTTACAGAGTATCTAAAAGGACTTGTATTAGTGCCATCCGGAACTAACTCATCAAGTGCAATTGGGTTTAATGTTTCAACGAGCAAAGTGAGGTTGTACTATTCTAAATATCAAGCCGATAATGATGATGATTCGCTTATTTTAGATTTTACTATTGCAGATGCTTCCAAACAGTTTAATTCTGTCTCGCTGGATAAAACCGGAACAATAATTCAAAATTTACCCATTTCTACCCAAAGGCTTTCGAGTTCGCAGACCAATAAGCAGGGATTTATTCAATCTGGCACAGGAGTGGCCTGCAGGATTGATTTCCCAAATATAAAACAGCTTAAATACATTTCTGCTAATGGAGCAATTGTCGATGCACAGCTGTTCTTAAAACCGGTTAATAATTCGTATTCCGATAAATATCCGCTGTCTGATTCCTTAAAGGTTTATGTGGGAGATAATTTAAACAGAATCAGCAGTCCTTTGCTCAATGCCGCTGGTAACTCTGTTTATGGAATTTTAAATAAAAAAAGCGATGAGTTCAATGAAAACATTGGATATACAATACCGTTAGGGAATTTTCTACAGAAAGAAATGCTGAAAGCTTCTGATTCCAGGTCTGCATTAATTTTAACCTTACCAGGAATATCTAAATCAGTTGACAGACTTGTTTTAGGAGATCAAAAGCATTCGCAAAATAAAATTCAAATTAAGGTTTATTACATCTCATATTAAATGAAAAATAAAATAGTTTTTTTTAGCTGCTTCATTTTAATGTCGCTTACTTCGTTTTCACAAAGTATATCAAGTTCTCCATATTCATTATATGGTGTGGGAAGTTTATACGATTCTGATTTTGGCTCAATTCCTTCAATTGGATCATCTGGAATTGCACTGCCATCCAGTAATTTTATTAATAACCTGAATCCGGCTTCATTAGGATCAATGCCTCTTAATCATTTTATGCTGGATGTTGGTGGAAAAGCCATTGCGACAACTTATCAAAATAATTCCCGAAGTGAGAAGCGTAATAATTTTCAGTTTTCGCATCTTGCTTTTGCATTTCCTATTACTAAAAGATCAGGATTCAGCGTTGCACTGCGTCCATATTCAAGCGCATCATACAAGATTTCAAATTTGAAACTGCCTATAGCTGATAGTAATGAATCGTATTATTTAACGGCGGGAGGATCAGGCGGATTGAATAATTTTGATTTTTCATACGGATATCGTGTAACTGAAAAACTATCGGTAGGAGCTTCTGCAGCTTTGCTGTTTGGGAATGTTGTGGATGACCGAACATTTTCGATTTTAAATTCAATTACAAATGTTCATAAAAAGACAGATTATAACGGTCTTCGCGCTACTCTAGGAATGCAGTATAAAATTGATTCAACGCTTACTATTGGGGCAACTTTTAAACTGCCGGCGCAAATTAAGAGTTCAAAAATACAAACTGTTGAAACGATTACTGATGATGTTTACAATGCTATTGAAACTGATGTGGCATCAGATGTTGATGATTATTATCTGCCTTCAGAAATAGGGGTGGGGATCAGTAAAAAGTTTAAGAAAGTCCTGACTACGACATTCGACTATCAGAAGAGTTTATGGAAAGACACCAAACAGTCTGATTTATACGGAGAGTTTGTCAATCAGGACAGATTTGCCTTTGGTCTTACTTATTTTAATGAAAAGAGAAATTTCCGAAAATATTGGGACAGGGTGCAATATTTTGCAGGAGCTAATTTTGATACTGGTTATCTGGAAGTTGATGGCAAAAGAGTTAACGATGCGTCAATCTCTATTGGAGTCAGACTGCCAATTGAAAACACTTTTTCGGCTTTAAATATTTCGTACTCTTACGGACAAAAAGGAAGAATTGCGAATGATTTAATCAAAGAAAATTATCACAAGTTATCTATCAATTTGTCTTTAGACGGAATTTGGTTTGTAAAACGAAAATTCGAATAACCTTAAAAATCTTTTTCTATTACAGGATATTTGTTTTCTAAAATTGATTTTAATACTGCTGGATTTGAATTTACATAAAACACAGGATCGCTGTTGTTTTTACCATCAGTAAATCCAGCTTTTTCGCGTAATACATTTTGAGTCTGTCTTGCTACTGCTTCTCCAGAATCTATAATCTGGATGTGGTCCGGAAGAATCTTTTTTATCTGCGGAATCAGATAAGGATAATGACTGCATCCTAAAACAAGATAGTCAATATTAGCGTCAATCATTGGCTGTAAATAAGATTCAAGTAATTGAGTCATTTCTGGTGAATTTAAATTCCCATCTTCAATTAACTGGACTAATCCATAACCCACCTGCTCAATAATTGTGGTATGCTGAAACATTTCGGCAGTTTTATTAAAAAGCTCGCTGTTAAGAGTTCCTTTTGTGGCCAGGATTCCAATAACCTGTGTTCTCGAATTAGTAGCTGCGGGTTTTATAGCAGGCTCAATTCCAATAAACGGAATGTCATAATCATTGCGCAGTTCTCTAATGGCGTTTGTTGTGGCGGTATTACAGGCTACAACAATTAGCTTGCAATTGTTTTCTAATAAAAACTCTACATTTTTTTTGCTTAGTGCAACAATTTCTTCTTTGGTTTTTTGACCATAAGGAGCGTTTTTGCTGTCTGCTAAATATATTGTTTTTTCGTTTGGAAGTAAATCGTGAATAGCACTCCAAATGGAGGTTCCTCCAATTCCAGAGTCAAAAACGCCTATAGGATTATTGTTTGTCATATTACAAAATTAGTATTTTTTACTTTCTCTGCAATTTGGTTTTTTTTAAATAAAAAGATATTTTATTGTAAATAAAATACTATATTTATACTTCACCCAAAAAACAATAACACTATGAAAATTATTGAAAATTTGTCATCTGAAAAGCTGACTAAAGAAGAGCTTAAAAAAATTAATGGAGGAAATGCTCCAGAGTGCTACGGTATCGCTTGTATCGTGGGATTTGAAGAAAACAAAAAGCCTATTTGGGAATGTTTTCCTTCAGGAACTAAATGTCCGCCAAGAAATTAATACACGTTTGTGTGTTGAAGAAAAGGAGCCTGATTTCAGGCTCTTTTTTTTTGAATTTAATAAACCTTATACCTTATCACTTTACAGAGAAATACCTTAAAATAAAACGGCTCAAACTTAAAAAGTTTGAGCCGTTTTTAATTTTATCAGAATCGTTTTTCTTAGAATCCTAAATCTTTTTTCACATCAGCAGTGATGTTTGGACCATCAGCTAATAAAAGAGTAGAACCATCTAATACGTATTGGAAACCTTTAGCTTTTCCAATTTTTTGGATAGAAGCTCTTACTTTTTCCATTAATGGTTTTACGATATCAGTTTCTTTTTGTTGTAGTTCTTTTTGTGCATTGTCTCTGTAATCAACAATTCTTTTTTGCATATCTTGAACTTCTTTAGAACGATCTCCGTTTACAGCTTCAGTTACTGTAGCAGCTTCTGCTTCGTACTTTTTGATTTTAGTTTGGTATTCGTCAACCATTTTTTTGTATTCAGCATCATATGTCCCACTTAATTTTTGCAGTTGATTTTGAGCATCAAGCATCGCAGGCATTTTCGACATAATCTCGCTAACATCAACATGGGCAACCTTAGCCTGTGCGTTCATTGTGTTACTTGCTCCTAAAACTAGTATTGCAGCAATTAGTAAAGTTTTGATTTGTTTCATCATTTTTAAAATATTAATTAATTATTGGTCGTATTTGTTTTTTGTGTTTCGGCTTCTTTTGCTTTTTTAGCCGCTTCTCGTTCTTCGAGTATTTTTTTTCTTCTTTCTTCTAACTCTTTTTTGCGCTGCTCATAAAGCTTTTGTCTTTCTTCTGCTTTACTTGCTGCAGTTTCTGCCGGAGTTGTAGTTGTTTCAGTTGTCGATGCAGGTTTTGCAGTCGCATCTGTTTTTACAGCCTCGGTTGTTTTTGCCGCTTCCGTTGTTTTTGCAGTTTCAGAAACCGTGCCATTTTTTTTCGCATCTCTTTCGGCCTGCATCGCTTTACGTCTGTCGTCGTATTCTTTTTTCTTCGCTTCCTGTTCTAATCTTCTGTCTTCAATAAGCTTTTCTCTCGCGGCTCTTCTTTCATCTAATGCTTTTTGACGATCAGCCATTGCCGGATTTTCATCAATTTCATTTTCACGATTTTCTTTTGCTTCTTGTTCTTTCAATTGTTTTTTATTCAATTGCTCTCTTTTATCAGTTCTATTTAAAATACGAATCACCTGATCGCTGATGTCGAATCTTTTATTACTGAAAAGCATTGTCAAATCTGATGATTTATCAAAAATAAAATCATAATTCTTAGCCTCTGCAATATCCTGAACAGCGGTGAAAACCTGATCCTGAATCGGCTTTGCTAAAGCGGCTTTCTGTCTCATTAAATTCCCGTCGGCTCCAAATTGCTTTTGCTGATAATCCAGCATTTCATTTTCCTGAAATTTAATTTCAGTTTCTCTTTCTTCGATTAATTCTTTCGTCAATAAAGCTTTTTCAGTTTTAAGACCTTCTTTAAGAGAATTTATATTTAATTTTTTGGCTTCTATTTCTTGTTTCCACTTTTGGGCTTTGAGCTCCAATTGTGATTTTGCTTCTTTATAATCAGAAACATTTTCCAGAATATACTCCATATCAATGTAGCCAATTCTAGTTGTCTTGCCTTGTGCCTGACTTGTATTAGCTACAATCAAGGCTAAAAATATAAATAAAAATTGTTTTCTCATAACATTACTTTATTTGTCGATTTTTAACCAAACGTATAATTTCTAAAATTGTTGTCCTATGATAAAGTGTGTTTCCCAGCCATTTGCTTTATTAGTAGTAGATCCTGGAAGAGCATCAAATCCATAACCAAAATCAATACCTAATAATCCAAATGCAGGCATGAATACACGTAAACCGGCACCAGCAGAACGATTCAAGTCAAACGGATTGTAATCCTTGAACGTTGGATATGATGAACCTGCCTCTAAAAACGTCAATGCATAAATAGATGCAGATGATTTTAATGTAATTGGATAACGTAATTCCATAGAGAATTTGTTATAAATTGTTGCTCCAATCTGCTGTCCGTATCTAGAACTATTTCTGTCTTCAATAATTGGTGTTAATGAGTTATTAGGATAACCTCTTAACTGTATCGTTTCTCTACCATCCATTGAGTAGTTTGCCATACCGTCTCCTCCTAAATAGAAACGCTCAAATGGTACAACTCCTCTTGACTGATCATAAGCTCCTAAGAAACCAAATTCAGTTAAAGTTCTTAAAACTAACTTACCATATATTTTCGTATACCAGTCAGCTTTAAATTTAACTTTATAATATTCTAACCAGTTGTATTTCTTTTGATCGACTTTTCCAACATCTGTATCTGCACTTTTATAATCAGATCCAACACTTACAGTTCCTGACTGGCCATTTACTGTTTCAGTTTTAGTATAGTCACCAGGGTTTATTGCCTGTCCGTCAATACCGGTTGTGGTTGTTGTTCCTGTATATTGTGTTTTATATTCTTTTTGGTTTTGTAAATCTCCATAGTTTATATTGTTAAACAGAGAGTATGGAGGTGTTACTTTTGCAGAAATACTAAATTCTGAACCATACGTTGGGAATATTGGGTTAACCCCTTTATTACTTCTTGAAAGTCCAATAGTATATGCTAAGTTTCTCGACGCTCCGTTACCAAATGTAAATAATCCTGTATAGTAATTATTTAAATCATAATGCTGGTAACTTACAGACTGCGAAAGTACAAAATAATCATCAGGAACTGTAAGACGTTTCGCTAAACCAACTTGTACTGTAAAAATATTAAAACTTTGATTTCTGTTTACATCTCTTGATGAATAATTGTAATTAAACTGTTTACTATAAGAGATAGATGAACTGAATTGTACTGGTTTTTTACCTCCAAACCAAGGTTCAGAGAATGATAAACTATAAGTTTGGAAATATGTACTTCCTTGTAAACGAAGTGCTACTTTTTGACCATCTCCCATTGGAAGCGGTTTGTAAGCATCTTTGTCAAATAATTTTCTAGCAGAGAAGTTGTTGAATGATAAACCTAAGGTTCCAATGAAACCACCACCGCCGTAACCTCCTTGAAGCTCAACCTGGCTTGATCCTTTTTCTACTAATTGATATTCGATATCAACAGTTCCAGCTGCTGGGTCAACGTTTCTAAATTCTGGTTTAATAGACTCAGGATCGAAGAATCCTAACTGACCAATTTCACGAATTGTTCTTACTAATTCTTCTTTACTGTATTTGTTTCCTGGTTTAGTTCTTAACTCACGATAAATTACGTGATCATTTGTTTTATCATTTCCTGTAACATATATTTTGTTGAAATATGCAATTGGACCTTCGGTAATTCTAATCTCAAAATCAATTGTGTCGTTTACTGTTTTTACCTCTACAGCATTGATTTTAGAGAATAAATAACCATTGTTTTGATATAAGTTTGTAATGTCTTCACCATCTGGTTTTGTATTATCAGCAATTCTTTTTTCTAATAAAACACCATTGTAAGTTTCACCTTTTTTGATACCTAAATAGCGGTTTAACTGCTGGTCAGAATATACAGTGTTACCTAAGAATTTAATGTTACCAAAGTAGTATTTGTTTCCTTCTTCAACATCAATTTTGATGGCAAGCATATTTTTCTTTTTGTTGTAAATAACAGAATCATAAATAATGCGGGCATCACGGTATCCTTTTTCTTTATAAGAAGCGATAACCTTTTCTAAATCGGTTTTGTATTTTTCAGGAATGAATTTTGAAGCTTTAAAAACGCGCAGTACATTTTTTTGCTTTGTATCTTTCATTGCAGCTCTAAGTTTGCTGTCTGAAAGCTGTTTGTTTCCTGTAAAGTCAATACTGCTGATTTTTACTTTATCCCCTTTATCAACCCTTACAAGCATGTTTACCTGATTTCCTGCGGTAGTGTCAGGAGTGGTTGTAATAACAACTTTTGTGTTGTAAAAACCATCTTTTTTATACTTGTTTTCGATGTAGTTTTTTGTTGTCGTAATTAAGTTTTCGTTGACAATTTTATTTTTGGTTAAATTGTTGTCTTTAATTAATCCTTCGACTTTACTTTTCTTAACACCAGTTATTTTAACTTCGTTTAATTTAGGAAGTTCGACAATATTTAAGTCTAAATAAATACTATCGTTTTCTACTTTATTAATGTAAAAGGCAATCTCGTCAAAAAGACCAAGTTTACCTAATTTTTTAATTGCACTTGTGATTTCTTCACCAGGCACGGTGATTTCCTGACCTTTTTGCAGTCCCGAAAACGTTACTACAGTTTGTTCATTGAAGCTTATTTTACCAACTACAGATACTTTAGCCAGAGTATATTTTTTCCCTTGATCAAAAGGAACTCTATCTTGAGCTTTTATTTGTGAAAAACTACCCAATAATAAAAGGGTACAGATTATTTGTGGTATTCTTTTTTGTAACACTAAAAAATTATTTAATTTGTTCACTGGTTTTTCCAAATCTACGTTCTCTTTTTTGATAACTAATAATAGCCTCATATAAATCTTGATCTTTAAAGTCTGGCCACAAGACATTAGTAAAATACAATTCAGCGTAGGCAATCTGCCACAGCAGGAAATTACTTATTCTATGTTCTCCACTTGTTCGTATTAATAAATCTACGTCAGGTAAATTTTGCGTGTAAAGATGCTCATTTATAATTGAATCGTCAATAGTGTCTATTGAAATTATATTATTTTTAACTTTATCGCTTATTGCTCTAACAGCGTTTACCAATTCCTCTCTGGATCCGTAACTTAAAGCAAGAGTCAGGGTTAGTCTTGTATTGTTTTTCGTTTTGTCGATAACATCTAAAAGTTCCTTTTGTGCAGTTTTTGGCAATTTATCAAGATTTCCAATTGCATTAAGTCTAATATTGTTTTCCTGCAGTGTAACAAGCTCTTTTTTTAAAGAGTTAATCAATATTTTCATTAATGCTTCAACTTCCAATTTTGGACGATTCCAGTTTTCTGTAGAAAAAGCGTATAGCGTTAAATACTCGATACCAAGTTTGGCGCAGGTTGTGATTGTTTTTTTTACAGATTTTGTGCCGTTTTCATGACCAAAAGCTCTTAAAAAGCCTTGTTGTTTGGCCCAGCGTCCGTTTCCGTCCATAATAATGGCCAGATGCTTTGGTAAGTTTGATTGATCTATTGAGTCTAGTAAATTCATTTTATTATTCTGCGCAGTAGCAAGGTTTTTGTCCAAAGGTATATGTTAGAGTAATACCCGAAAAGACATACCAGTCATTATTATTTAAATTTCCAAATTTTAGAATGTTTGCGTTGCTGGTATTAGGATTACTTCCATCGATATTATCTGTAAAAGTATATCTAGCCCCAACTTCGGCTCCTATAACAAAATGCGGTGTTACATTTGATTTTATACCCAAAATCATAGGTATGGCAAATGAGTTTGAGTTAACACTTTGTATGTTATTAGGGTTTGATGAATATCGATACAACCCGTCATATAGAAAAAAGCTTAAACCCGAATATATATAAGGAGTAACTTTTGTATGGTAATCGTGCAGATTAAAATCGAAAAAATTGAATTCTAAACCAGCTGAAAATTCTTTTACATTGTTCTTAAAACGATAACCTCTTTTGTTTCTGCCTGTTTCATCAGAGTCAAAGTCGTTTGCTGCAATCGTAGATTGTGTATAAGAAAAACGATAAGAATGTCTTGGGCTTCTATTCCATTTATATAAAATACCAATAGCCGGCTTATCAGGGTTAATGTAAGTTGTACTTCCTACGTCACCAACAAAGTTGCTTCCGCCAATAAAAACACCAAGCTCGTTTATTTGAGCCTGCAGTGTTATAAAAGGGAAAAAACATAACAATAAATTAAAAATTTTCTTCATTTAATTCAGAATTGCGTGCAAATATAATAATTATCGATACGAATCAACGTTCCTTTAGTTAAATGTGTTTTTTTTTCAATTTACGATATGATTTTGAGACATTTAATGATGATTCTCTACATGCAGAACGAGAAAATATAGTAATATCGTATAGTTGGAACGAGAAAAGAGTTTAATTTCTCTTGTCTTCTCCCCAGAGCAATTTGTTTCTTAATGTTTTTAAGAAAGTTTCGCCTGGTATTTCAACCATTTTGATTTTATAATCGGTTTTTTTGATTTTAAGAACAGATTCGTTTTGTACTGAAGAAATTCTTGAATCCAGAGAAACTAAATATTGGTCTTCACGGCCTGTTACGCGAAGTGTAATTTCGGTATCGTCTGGAATTACAAGTGGTCTGGCGGTTAAATTATGTGGTGCAATTGGCGTAATTACTAAACTTTTTACATCTGGTGTCAAGATAGGTCCGCCGCAGCTTAATGAATATCCTGTTGAACCTGTAGGTGTAGAAATAATTAAACCATCTGCCCAATACGAGTTTAGATATTCATTGTTTAAATAAGTTTCTACCGTTATCATCGAGGTTGTGTCTTTTCTGCTCACCGTAACTTCGTTCATGGCAAAATTAAGCTCTTTAAAAGCCTCATTAAAAGGTTCGCATGTTAAGCCCAATAAAGTTCTCTCTGAAGTTGTATAATTTTGGTTAATAACATACTGCAGTAAAATATCAATGTTTTCTTTTTGAACCTTTGCAAGAAAACCCAATCGGCCGGCATTTATTCCTAACAACGGAACACCTGAATTACGAACAAAAGCTGCGGCTCTTAAAATAGTTCCGTCGCCGCCAATACTTATAAGCATTTCAAAACTGTTGTCTAAAGCAGAGTTCGAAGGAAAAGTTTTGTAATCCTTTTTTACAAGCTGCTTTTCGTAGAGCATATTAAGGAAATTTTCTTCGATCACCATTTCCACATTATTGGAATTGAAAAACGCGAAAATGTCTTTTATAATAGGTTCTGTACTGTTTTGGTAATATTGTCCGTAAATGGCTATTTTCATTCTTTCTAATTAGATAATGAGAACATGTGTCAATTTGATAATTTCATTAAGTGAAATAATTTTCTCATTGACAAATTTTCTAATTTAAATATTAAGGTACTTGTCTAAATAATCAGAGCGTTCTTTTAAGCTGTTAATATAGTTGTCTTCCTGATGTTCAGAAATAATTTCATAACCATATCGTCTATAAGTTTGAATAATTTCATTTATAGCGCCTAAGCCTATTTTTATCGTGATCTGAACATTTTCAACATCAGCTTCAGAAATAAAACAGCCCAGAATTTTACCATTATTGCTTTCTACAATCTGCGTTACCTCACTCATAGAGTAATCTAAAAGTCCCTTTTGAACAATAATAATACCGCCTTGTTCTTTTAAAAATGGAGTTTCCTGAAAAAATTTCATAATATCCTCTATCTCATAATAACCTATATAGTTATTGTTTTCATCTAGAATAGGAAGTATGTTAGTGTGGTTTTTAGCGAAAACTTCCAGAACATCAAGCCAGATCATTGATTTTCTGGCAAAAAAACGTTCTAAAGTATATTTATAGTCAATTGCTTTTTTATCTGTGTCAAAAGTTTCGACATCGTCAGAAGAGATGCTTCCAATAAAAATCCCATCTTCTAAAACCGGAAAATGAGAAAAATTTACATCAATAAAAAAATCCTGAACCGAGGCTATCGTTTCCTGACTATCAATCGCTCTGAAATCGTTTGTGATATAGTTTGTAATTTCTGTCATAAATCAATCGAAGATATTTGATGCAAAATAATCAAAAAATACCAAAAACTGCTGCGTTTTACTTTGTATTTTTGTCGTAACAAATATAGTGTTACTTGAATTAATTATCTATTTATATGACAAAGTTAAGTGTTAATATCAATAAAATTGCAACGCTGAGAAATGCTCGAGGCGGAAATGTTCCAGATTTATTAAAGGTTGCTGCCGATATTCAGCGTTTTGGAGGGCAGGGAATTACGATTCACCCGCGTCCGGATGAGCGTCATATTCGTTATCAGGATGCACGCGATTTAAAAGCAATTGTTACTACAGAATATAATATTGAAGGAAATCCGCAGCATAATTTTATTGATTTGGTTTTAGAATGTAAACCGGATCAGGTTACTCTTGTTCCGGATGCAATTGGTGCTATTACATCTTCTGCCGGCTGGGATACTATTAAAAACCAAGAGTATTTAAAAGAAGTAATTCAGGAATTTCAAAGAAACGGAATCAGAACATCGATTTTTGTTGATCCTGTTTTAGAAATGATCGAAGGTGCAAAAAAAACAGGTACAGACCGAATTGAATTGTATACCGAAGCTTTTGCACATCAATATGATTTGGGAAATAAAAACGGAATCGACCCGTATGTAAAAGCAGCTGAATTGGCAAACGAATTAGGTTTAGGAATTAATGCCGGCCACGATTTAAGTTTAGATAATATTCAGTTCTTTAAGCAGAACATTCCGGGATTATTAGAAGTTTCTATTGGACACGCATTGATTTCTGAGGCACTTTACCTAGGTTTGGATAATGTGGTTAATATGTATTTGAAGAAATTGAAATAAGATTAAAACTAAACAATTATAACCTGATGTATTTGGGTTATAATTGTTTACTTTCGCACTTTTCTTATTAAAATTTACGTGTCAAAATCTGTTATACTCTTTTTTTTATTCTGTTTTTCAAACATTTTTGCGCAGTCAAATATAAAGATCACAGGAAATGTAAAATCTTCTGACAACCAGACTCTTGCAGGTGTCCATGTTTTATTTGAAATAAATCAAAAACAAAAACATGCAGTTACCGACACTTTAGGTAACTTTTTTGAAAGTATTCCTGCAGGGGATATGGCTTTAACGATTAATCAGTTAGGTTTTACTTCAAAAACAATTTACTGCAGTGTTCAAAAGGACACCATGTTTTCTATTATTTTAGAAAAAGATATTGCTCAGTTAAAAGAAGTAATTATTTCAAATGATAAGAAAAACGGAATTAAAACCTTGTCAGGCGGAAAACTTTCTTTTAATCTAAAAGACCTAAACTCCGTTCCAACGCTTTTAGGAACAACAGATGTTATAAAACTTTTACAGCTAACGCCCGGAGTGCAAAATTCAGGCGATGCAAATGGTTATTTATACGTTAGGGGCGGCGATCCCGGACACAACGCGATTTTGTATAATGAAACGCCAATTTATGGAATGTCGCATTTACTGGGAATATTTCCTTTCTACAATACAGATCATATTAAAGATATAGAATTTGATAAATCAAGCTCAAATGCAAAATACGGCGGACGTTTGAGTTCTACAACGCTTTTAAATACCAATAAAAAAATACCTTCTGAATTCTCAATTCAGGGAAATGCCGGAATTTTGGCTTCGCAATTAACATTAGCAGTTCCGATTAACGATAAAAACGGTTTCTATATTTCTGGCAGAAAAACGTATATTGATGAAGTTGTGGGGCCGTTATTAAAATCAGATTCAGAAAACGATGTTCAGGATATGAAATATGGTTTTTCGGATGCAAACTTTACTTTTTTATCTCAAATTTCTACAAAGAATTTATTTTCATTTGATGCCTTTTATAGTGGAGATAAATTGAAAGTTAAAGATGGAGATCTGGCACTTCAAACCAATTTAAAATGGAATAACTTTACAGTATCGCCATCTTTAACGACGATATTTTCTCCTAAAGTAAGCATGTCTAATTCTGTTTATTTTAGTCATTATTCTAATGATTTAGATATGGAACAGGCAGCGATTCATTTTGGGGTTTCTTCTTATGTAAAGGATTTTGGGTTTGCAAATGCAGTTCGATTTTCGATTCATAATATTCCATTTGAATCAGGATTGCAATATGTTTATCACAATTTACAGCCTCAAAAAGTAAATGTAGAAAACCTGACAACGATTGATAATAATTCACAAAGTGTGATTAATGCCAATGAAGCAGCAATTTTTGCAAACGCAAAACCCAAATTGTTTGAGAATGTAACCGCAGATTTAGGTCTTCGAATTAATTATTACACTTCTGGAGCAAATTCGTATCTGCATTTTCAGCCGAGAGCGGTATTGAATTATTATGCAAATGAAAAATATTCGTTTTATGCTTCTTACAACAGACAGTATCAATATTTGAGTTTAATTACAACTTCAAGCGTAGGTATCCCGACTGATTTTTGGATTGCAAGTTCGGATGGTATTAAGCCGCAGTCTTCAAATGAATTTTCAATTGGATCAAACCAAAATATTACCAGAAATTTTTCTTCTTCTTTTGGAGGATTTTACCGTTCGATGAAAAATCTGCTCGAATACCCTTATGGAATAACGCAGTTTAATGAAACTACAACTTTAAAAAATGATTTGTATGTGGGCGAAGGGAAAGCGTATGGATTTGAAATGATGCTCAAAAAAAGCAACGGAAAATTTACGGGCTGGCTTAGTTATACCTTAAGCTGGTCTGAACGAAATTTTGATGAATTAAATAACGGAAAAACATATTTTGCAAAGTATGACAGAAGGCATAGTCTTTCTGTAGTGGGAATGTACGATTTAAACGCAAAGTGGAATTTTGGAGTTACCCAGATATTTGGTTCCGGAAATCGATTTACAATGCCGACTTCCTGGTATTTTATAAACAATAATCCGGTGAAAGAATATTCAGGATATAATAATGCTCAAATGCCAAATTATATTAGAACAGACATCTCTGCCAATTATTATTTTATAAAAACAGCAAAAAAAGAAAGCGCATTAAATTTCTCTATTTACAATACTTTCAATATATCAAATCCTATTTATGTGGTTTTAAATGTTAGAACTACTGATAATAAAAATGAAATATTAGTTACACAGGATAAAAAGGTTTTATATCGAATTTTGCCTTCAATAAGCTGGCGATTTAAATTTTAAATTATGAAAAAGTATATCATTTTATTTTTTTCTTTTTTGCTCTTGAGTTGTTCTAATGATGATGTAAGCGTTCAAAAAAGCAAAGAATCTAAAATAGTGGTTGAAGGATGGATTGAAGAAGGTGATTTTGCTAATGTTTTACTGTCGAGCAGTATTCCGGTTAGAGATGTTGTAGATACCACAAATGTTTTGCAGCACGTTATCAGGTCTGCAAAAATCACAATTTCTGACGGTCAGAATTCAGAAGTTTTAAGAGTAAAAAATGATAAAAACAGAATTCCGCCATTTGTTTATTTTGGAAATACATTAAAAGGCGAAGCTGGAAAAGAGTATTCTATTAAAATTGAATATTTGAACCGCGTAGTAGAAGCAGTTACTACAATTCCAAAATCGGTGCCTCTTATTAGTGCTGAATATGTAAAAGAAAAACCTGCGGATACTACAGGTTATATTTTTGTAAAATTTGATGATCCTCTTAATGAAAAAAACTACTATCAGATAGCAACAAAAATTGAAGGGGAAGAGCCCATTTTTGTCCCTTCATTTTATGGTAATCTGGATGATAAGAATTTTGAAAGTCCTTCGGTTGCATTAAAAATTAACAGGGGAGTAATATTATTTCCAGAAACACAACTCAAACCTTATTTTAATGATGGAAGTGTTATTCATGTAAAACTACGAACGCAGACAAAAGAAGCGTTAGATTTCTGGAACAGCTGGCAAAACGAAATCGTAAACAGCAAAAATCCTATTTATCCATCAAACACAAGTTTGAAATCGAATATAAAAGGAGGAATTGGCATTTGGGCAGGATATGGGCAAAGCACCATAATTGTAAAAACACCTGCTAAAAAATAAGCCGATCTGAATAACTCAAATCGGCTTTGTTTTTTATTTTAAAGATATATTACTTTTGAAAACTTGCAGCAAAATCATTAAACTTAGTATAGAAAGTGTCAAATCCTTTTGAGAAATAAACACCCATTTCTACTTCAGTTTTATCGTTGAATCTTAAATAATTCACAGCATTGTAATAGTCGATTTCAGAATAATAGCTATTATCTTCTTTTTCTGCATGCTGTACAATATCGGCGATTTTAGTCCCATCTTTTTTAGAAACTAAGATTAATTTTATATTCTTATTGAAATGAGCAACTTTGCCTTCTGCTAACTTTTTGTTGTAAGTACTCATGTCAGAAACATGTGTGTTAGAACTATAAGCAGGATGAGGCAGACTTTTTTCTAATGCTATACGGTCAGCAGCATCTTGTGCAAGATTCATGTCAGCTATGATAACAAAATTATCCAATAATGTAACTAAACCATTTGCTTTACCTCTGTACTGGCCAAGTTCATCATTGCCAATTAATTTATCAACTTCAGTACTGCTTCCGCCAGTAAATGAAATTAGGTTTTTACCATTGTAAGTAAGAGTTGATTTTGCAGTGTTTTGTACTGCTTTTGTACTGCTCATTTCCCAAGTATAACCATCATTTAGAGTTACTTTATAAGCAAGATCAGTTGGAACTTGTTTACCGTCAGCATATTTTGCTGTTAGTGTAAAAATAGCAGCTTGTGTATTATCGATAGTTAAAACTGCATCTCCAGATGTTGGTAAATAGAACCAGTCATTTAGATCTGGTTTAACTTGTGTATAGTTACCCGCAGCAGAATTCCATGCCCATTCTCCATAAGTATCGATAGTTAAATACTTAATATCAGAAGAAGTACTTTTTACAGTAAAAATTGCGTTGTTGGTAGTTTGTGCTTTTTTAGCAGGAAAAACAAATTTTAATTCAGTAGATGAAGCTGTTTTTACCCAGATTTTTTGAGTACTGTTCCAAGTGTATACACCATAAGCACCTGATACCGTTAAGGCTTCTTCGATACCATTGTTGCTTTTTCCATTAAAAATATCAACAGGGCTTTCGTTAAGCAGATTAGTTAGATTTTCAATAGTTTCAAGAGCACTTAATTTCTTTGTTTTGTCTAATTGAACAAGCATTTCATTTGCTTCTGCTTCTAATTTTGTTTTTTGCTGATCAGGAGTTAGTTCAGAATAAGGTTTTTTTAGAAGCTCAGCAATCTGCTCTTCTAAGGTTTTTTCTGGTTCTGGTTTTTCTGGAACAACTACTTCTGGTTCAGTTTCTGGTGTAGTTTCGTCACTAGAACATGAAACCATAAGCTGCGATAAAACTAATGATGCTAAAAGGAATTTTTTAATCATGATTTGTGTTTAATTAAATGAAATTATTGGCTTTGTTTTTTGGGGCGCAAGATAGCTTTTAAAATCTTCTAAACTTTACGGAAACACGTAAAAAAGTAAACTTTTTTCTGTTAATCTTTTTCATAAAAAATATTTTGAGAATATATTCTACAAGTGTTTAATAGATAAGTTTTTTACATTTGTAGAAGAATTTTAAAGACAAAATAAATGTTATACTCAAAAATAGAAGGCGAAGGAAAACCTTTTATCATCATGCACGGATTTCTCGGCATGTCTGATAACTGGAAAACTTTGGCAGGACAATATGTAGAAGCCGGATTTCAGGTTCATATTTTAGATTTAAGAAACCACGGACGCAGTTTTCATTCAGATGAATGGAGTTATGAAGCCATGGTTCAGGATGTTTTTGAGTATTGTCAGGCAAACCAATTAACCAGAATTGATATTCTGGGACATTCGATGGGCGGAAAAGTGGCTATGCTTTTTGCAGCGCTGCATCCTGAAATTGTAGACAAATTGATCGTGGCAGATATTGGTCCGAGATTCTATAAACAGCATCATCAGGATATTTTGGCAGGTTTAAATGCGGTCGATTTTTCGGTAAAACCTAGTAGAAATGATGTCGAAGAAATTGTATCTCAATACGTTTCTGATTTTGGGACGCGCCAGTTTTTATTGAAAAATTTATATTGGAAAGAACCCGGGCAATTAGCATTTAGGTTCAATTTAGAAGCATTTAATAATAATCTCGATGCTATTGGAAAACCTTTGGCAGAAAACCTGAAATTTGATAAATCAACCTTATTTATAAGAGGAGGAAATTCAGGCTATATTCAGGATTCAGATTTGGATGCTATTAAAACGCAGTTCCCCAATTTTAAATTAGAAACTATTCCAAATGCAGGGCATTGGCTTCATGCCGAAAATCCAAAAATGTTTTTTGAATTGACAACAGCATTTTTGAAAGAGTAATAATTTTTAATTTGAGACTAAAAAAAATAAGATTTCGGTCATTGAACAATATAAAATCATTATTTTTAAATAAATTTTAAACCTGAATAACTATGAAATTATTACTTAGACTCCTTGTTACTGCTGCCTTGGTTTTATTATTGTCTAACCTTTTGTCAGGAGTTCATGTTGCTAGTTTTGGTACGGCTGTAATTGTTGCAGTAGTTTTAGGATTGCTGAATGTTTTTATTAAACCAATTTTAGTTCTTTTAACTCTGCCGGTTACACTTGTTACACTGGGCTTATTTTTATTAGTTATCAATGCAGTAATTATTTTGTTGTGTACTAATATTGTGGGCGGTTTTGCAGTCGATTCGTTTTGGACGGCATTAATTTTCAGTGTTATTTTGTCTGTTCTGCAGTCTATAACTTATAAAATACTGGGAGACGATAATTAAAAAACAAATGGAGCCATTAAAACTGCTTCAAATACAATAGATTAAAAACTTGGTTGGGTTGCAAAAATTTTATAATTTTGCAACCCAATTTTATTACGTAAATTAAAGAACGAAGATGGATATTAAAAGAGTAGCAATAGACGCTGTTAACGAGACAATTGTTATGAACGTTGTTCATATGGATTATAAAGGTCAAGTAGCAAAAAGAATTAACGAAAAAATGCCTTTAGCGCAAGTAAAAGGATTTAGAAAAGGGGCTGTGCCTAAAGATCTTGTTGAAAAACAATACGGAAAAGCTATTAAGCAGGAAGAGATCAAAAAAGTAGTTGATTTGGCTTTAGAGCGTTATATTCAATCTGAAAGATTAAATCTTTTAGGGACTCCTCTTGCTAAAGTAAACGAAAACTTTAACTGGGATGCTGAAGAATTAATTTTTGAATACGAAATTGGTTTAGTGCCAAACTTCGAAATTGATCTTGAAGCTAAAAATAATATCGTAAAATATATCGTTACTGCTGACGATAAATTAATCGACGGACAAGTTGAGCGTATCCAAAAACAATTTGGAAAAGCAATTCCACAAGATAAAGCTGAAGCTGATTCAGATTTAACTGGAACTTTCTCTAGTGAAGCAAACGGAATCAATAATACAACTACAATTTCAGTTGGTGCTTTTAGTAAAAAAGCTCAAAAACAATTCGTAGGTAAAAAAGTTGGAGATGTTGTTACAGTAAGCACAAAAGGTTTATTTGATGACGATCACCAATTAATGGATTACTTAAAAGTTGGTCACGAAGGTGTTCACGGTTTAGATGTTGAAGTAAACTTTACTATCGAAGCTATCAACGGTTCTGAGCCGGCTGAATTAAACCAGGAATTATTTGATAAACTTTTTGGTGAAGGAAATGTTGCTTCTTTAGAAGATTTAAAAGCTAAAATTAAAGAAGATGCTGAAGCACAATTCGCTCAGCAGGCTGACCAAAAATTATTATTAGATGTTCAGGATTTCTTAATCGAAAACACAAAATTTGATTTACCAGCTGAATTCTTGAAAAAATGGTTACAAACTGTTGGAGAGAAAAAACTTTCTGCAGAAGAAGCTGAAATTGAATACGCAAGATCTGAAAAAGGGCTGCGTTTCCAATTAATCGAAGGAAAAGCATTAGCTCAAAGTAATATCCAAATTACATTTGATGATTTAAAAGAATTTACATCAAACGCAATTAGACAACAAATGGCTCAATTTGGACAAGTTAACCCATCAGATGAAGAAGTTCAGGGAATCGTGGCTAGAGTTTTATCTAACCAGGACGAAGTGAAAAGACTTTCTGAGCAGGTTGTAGCAGCTAAGATGTTAGATATCTTCAAAGAAAAAGCTAACCCAACAACTAAAGAGGTTACTTACGAAGAATTTATTGCTGCTTCTTACGGAGAATAAATTTAAGTCTGAAAGTCAAAAGTTATAAAGTCAAAATTTAAGATTTTATTACAGAAACTGAAAGATAAAAAAAGGTTATATTTGAGCGTCAAAAGATATTTTGACGCTCTTTTTTTTGTTTTAAAAGCTTGTTGTTTTTGAATTATTATTTCTTAAATTTCAAATACGAAACTTCTATGATAAAAA
Organism: Flavobacterium johnsoniae UW101; assembly: GCF_000016645.1. Lineage (NCBI taxonomy): Bacteria > Pseudomonadati > Bacteroidota > Flavobacteriia > Flavobacteriales > Flavobacteriaceae > Flavobacterium > Flavobacterium johnsoniae. The sequence goes on from NC_009441.1 coordinate 1,972,546, forward strand.
GAAGACAAATTGGCATCCTTTATAAAAAGGTATGAACTTTGTTTAATTCGTTTAAGTCACTTTGACTTTAGACTTTTCAACTTTAAACTAAAAATATGAACTACGGTAAAGAATTTAAAAATTTTGCTACAAAGCACCACGGAGTAAATGCCATGTATTATGACAAAATCATCAGCGCTATGACGCCGACGAATTTAACTCCAAATATTATTGAAGAACGTCAATTAAATGTTTCTATTCTAGACGTTTTCTCAAGATTAATGATGGATAGAATTATCTTTTTAGGAACAGGTATCGATGACCAGATTGCAAATGTTGTACAAGCGCAGTTATTATTCTTAGAAAGTGCCGATGCATCAAAAGATATCCAAATCTATTTAAATTCTCCAGGAGGAAGCGTTTATGCAGGTCTTGGGATTTATGATACAATGCAGTACATCAAGCCAGACGTTGCAACAATTTGTACAGGAATGGCAGCTTCTATGGGAGCAGTTTTATTATGTGCAGGAGCAGCAGGAAAACGTTCGGCTCTGCCACATTCACGAGTTATGATTCACCAGCCGTCTGGAGGTGCACAAGGTGTAGCAACAGATATGGAAATTAATTTACGTGAAATGTTGAAATTGAAAGATGAATTATATCACATTATTTCACAACATTCAGGTCAGTCTTTCGAAAGAGTTCATAAAGATAGTGAGCGTGATTACTGGATGATTGCTGATGAAGCAAAAGAATACGGAATGATCGACGAAGTATTAAGAAGAGGATAATTTTTATTAAGGTTTAAAATCTTTCAGGTTACAGGTTTCAAGTTGTCTAAAAAGCTTGTAACCTGTAACTTGAAAATTGAAACAAAAAATAAATATTAAGCTGTAAAGGTGTTAAGTTTTAAAGTTTTAAAATCAAAAAGCTTAGAAACTTAGTATCTTTGCAGCTTAGTAACTAAATATAGAATGGCAAAAGTAGTATTAGAATGTTCGTTTTGTGGAAGAAAAAAGCCAGAAACTAATTTATTAATTGCCGGTATAAATGCACACATTTGTGATAAGTGTATTGAGCAGGCACACGGAATTGTTTTAGAAGAATTAAAATCAAGCGGAAGTGCAAAACTTGTAGGTGATTTAATTCTAAAAAAGCCAAAAGAAATCAGAGCTTTTCTAGACCAATACGTTATTGGTCAGGATCAGACAAAAAAAGTAATGTCAGTAGCTGTTTACAATCACTACAAACGTTTAATGCAGCAGCAATTAGACGACGAAGTAGAGATTGAAAAAAGTAACATTATTATGGTAGGACAAACCGGAACAGGAAAAACATTGGTTGCAAAAACTATTGCAAAAATGTTAGATGTTCCTTTGGCTATTGTAGATGCAACTGTACTTACAGAAGCAGGTTACGTAGGAGAAGATGTTGAAAGTATTTTAACCCGACTTTTACAAGCTGCAGATTATGATGTAACCAAGGCAGAAAGAGGAATCGTATTTATTGACGAAATAGATAAAATCGCCCGCAAAAGCGACAATCCGTCTATAACACGTGACGTTTCTGGAGAAGGTGTTCAGCAAGCTTTGTTAAAATTATTAGAAGGAACAGTTGTTAACGTACCGCCAAAAGGAGGACGTAAACACCCAGACCAGAAATTTGTTGAAGTAAATACTCAAAATATCCTGTTTATTGCAGGAGGAGCATTTGATGGAGTAGAACGTATTATTTCAAAACGTTTAAACCGTCAGGCAGTTGGATATTCGACTTCAAAAAATGCAGACAATATCGATAAAGACAATTTATTGCAGTATATCATTCCAAAAGACATTAAAGATTTTGGATTAATTCCCGAGATAATTGGCCGTTTACCAGTTTTAACGCACATGGATCCTTTAGATAAGGAAACCTTACGTGCGATTTTAACACAGCCGAAAAATGCATTAGTAAAACAATATCAGAAGTTATTCTTAATGGATGAAGTTGAATTTACTATTACAGATGAAGCTTTAGATTTTATTGTAGATAAAGCTTTAGAATATAAATTAGGAGCCCGTGGATTACGTTCGCTTTGTGAAGCTATTTTAACAGATGCGATGTATGAATTACCAAGTTCTGATGATAAAATTTTATCAATCGATAAAGATTATGCAGAACATACTTTAAGTAAAAACTTATTGAAGCGTATGGAAATTGCTTCGTAAAATCTCTAAATAACTTTGTCGAAATTTTAAACTTTGACAAAATTTCACTTTTAAACCTGTTCAATTTTTGAACAGGTTTTTTTATACTTTTAAAGTAAGATTTCCGTTTTGGATTTTGGGTAAATTGTAAACATGAAAAATATGATTTTTGTAATTGGTATGGCCTTGATTCTCTCTTGCTGCCAAAAAGATAATAAAGAGATTTTAGTTTCTAAAAATGAAAACAAAACAGAAATAATTGCAGAACAGACACCCAGAATTGAAATTGATTACGGTAAATATTATGCAGAAGCAAAAGGATACGCTCTGCAAAATAATTTAAATACAGATAAATTTATTCTCATTGATTTAGGATTGCATTCTGGTTATAAAAGATTCTTTGTTTACGATTTTAAAGAGAATACAATTTCAAAATCTTATATGGTAAGTCATGGATGCGGCGATAATCCCTGGGGGGGAACGTATTCTAAAGACAAGCCGAAAATAAGTAACGAATTTGATTCGCATTGTTCGTCACTGGGTAAATACGTTATTTTAGATCGCGGTGTAAGCCAGTGGGGAATAAAAGTCAATTATGTTTTGCAAGGAAAAGAAAAAAGTAATTCTAATGCCCGAAAACGAGCTATTGTACTGCATTCATGGGAAGCCGTTCCAAAAGATGAGGTTTACCCATACGGAACCCCTGAAGGCTGGGGCTGTCCTGCTGTATCAAACGAAAGCATGAAAGAAATTGATGAACTTTTGAAAACAAATAAAAATGTTCTGATGTGGATCATTAAATCATAAGTTTTCAAAAGATCTTTTTCTTCTAATGAAAATAAAATAACTGTTTTAAAAAATTATTGAACCCTGAATTTCTCTCTATACTCAATAGGTTTCATACCAACCATTTTATAAAAAACTTTCCTAAATGCTTTAGGATCATTATAACCGGTTTTTTCAATGATTTCTGAAATCGAAAGCTGTGTTTGTTCCAGATATTTTTTTGAGCTTTCGACTCTTATATTCTGCAGATATTCAATTGGCGGAATTCCCGTTACTTGTTTAAAACGACGTGTCATGTTTCGGGCGCTGGTTGGAATATCTTTCGTAATTTCTTCCAGTTTTTCGATACTGTGGTACTGGCTTTCAATTTTTTGCTGTAACATGGCAACTAAGGTGTCATTGTGTAAATGATTCGGTCTGAAAGTGCTGAAATAACTTTGTTTGTAACGATTTAAGTCAATAGAGAAAATTTTTGCAATTTGTACTGCAATTTCATTCCCGCAATATTTTTGAACCAAAAGAATCAGTAAATGGAAAGTTGAGGTTGAGCCGCCACTGGTATACAGACTTCCGTCTGCTGTTAAAGTTTCTTCCGGTTTTAGTTTCACCATCGGGAAAGCTTTTGTAAAAGCACTGCAGGCGTCAACATGTGTTGTTGCCAGTTTTTCATTTAATAATCCTGAAGCAGCAAATAAAAATGCACCCGTACAAAAACTTGCCAGTTCGGCCCCAGACTCATGCTGTTTTTGCAGCCAAGGAATAAATTTTTTATTCTTGGCAATCATTTCACTCATATTATCGGTCGTGAAAGCTGGAATCAGAATTAAATCTAAATTTTTTGATGTCTCGATAGAATTGATTTCATACCCAAATAAACGTTCCTGATTTATTTGCTCAGCCGATTGAAAAATCATAATCTCGAAAGGCTTTTCGGTTTCTTTTGTTAGTTTGTTTGCCGTTTCAAAAACTTCTAAAATGGCAGCTATACTTAATAATTTATAATCGTGAGGAACGATTAAACCTACTTTCTTGCTCATGGTTTTGTGGTTTTTAGGAAAATTAATTGGTAGACAAATGTAAGTATTTTGTCTTAAATGCCCCTAAAGTTGACTTTTATTGTATCCTAAAGGCCATTTTAAAATTCTAAATTTGTTTTAAATAAATTGTAACTTTATATATTATGGAAACGAAAATGTATTTAAATCTAGCTGTAAAAGAGCTAAATAAGTCAATAAAATTTTTTAATGAATTAGGATTTCCTACGAACCCAAAATTTACAAATAAAAAAGGAGCTTGTATAATTATTGGAGAGAATATTAATCTAATGATTTTGGCAGAAGAGTTTTACCAGACTTTTACAAATAAGAAAATCTGTGATTCTCATACAACCAGCGAAGCCCTTATTTCTATTTCTTTAGATTCAAGAGAACAAGTAAATGAAATGATAAACAAAGCGGTTAAAGCCGGCGGAACTGATTATAAAAGAGAGCAAGATTATGGATGGATGTACCAAAGAACTTTTTTGGATTTAGACGGACATCATTGGGAAGTTTTTTATATGGATGAAACTCAGATTCCTGAACAGATGTAATTAAAAAAAATAAAAATGATCACAGTTCAAAATACAATTGATGCACCTATAGATAAAGTATGGAATTTCTGGATTCTTCCGGAGCATATACAAAACTGGAATTATCCTTTTGATGAATGGCATACGCCTCATGCAGAAAATGATTTACAGGTAAACGGCAGGTTTAAGTATAAAATGGCGGCAAAAGATAAAAGCGAAAGCTTCGATTTTGAAGGTGAATATACAAAAGTTGAAAAATTTAAATTAATAGAATATAAGCTTTTGGACGATAGAACCGGAAGTGTTCTTTTTGAAAATTACGGAGACAAAGTGAAAATTACAGAAGTGTTTGAGCCGACAAAAAATGATTCTGAAAGCATGCAGAAAAATTGGTGTCAGGCTGTGATTGATAACTTTAAAAAATATGTTGAAAATAATAAAGAAGTGTAATTTTAAAAATAATAGATAATGATAACAGTACAAAATACAATCAATGCATCAATAAACAAAGTTTGGGATTTTTGGACCTTACCTGAACATATTACAAAATGGAGTTTTGCTTCTCCAGACTGGCATACGCCTTATGCCGAAAATGATATAAAACAAGGCGGAAAATTCAAATCGACTATGGCGGCTAAAGACGGAAGTATGAGCTTTGACTTTGAAGGCGAATATACTTTTGTTGAGCCAAACAAAACCATAAAATATGTTATGGCTGATGGAAGAAAAGTAGAAATTAATTTCAAAGAAACTTTAGAAGGGGTAGAAGTTACAGAAAGCTTCGACCCGGAAACTCAAAATCCCGAAGAAATGCAGCGTGGAGGCTGGCAGGCAATTCTGGATAACTTTAAAAGTTACGTCGAAAATAATTAATTCAATCCACGAAAGCAGTACCCTAACTTTAATAAACTTACCTCACTATATGCTTTAAAAATAATAATTATCTAACAAAAAACAAAAAAACAATGACAAAACAAATTTGGTTAAATCTGCCCGTAAAAAATGTGGCAAAAGCAAAAGATTTTTTCTGGAAAATTGGTTTCTCGTTTAATGAACAACACGATACACCAAGCTCGACCTGCATGGTGGTTGGCGAAAATCATTTTGTAGTAATGCTCTTTGAAGAAATTCTTTTTTCAGGTTTTTCTCAAAACGATGTTACGGATACAAAATTAAGTTCAGAGGTATTGATTTCTATTGATGCAGAAAGCAGAGAAGAAGTAGACGAACTGGCAAAAAAAGTTCAGGAAGCCGGCGGAAATGTTTTTGCTGAGCCAGCAGAAAGCCAAGGCTGGATGTACGGTTTTGGTTTTGCAGATTTAGATGGTCATCGTTGGAATGTTTTATTTATGGATTTTTCTAAACTGTCTTAATTATGGAAACTTTAGAATTTAAAATTAGAATTAAAGCTCCCGCTCAAAAAATATGGGAAGTTTTATGGGATGATGAAACATATAAAAAATGGACAAGTGTTTTTTGCGAAGGATCTCATACCATAAGCAGCTGGAACGAAGGAGATAAAATACATTTTATGTCACCAAATGGAGAAGGAATGTATAGTATAATTGAAACAAAAACTCCAAACGAGTATATGGCTTTTAAGCATATAGGCGAAATAAAAGATTTTAAAGAACTGCCTCTTGATGAAGAAACAAAAAAATGGAGCGGCGCAATGGAAACCTACAAATTAATTCCAGATGGCGAATATACAGATTTGATTGCTCGCACTGATTCTGTCGAAAAATTTGTTGATTATTTCAAAGATGTTTTTCCTAAAGGTCTGGAAGTTGTAAAACAATTATCAGAAGAAAAGGAATAGAAAAGAGAAGGCATTAACAATTTATAATTTACAATTAACAATTAACAAAAAATATCATGGCAGCAATTAATCCTTATTTAATGTTTAACGGAACCTGCGAAGAAGCATTTCTGTTTTACAAATCAGTTTTTGGAGGAGAATTTCCTTATATCGGAAAATATAAAGATGCACCGGCAGAAGAAGGAGAAAAGCTTTCAGAAGAAGCTTTAAACCGAATTATGCACGTTTCACTTCCAATTGGCAATACCATTTTAATGGGAAGTGACAGTCATCCAAGATATGGAGATGTTGGTTTTGGAGATAATTTTTCCATTTCGATTAATACAGAAAGTACAGATGAAGCTGACAGAATTTTCAACGGACTTTCTGCTGGAGGAAAAGTAGAAATGCCTATGAATAAAACTTTTTGGGGTGCTTATTTTGGAATGTTCAAAGACAAATTTGGAGTAAACTGGATGGTAAACTTCGATGAGAACCAACCAAACAAATAATAAAAAAGTTATGTTATTATAATAGAAGAGCATAATTGTTAAATTACTTAAAAAAGCGCATGAATATGCGCTTTTTCTTTGCAAAAAAAACAAGGATTATTCTTTTTTATCACCAAGAGATTGCCGATTTTTGTCGCTTTCAAATCAATAAGATAAAATGGCAGCAGAGGAAAATAAAGAAATTATTTTATTAAAAGTTTCTGGACACGATAAAATAGGGGTTACGGCAGGTTTAACAGCTGTATTGGCAGCTTACGATGCTAATATTTTAGATATTGGCCAAGCCGATATTCATGACACACTTTCTTTAGGTATCTTATTCGAAATTGCTGCAGGTTCTTCGTCTGCGCCGGTTTTAAAAGACTTATTATTTAAAGCCTATGAACTGGAAATTAAAGTTAAGTTTATTCCAATTTCTATAGAAGATTACGAAAAGTGGGTAAAATCGCAGTCTAAGCAGCGCTACATCATCAATATTTTAGGTGAAAAGCTGGCAGCGTCACAATTGGCAGCTGTTACTAAAATAATGTCAGATCAAAACCTAAATATCGACTCCATTATACGTTTAACCGGAAGAACTTCAATTGTCGAAAAAGAACAATATCCGCGTTCTTGTATTCAGTTGTCAGTGACAGGAGAAATTGTAAATAAAATTGTCATGACGGCAAGTTTTATGGAGATTTCAAGAACTTTAAATGTTGACATTTCTTTTCAGGAAGATAATATTTACAGAAGAAACCGCCGTTTGGTCTGCTTCGACATGGATTCAACTTTAATCCAAACTGAAGTTATCGACGAATTGGCAGAACTAAACGGAGTAGGCGATCAGGTTCGTGCGATAACAGAATCGGCTATGAATGGTGAAATTGATTTTAACGAAAGCTTTAAAAAACGTATGGCTTTGTTAGAAGGTTTAAGCGAAGAAGTGCTGCAAAATGTTGCCGTTAATTTACCAATAACACAAGGCGCACATCGTTTAATGAAAGCCTTGAAATACTACGGATATAAAACTGCAATCCTTTCAGGAGGTTTTACCTATTTTGGAGAATACCTTCAAAAAGAACTTGGAATTGATTATGTTCACGCTAATCAATTAGAAATTAAAGACGGTAAATTAACAGGTAAGTATCTGGGCGATATCGTAGACGGACAAAAGAAAGCCGAATTTTTAAAAGCAATTGCTGAAAAAGAAGGAATCCATATCAACCAGACTATTGCAGTTGGAGATGGTGCAAACGATTTACCAATGCTAAACCTAGCTGGTTTAGGAATCGCTTTCCATGCTAAACCAAAAGTTAAAGAAAGTGCTTCAACTTCAATCTCTAGTTTAGGACTTGACGGTGTTTTATATCTTTTAGGATATCACGACAGATATATCGATATGATGTAACCCAAATGTTACAATAGAATTTTTAATAAATCAATTGCCTCCTGCTTTAGCTGGAGGTATACGAGCTGGCAAGGCTAAGGCTTTAGCCAAATCACTCCGCATAAATTCGGCTAAAGCCTTAAGCAGATATTATAAACCCTTGGCTGAAGCCAAGGGCTATCGAAAGATCTTAATTCGATTTTTGTCTAACTTTTAACAGCAGACATCTCCTTCAACTGCTCCAAATAATCCCTTTGATTAGAAAGTCTCGGAATTTTATGCTGTCCGCCTAGTTTGTCTCTTTCTTTCAGCCAATCGTAGAATAAGTTTTCGCGCGCTACATTAATAACCAAAGGATTTAAAGTCATATTGTTGTAACGTTTTGCTTCATAATCAGAATTTAAAGTTTGCAGGGTTTCATCCAGAACTTTTTGGAAAAGACCAACATCAGCCGGTTTTTTCTTGAATTCTATCATCCATTCGTGAGCACCTTTTTCTTTGTCCTGCATAAAAATTGGAGCAACCGTGTAATCAATAACTTCGGTTTGGGTAATCTGGCAGGCTTTGGCAATGGCCTGATCTGTGTTTTCGACCATTAGTTCTTCGCCAAAAACATTTATATGATGTTTGGTTCTTCCGGTAACTCTAATTCTGTATGGATTTAATGACGTAAAACGAACCGTATCGCCAATTAAATAACGCCATAAACCAGAATTTGTGGTAATAACAATGGCGTAGTTTTTATTCAATTCAACATCGGCTAAACGAATTACTTTTTGATCTGGAGTTCCAAAAGTATCCATTGGAATAAATTCATAGAAAATTCCGTAATCCAGCATTAATAATAAATCGCTTGAATTGTTTAAATCCTGAATTGCAAAAAAGCCTTCAGAGGCATTATAAATTTCGTAATATCTAAAATCTTTGCTTGGTAAAATTTTCTTGTATTGTTCTTTGTATGGAGAAAAACTCACACCTCCGTGAAAATACACTTCTAGATTCGGCCAAAGTTCTAATAAACTTTGTTTTCCTGTGTTTTCAAGAACCTTATTCATTAAAACCAGCATCCAGGAAGGCACTCCGGCAAAACTGGTTACATTTTCATTTTTGGTTTCGTTAATAATTGCGGCAATTTTGGTTTCCCATTCGCTCATTAACGAAGTTTTACTGCTTGGCGTACTGCTGAATTCAGCCCAAATTGGCATGTTTTCAATCAAAATAGCCGATAAATCACCAAAGAAAGTATTGTTGTTTTCATAAATTTGAGAACTTCCGCCCAAGCGTAAGCTCTTTCCAAGAAATAACTCAGAATCTTCATTGTTATTCAAATACAAACAAAGTAAATCCTTGCTTCCTTTATAATGACAATCTTCAAGCGCTTCGTTGCTTACCGGAATAAATTTACTTTTGGCATTTGTAGTACCGCTCGATTTTGCAAACCATTTAATTGGTGATTCCCAAAAAACACCTTGTTCACCCTGACGCGTACGCTCGATCAAAGGCTGTAATTCTTCGTAACTTGCAATTGGAACTCTTTCTGCAAAAGTTTGATAAGAATTTATCGATTCAAAGTCATATTTTTTTCCAATAACCGTATTTTCAGATGCCAATAATAAATTATGCAATAGTTCTTCCTGAACTTCATTAGGATACTTTAAAAAAAGTTCAATTTGATGGATTCTTTGTTTTAGGACCCATGAAGCAAAAGAGTTTATTATAGATAAAGGCATGGACTATGGTATTGTTTTAGATGTTAGTTTTTGCCGTTGCAGGCAAAATCAGGAAACTTAAAATTTGAATATCGCAATACAAATATTAACTTTGCTGTTGTATCAAAAATAGTGTTTTTTGTAATAAAAACCGCTTCAATTGCACTAAGATTTTAATCCAAAAAATGATTTATCAAAAATAAATAGAATTAAAATCTTCAGCAGTAAATCTAAAATCGAACATCTAAAATCTACAATTTAAACCTAATGACATATCAAGGCGTACTTACCAAAATGCAGACTGAACTCGGAAACCCAATTCAGTATTATTTAGTTTTCGAGGATAGTTTTCTCAATGTTAACCAATTGTTAGACAAAGAAATTGAGATTAATTTTGCTGGTTTCGAATGTTTAAATTGTCATAAAAAGAAAAAAATATTCAGACAAGGCTTTTGTTATGATTGTTTTTATTCAAGTCCCGCTGTAGGCGATTGGATTATGAGACCTGAGTTAAGTACAGCACATTTAGGAATTGCAGATCGAGATCTGGAATACGAACAAAAAGCACAGTTACAGCCTCATGTTGTTTATCTGGCTTTGTCGAGCGAAGTAAAAGTTGGAGTTACGCGTAAGAGCCAGGTTCCAACAAGATGGATTGATCAGGGAGCAACACAGGCTATTGCTGTTGTTGAGGTGCCGAATCGTTATTTAGCAGGAATTACAGAGGTTGCACTGAAGGACCATTATGCTGATAAAACAAATTGGAGAAAAATGCTGCAGTGTAATACAGAAGGATGTGATTTGATCCTTGAAAAATCGAAAGTAGAAAACTTAATTCCGGCAGAAGTAAAAGAGTTTTTTTATGCCCAGAAAAATGATGTTTACGAATTAAATTACCCGGTTTTAAATTACCCGGCTAAAATTGCAAGTTTAAATTTAGATAAAACTCCTTCGTTTCAAGGTAAATTAGTTGGAATTAAAGGTCAGTATTTAATTTTTGAAAATGGAACTGTTTTTAATATCCGAGGTTCCGAAGGTTATGTTGTCAATATAAACGTCTAGTATTATCCGTCGTTTGTCTATCTATAATTAGTATTAGTATATTCGTTTTTAATATTTATCGAAATCATCGTATTTTTAGAATTTCTATGAATAAGTGTGTGAATTTTGAAAGATTTGATAACAATTATATAATAATTACTTATTCAAAGAAATTAATTTTAAAAATTAAAACAGCCTAGATTTGAAATTGTCTATCTAGGCTTTTTTTGATAAGACCAAATTCTTTAATCCTTAATTATTGTATAGATGAGTGTTTCAGGTAAAATAAATCATTTTAGGCGGGGCTTAATGCGTGGCTTGACTAAGAATATTGGAAAACCCAAAACAGAACGAGATATTATTTTGGTTGATAAAACTGAAATAAAACGAGTTTTAATCTGCAGACCCAACGGAAGACTTGGTAATCTTTTATTAATTACACCGCTCGTTCAGGAAGTAGAGGAAATGTTTCCAAATTGTAAAATTGATTTATTTGTAAAAGGTGGATTAGCGCCAATTATTTTCGAAAATTATCCAGTCCTTAATAAAACAATCCATCTGCCTAAAAAACCTTTTAAAAATTTAATCGAATATATTAAGGTTTGGATTTCGATTACAAGTGAGCCTTACGACATGGCAATAAATGTCGACCAAAATTCTTCTTCTGGAAGATTAGCTGTAAAATTCTCAAGAGCAAGATATAAATTTTACGGAGATCTTGATGGTGAATTATCAGAACCTAAAAATGATTATGACCATATAGCTAAATATCCAGTTTATAACTTTCGTACTTATTTAACCAAACTTGGACTTCCAAAAAGAAATAAGATAATAGAATCTTTAGATCTTAAACTTAATGTTGCAGAAATTGCTAACGGAAAGAAAATTTTAGATCACATAATTGATCCTTCTAAACGAACAATTTGTTTGTTTACTTATGCTACCGGAGCAAAATGTTTTTCTGAAGAATGGTGGGAGAGTTTTTATTCTAAACTAAAAGCCGAATATAAAAATTATAATATCATCGAAATATTACCAATTGAGAATGTTTCTCAAATTGGATTTCAGGCTCCAACATATTACAGTAAAGATATTCGTGAAATGGGGTCAGTGCTGGCAAATGTAGATTTGTTTATTGGTGCAGACAGTGGTATTATGCACCTGGCGAGTTCTGTTCAAACGCCTACGATTGGTTTGTTCTCTGTTTCAGAATTAAAAAAATATGAACCTTATGACAGCGGCAGTGTAGGAATAGATACAAAAGAATGCTTACAGCCGGAATATTTCAAAATTATTAATTCAATTTTAGAAAACGGAAAATTAAGAGTATATCCTAAAGCAGTATAAAAAATAGCAGTATAAAAAAAGAGGCCAATCATTACGATTGGCCTTTATTTTTATAATTAGTTTTTCTTCTTGAAAAGTCCGTTTATTAAATCAGTTGCTTTTTTAGTAGTTTCCTGAGCTTTTTGTTCTTTTTCAGTTTTTGCTGCCTGCGTTGTATCTTTCGCTTTTGTGTTTTTGTTTATCAAATCAGTTAAAGCTGCTGCTCCTTTTTGAGTCAGTTTTTCTTTTTGTTGATTTGCCACTTGCGAAGCTAAACTTGTAACTGCACTTTTCATATCTGTCGTAATCTTTGGATTTGAAAAGTTTCCTCCAATAATAGCATTAATTGGAATGTTTTCCAGTTTTGCCGCATCTGCAGGAGACATTTTTGCGATAAGAGCATTTGCCTCGCTTCCTAAATATTTAGCAGGAACATCCAGTTTTAAGTTGTAGTTCATCGTTTGGTCAAAACCATGAGTTCCGCCAACCGTTACTTTAATGTCTTGGTATTTAATGTCGAAAGGTTTTACATTTACTTTTCCGTCATCAAAAGTCAGAGCCATTTTTAAATCATTTAAATTCAGTTTGCTTGCATCAAGGAATTTGATGTTTGAAGTTAAAGAATTTAATACTGTAGAATTTTTAGGATTAACAGTTGTAGAAAGTAATTGGCCTAATAAATCTCCAGAAATTGATTTTAAATCAGGAGTTAACTCTTTTGCATCTAAATTTCCGTTTAATTTAATAGTCGAATTTAATTTACCATTGATAATTCCGGCAATTGGTGCAATTTTTTTCATCATGTCCAATTGCGTAAATGTCTGCGCAATATCAACCTGATTGAAACCTAAGTTCATATCAAATGTAGGCACTTTTGATTTAGTCGAAACAGCTCCCGTTAAACCAATTGTTCCGCCAAAGATTGACGTTTTAAAGTTTTCAAGCAATGCTTTTTCATCTTTAATAATCAATTTTCCGGAAACATCTTTAAGTTTCAGGTTGTCATATAAAACAGTTGTTGCTTTTGCATTTAAAGTACAGTTTAAGAAAGCTGGAATTTTCATTGCCTCAGCTGGTTTTGCAGGAGTTTTTTCTTCTGCTTTTGCCGGTTCTCCAGAAGTCATAAAATCATCAACAGCCAATTGATTAGAACTCATATTGAAGTTTCCTTTCAATTCTTGTTTTTTAAACATAAAACCATAGAAATTTTCTAAAACTCCGTTTATAGCAATATCACTTTTCCCAGTTGTAGCATTAAACTGTTTTAAGTTAATGGTACTTGGGTTAAACTCAACTAAAGCCGTGCTGATATTCATAGATTTATTGTTTTCATCAGTATATTTAAATCCTGACAAACTCATAGTTCCGGCATTTTTGATGTTTTGATACTGGCTTTTTTCAACAGAAGCCATATCAAAATTAGTTGTAACATCAGCTTTTAAAATACCTGCTAAAGGTTTATCCATTTTAATTGGATATGCTTTAGAAAGATTTGCTAAGTTAATCGTTCCTTTTAATGCAGCATCTACAAGCGGGTTAACTGTAATGTTTCTAACATTTGCTTTAGCACTGAAAACATCCTGATCGATTTTAAAAGACAGCTTGTCTAAGTTTACGTAAGTGTCATTTAAAATTCCGGTTTCGTTGATAATTTTAGTATCAATTACAATATTCTGAACTGATTTTGGTAAGTTCGGATATTGGAATGAAGCATTGTTTGAAGCAATCGCAATGTTAAATGCAGGAACTGTAGTATCTGTTAGTTTTCCTTTTGCAAAACCTACAACAGTAAATTCTCCGGTTGTTTTAACACCGTCAAGACTTGAAGCATAAGCCGAAGGGATTAATCCTAAGAAATTGGTAAACGACGAAGTCGGCGTTTTAAATTTCAAGTCATAAATCTGGCCTTCTTTAACCATTTGAATAAAACCGTCAAATTCTAACGGCAATTGATTAATTAAAGCTTTATTTTCTTTAAAAGTATATTTACTTTGGTCTAAATCAATTCCTAAAATCGCATCTAAAGTCAATTTTATATTTTTCATATAATTAACTTTATCCATATCTAATGATACGTTAGCTGTAGTTTTTGTATCTAAATCCAGTTTTGAATTGGTAAAATCTCCAGTTCCTTCGTGATTTAAGCTATCAATAACCATTTTGATTTTTGAACCCTGATCGATATATCTAAAAGTAAAGTTCTCGATTTTGTAATTCTGAATCTTCAAAGAAAGCGGACTGCTTTTGTCGTCCTTTTTGTCATCTTCTTTTTTATCTTTTAAGGCAATATCAAAATTTCCAACACCGTCTTTATTAAAGATAATGTTGATTAAACCATTTTCAGAAGTAATTCCCTGAATGTTTAAAGGCTCATCTTTTCCTTTAAAAAGCTCTTTGATGCTCATTTTAAGATTCAATTCTCCTAATGAAACCAAAGTATCACCTTCAAAAGGCGCTTTGTTGATAATTACCAATTTCTCGATTCCTACTGCTGCATTTGGAAAGTTTTTAAATAAACTTAAATCAGCATCAGCAAAGCTGACTTTAGCGTCAACACTTTCGTTGATAGCATCGGCAATTTTCGCCTTAATTTGATCTTTAAACAAGAACGGAATGGCAAATAATGCGGCCACAAAAACCACAAGGACAATGGCGGTTACTTTTAAAATTTTCTTTAACATATTTATAGATTTGAGGTTTAATTTTGAAAATTGACTCTTGCAAAAATAGTTTTTTTATTGAACTACAGAGATAAATTTTTCTTAATTATGTAAGAAAAATATGCTAATTAAAATAAAAAATCCGTTTGATATATTTCAAACGGATTTAGAGTATTTTTTGTTGTAACTATTTCTTTATAAATGAAACAATCTTGTTTACCATTGTTTCAGAAACAGGAAGGTTTTCATTATTATAACTGGCCATATTAGCCTGTTTATCACCGTCAATAATTTTTAAAACATGGTTCATTTTATCAATAATAACCAATTCAGCATTTTTATTGGCCTGAGATAGATTTTCGGCGTCTTTAACTGAAACCTGTAAATCATTATTTCCCTGAATTATTAAAACCGGAACAGTCAGTTTCTTAATTTCGATTTGCGGATCGTATTTAAACCAGGAAATCAAATAGGGCTGAATACTGGCTCTGAAAAGTGAATTTAAAAGCGGATCGACTTTGTTTACCTTATTTCCGGCCTTCAGACTGTCAATAATAGGAAACGTCATGTCTTCAACTTGTTTATTCGATTTAGAAGAAATCTGTGATTTTAAAAGTTTATCAGCAGATTCTCCGGCTCCGGCAATCGAAATAAATTTATTTGCTTTTGCACCCGCAATCATTCCAATTAAAGAACCTTCGCTGTGGCCAATAACCGTTAGCTGTGTAAAACGTTTATCTTGTTTTAAAAAATTAATCCAGCTTTTGGCATCTTCGGTATAATTTTCAAAAACCAGACTCGATTCTGTTACCGCCGATGCTTTGCTTTCACCGATTCCTCTTTTATCAAATCGTAAAGAAGCAATTCCGTTTTTAGCCAGCGCTTCGGCCAGCATTTTTAAGGAATTGTTTTTCATCATCGGATTATTTCCGTTTCTGTCTGTTGGCCCTGAACCTGCAATTATTAAAGCAACCGGACATTTCTTTACATCGTCTGGAACAGTAAGTGTACCATAAAGCTGATCGATGTTGATTTTTAAAGTAACATTTGTTTCTTTAAAAGTATCTTGTTTTGTGTTTTGAGCATTTAAAATGGTCAAAAACAGAAAAGCAGTAAACAGAAATATCTTTTTCATTTTAATTGGAATTATTTAATGTTTATTCCGAAAGGCATCATTGCCTGAACTCCTTTTTGTTTTTGAAATCTTTTTACTTGTTCAATAAGTAAATAATTCTCTTCGCCGATTTCTTCTTTAATAAAAGCTTCTTTAGATTGAGCAAAAGGAAGATTAGCCATTAAATCGCTGAATTTTTTTTCATACTCAGGATAATTCTGTGTGCTGTAATCTTTGATTTTTGCAATTTTAGCAGCCTCGGCAATAGCATCATTTAAACCGCCTATTTTATCTACTAATCCAATTTTTACAGCTTCTGTTCCAGACCAAACTCTTCCTTGTGCAATAGAATCTACTTGGGCAAAAGTCATTTTTCTGCCTTCGGCAACATGCGTCACAAAAGTTTTGTAGATCTGCTCAACACCTTCAAGTGTAAAAGCTTTGAACTTTTCGTCAACAGGAACAAACGGACTGTAGTTTGCTGAGTTTTCGTGTGTTTTTACCTGTTCTGTATTAATTCCTAATTTGTTTGCCAGAGGCGTAAAGTTTGGCAGTACGCCAAAAACCCCGATAGAGCCTGTAATAGTGTTGCTTTCTGCGAAAATTTTATCAGCATTGCAGGCAATATAATAACCTCCGGAAGCTGCATAATTTCCCATTGATACTACAACTGGTTTTACTTTTTTGGTAATTTCAATTTCTCTCCAGATTAAATCAGAAGTTAAAGCGCTTCCGCCCGGGCTGTCAATTCTTAAAACGATAGCTTTTACATCTTCATTTTTTCTTGCTTCCTGCAGCGAACGGCGCATTGAACCTTCGCCAATTACATTTACATCACCTTCGCCGCCGGCAATTTCGCCCTGAGCGTAAATAATAGCAATTTGATCATCAGCAATATTGGTTAATGCTGTGTTCATATTATTTTGAGTATAATCTAAAATTGAGATTTTGTTATAATCGTCATCGCCTTTTACTTTCAAAGCTTTTTTGATGGCGTTGTGATAAACATCTTCATAAGCTACAATGTCAACCAAATGCTGTGCTTTTGCCATTTCCGGAGTTCTCGCTAATAACCCGTTTGCAATTTCATTTAATTTATCAACCGGAATATTTCTGCTTTTTGAAATGTCGCTGCAAACTGTTGACCAAATAGAGTTTAAAAGTGCTGTAACTTGTTCTCTGTTGGCATCGCTCATTTTGTTTTCTAAAAAGGGTTCAACGGCACTTTTGTACTTTCCGTGACGAATTACTTCCATGTGAATGCCTGATTTTTCCTGAAAATCTTTGAAGAACATCACTTCAGACGAAAGTCCTTTAAAATCTAAATCTCCCGCCGGATTCAAATAAATGGTATTGGCAACCGAGTTTAGATAGTATTCTTTCTGTGAATAAGTATTGGCGTAAGCCCAGACAAATTTTCCTGATTTTTTGAAGCTTTCAAGAGCATTTCTTAAATCTTTGTACTGTGCAAGTCCTAATGAAGACTGATCGTTTAAGATTGAAATTCCTTTAATGTTGCTGTCTGTTTTTGCCGCTTCGATGGCATTAATTACATCAGTTAAGCCAACTCCTTTTTTATCTGAAAAAACAGTTACCCACGGATCTTTGTATTTTCCGGCATAATCATTATTAATTTGTTTTAAGTCTAATTCGATGACAGAATCATTTTTAACCGAGACTTTATCGTCTCCGCCAAAGATGGCTCCAATTAGGATTACTCCAAAAAAGAAGATCATAATAAATACAAAAATACCAATAATTGTGGCAAGTACATTTCCTAAAAACTTCATAAGTATATATTTTTTAAATAAGTAGCATAAAAGGGTTAATTGTTACAAATTTTACACATAAATTTAAATTGGTTCTATGTGCCGTTTCACAAATATATTGGTTAATTCTAAAATAGTTTTAGTTAATTTGCATTAATTATGAAATCACAGCATCAAGTCGTTTTATCCATAGGCAGCAATCAGGGAAACAGGTTAGAAAACATCAAAAGTTGTATCAATTTGATACATCAGGAAGTGGGAACTGTTATCAGGGTTTCGAAGTTGTATGAAACGCCTGCCTGGGGTTTTGAAAGTGATGCTTTTTACAATTGTGCCTTGCTTTTGCATACTACTTCATCAGCACAAAAAATATTAAGCCAGGTTTTAAAAGTCGAAAAACAGTTAGGAAGAATCAGGTTGAATCAGGAAGGATATCAATCCCGAATTATTGATGTTGATGTAATTGTTTTTGATGATGAAATTATTGAAACCGAAAAACTTCACATTCCGCACCCTTTGATGCAGAATAGAAATTTTGTTTTACTGCCAATGCAGGATTTAAAGTTAGACTGGAAACATCCCGTATTTCAAAAAACGATTTCAGAGTTAATCTCAGTTTCACCGGATGACAGTGTTTGCACTGTTGTTCAGGATTTGAAATGTCCTTTAAATGAAATTCCGCTTCAAAAGTTCAATTATATTGCTTTTGAAGGAAATATTGGTGCCGGAAAAACTACTTTGGTTCACAAAATTGCAGAGGATTTTAATGCAAAAACAGTTTTAGAACGTTTTGCAGATAATCCGTTTCTGCCCAAGTTTTACAAAGATCAGAATCGATACGCATTTCCGCTCGAAATGTCTTTTTTAGCCGATCGTTATCAGCAGTTATCTGATGATTTAGCTCAGTTTGATTTGTTTAAAGATTTCATTGTAGCCGATTATCATATTTTTAAATCACTGATTTTTGCCAAAATCACTTTACAGGAAGATGAATATCGTTTGTACCGAAATCTATTCGATATTATTTACAAGGAGATGCCTAAACCTGATTTGTATATTTACTTATATCAAAATACAGATCGATTACTTCAAAATATTAAAAAACGAGGCAGAACGTATGAGCAGAATATTGAAGCCCAATATCTGGATAAAATCAACAATGGTTATTTGGAATATATAAAATCTCAAAAAGATTTAAATGTTCTGATTATCGACGTTTCTGATCGCGATTTTGTAAAAAAACAAGAAGATTATCTTTTTGTATTAAATGAAATTCAGAAGAAGCTCAATTAGATAATTAGAAAATGCGTCAATGAGATATTTATTTTAATTTTCTAATTGGCAGATTATCTCATTTAAACTTATCTTTTTAAGGAAAAATGTCCTCTCAAAATAGGCTTCGAATCATCTATTTTTAAAGCATACCAATAGTCAGAAGCCGGCATTGGTGTTTTTTCGAATGTGCCGTCCCAGCTCATTTTTGAAGCATTTAATTGTGCGATTAATTTTCCGTAACGGTCAAATATAGTCACCTGCGCCTGAGGATAATTTTCCATCCCTGTTACTTCCCATAAATCATTATAACTATCGTTGTTAGGGGTAAAAAATGCTGGAAAAACGAGTACAACAAAATCCAGTCCGATGCCTCCGCAGCCATTTTTTTCTTTAACATAAGCTGTGTGAAGTCCTCCGGGAACATCATAAAAAATATTTGAATCCTGAAAATTTATACCGTCTACAGAATATTCAAAGTAAGGTTCTTCTTTTTTTAGCTGAATTTCGACTTGTGTTCCATTTATAATAATTCTGTTAATTTCTGGAAAGTAATGTTCGTCAACAATGATGGTTTTTCGACTTGTGCAATTTTCGGGCGAAGGACTTGTAACGTCAACAGTATAAGTTCCGGCTTTTGTGATATCTGTAGTTTGAGTTGTTGCTCCGTTTGACCACAAATAACTCATTCCGCTGATTCCTGCATCTAATGTTACTGTTTTAGACTGGCATAAAATTACATTTTCGTTGGTGACAACCGGCGGTGTATAAACTTCAATGTGAACAGGTGTGCGATTAGAATTGATACAGCCGGCATTATTGGCTTCGGCATAATAGGTAGTGTTAGATGAAATTACGGGTGTTATAAAACTGTTTCCGTTAAACAAACTTGTACCGCCGGCAGCGGTTGTAAACCAGTTTATTGTTCCAATATTTGAACTTGCTTTTATAATAGCAGAACCTGGTCCGCAGTTATAATAAACCGGCTGGCCTGCAGTGGGAGGCAGCGGGGTAGAGTTAACAACTGCTGTAATAGGTTTTCTGTTAGATTCGCATCCGGCATCAATATAATAAGTGGTTGTTGAGCTTATGAACGGTGTGGTATAAGTATTGCCAGATGCAAGCAGATTTCCTCCAACAAGGGCATCGAACCAGCGAATTACAGTTCCTGTATTAGATGAAGCTTTAAGAGTTATAACACCAGAGTCGCAAACTGTATCAAGATTTGGAGCAGGTGTGGCGGCTGGAATCGTTATTTTAGTACTTGCTGCAATTTCTAATGGACTTTCGCCCAGCATACCGCCATATTCAACTACATAGCCTTTTGGCTGGTAGCTTCCTGATGTATCTCCAGTATTTGATAAATCATTCCAGGAACCTCTTATACCAACTCCCGGCTGCGTGATGTGTGCGTAGTCTTCATCACCAAGCTGATTAGGTTCTCCTGAATTCCAAAAAGCAAAATTGGGTGTTGATCCACTTGCGGTTCCGTTCCAGAAAACAGTTCCTGCTTCTGGTCCTGTAACCCATTTCCATACGCCTTCGATTTCAGCGTCACTTCCGCCAATCCATCCCGTTCCAGATGCTTGTTCACCAATTAACTTGGCTTCATCCGCAGAGAGTATTGTGGCTAAATATCCTTTAAGACCATAGTATGTACTTGCTTCTGCGGCGATCTTAGCGCTTGTCCAGCTGATGCCTATACTCGGTACAAATAAATAGTAATGCTGTGTCGAAGGCAGATAATTGGCTTGACCAATTGTTATTGAAAAAGTTCGTGTTCCTGCAGCTCCTGCTGAAGAATTAGAAAAAACGACATCTTTGATTGCGGCAATAAAATCAGTGTATAAAACATTAACGCCAGTTGGACTTGATAATTTTAGTTTTCCTGCGGTAATGTCCCAGCTTGTTGTAATTAAAGGATGAGAAGCAGGATTTAAAAGTTCTAATTTATCAAAACCACTTGAATAACCAGATGAAATTTGAATGTAAACAGCCTGAGTTGAAGGTTCAGATAAATCGTATGTAATGTTTATATCGGTTACGATGTTTATGTTACTTTGCGGACAGTATAATTGATCTCCAGTTGCTCTTATAATTGGAGGAACAACATCATAGCTTAATTTTGCGGTTCGTTTTTTGTTTGATTTTAGAGTGTCTTTTGAAGTATTTGAACTCTTATATAAAATGACAAAATTTTCATTTGCATACGATTGAATGTTAAATGCAAATAAAAAAACGGTTATAAATAAAAAATTGATACTTTTCATTT
This sequence comes from Flavobacterium johnsoniae UW101, assembly GCF_000016645.1. NCBI lineage: Bacteria > Pseudomonadati > Bacteroidota > Flavobacteriia > Flavobacteriales > Flavobacteriaceae > Flavobacterium > Flavobacterium johnsoniae. Next base: position 1,993,909 of record NC_009441.1, read on the forward strand.
TATAAAAGTATCAATTTTGCTATGATAAAAAAATATTTTTGGATTTATAACATTTTTAGTTTTAAAATCGCTTAATAGTCACAATTATTTAACTAAAAATATTTAAAAGTGTTATTTTGGCCAGTTTAGTTTCTGAAACAAATCCCAAACTACAATTCCTGCACTGACAGCAATATTTAAAGAGTGTTTTGTGCCTAATTGAGGAATTTCGATACATCCGTCGCAAATGGCAACTGCTTCCTGCGATACGCCGTAAACTTCATTTCCAAAAACAAGAGCGTATTTCTGATTTTTTTCAACCTGAAAATCCTGAAGAAAAACTGCGCTTTCAACTTGTTCAATAGCAAGAGTTAATACATTTTCTTTTTTTAGGTTTTCAATAACTTCCAAAACATTTTCATGATGTTCCCAGGCAACCGTTTCGGTCGCGCCCAATGCAGTTTTGTGAATTTCTTTGTTTGGCGGTGTTGCGGTAATACCGCATAAGATTATCTTCTCAACCAAAAAAGCATCAGAAGTTCTAAAAACAGATCCTATATTATGTAAGCTGCGAATGTCATCCAAAACTAATATTAAAGGAGTTTTGTCTGATTTTTTAAAATCTTCAATAGATTTTCTTTCTAATTCGCTATTCTCAAGTTTTCTCATTGTTGTAAATTCAGGTCATAAAAAAAGCTTCCAAAGATAAGGAAGCTTTTTCGATTATTTTATTGTTTTTCAGATTAGCTTTTTACTGGATCTGGTAAAACAGTACCTTTAATTGTAAGTACTTTTGTTGGTTGTCCTTCTGCGTTAGAAGTAATAGTTACTGTTTTTGTAAAAGCACCAACTCTGTCAGTAGCATATTTTACACCAATAACACCTTTAGCACCTGGAGCAATAGGCTCTTTTGGAGATGTAGGAACTGTACAGCCGCAAGATCCTTGAGCGTTTGTGATGATTAACGGTTTTGTTCCGTTGTTAACAAAAACAAATTCACGTTTTCCGTCAGCATTGTGCGCAATTGTTCCGTAATCGATAGTTTCACTTTCGAAAGCCATACCTGCTCCTTCGATTTTAGCAACTTTAGCAGCTTTAGCGCTTGCTTTTTTAGTAGTTTGTGCATTAGAAGCTGTAATACCAGCTACAGCTAACATAGCGAATAAAATTATTTTTTTCATCTTTAAGGGTCTTTTTTTAAATGATAAACAAAGCTATGTAAAATTCTGAAATGAGAGCCTAAAAATATCTTAAAATATTTTAATTTTTGTAGTCCTTCGATATGCCGTCAAAATATTATAAATTCGCTGTCTTATTTTTTCATTTAAAAACATTACAATTTGGCAGCGAAAGAGAAAGTGGCGAAAGAAACGCCTTTGATGAAACAGTACAACGAAATCAAGAGAAAATATCCTGATGCATGTCTGCTTTTCAGAGTAGGAGATTTCTATGAGACCTTTGGAGAAGACGCTATCAGGGCTTCTAAAATTTTGGGGATTACCTTAACAAAAAGAGGTGCAGGGTCTGATACTGAAACTGCTCTTGCTGGTTTTCCACACCATTCTATTAATACATATCTGCCAAAATTGGTTAAGGCAGGACTTCGTGTAGCGATCTGCGATCAGCTGGAAGATCCAAAAATGACCAAAACAATTGTAAAAAGAGGAGTTACAGAACTTGTAACGCCTGGGGTTTCTTTAAACGATGAAGTTTTACAATCTAAAACAAACAATTTTTTAGCTTCTGTTTGTTTTGCTAATAAAAACATTGGAATTTCCTTTTTAGATGTTTCGACAGGGGAGTTTTTAACAGCGCAGGGAAATGCTGAATACATCGATAAATTACTGCAGAATTTTAATCCAAGCGAAGTTTTGGTCCCTAAAAACTGCAAAAGCGAATTTAAAGATGCCTTTGGAGAAGATTTTCACAGCTTTTATTTAGAGGACTGGATTTATAAAGAAGATTATGCTTTAGAAACTCTTACAAAACACTTTCAAACCAATTCTTTAAAAGGTTTTGGTGTTGAAGAATTAAAAGAAGGAATTATTTCTGCTGGAGCAATTTTATATTATTTGTCAGAAACACAGCATAATAGAGTACAGCATATTACCGCTATTCAGCGTATTGCAGAAGATGCGTATGTATGGATGGACCGTTTTACAATTAGAAACTTAGAATTGTATCACAGTTATAATCCAAATGCAGTAACGCTTTTAGATGTAATCGACAAAACACTTTCACCAATGGGAGGTCGTTTGTTGAAACGCTGGCTGGCTTTACCTTTAAAAGATACAAATAAGATTAAAGGACGTCATGCTGTGGTTTCGTATTTGAAATCAAATCCTGAAATTCTCCATAATATTCAATATCAAATTAAACAGATTTCAGATCTGGAACGTTTGATTTCTAAAATTGCGGCTGGAAAAGTTTCTCCGCGAGAAATTGTTTATTTAAAAGAATCGCTGGATGCTATTATTCCAATTAAAACATTAGCGCTCGAAAGTCCGCAGGAAGCTGTAAAAGTTATTGGGGATAGTTTGCACTCGTGTGATTTGCTGCGTGAAAAAATTAAAACAACATTAAATCAGGACGCGCCCGTTGCAATTTCAAAAGGAAATGCAATTGCGACAGGAGTTAATGAAGAACTAGATGAATTAAGAGCAATTTCTACATCTGGAAAAGAATTTTTAGAAGGAATCGAAAGAAGAGAATCAGAACGAACAGGGATTTCTTCTTTAAAAATATCATTCAATAATGTCTTTGGGTATTATATTGAAGTTAGAAACACGCACAAAGACAAAGTTCCGGAAGAATGGATTCGTAAACAGACTTTAGTAAATGCAGAACGCTACATTACTGAAGAATTAAAAGAGTACGAAACGAAAATTCTGGGTGCTGAGGAGAAAATTCATAAAATTGAATCAGAGCTTTTTGAGCAGTTGGTAAATTGGATTGCGACTTATATTAAGCCGGTTCAAATGAATGCTTATTTGGTAGCACAATTAGACTGTTTGTGTTCGTTTACACAAATGGCTGTAGAAAACCAATATGTATGTCCGGAAATCGACGATACTTTTGAACTGGATATTAAAAATGGAAGACACCCTGTAATTGAGAAACAATTACCGGTTGGAACACCTTATATTGCAAATGATGTTTTCTTAGACAGAGAAAAACAGCAGATTATTATGATTACCGGACCTAACATGTCGGGTAAGTCGGCTATTTTGAGGCAAACGGCTTTAATTGTGCTTTTGGCGCAAATGGGAAGTTTTGTTCCGGCAGACAGTGTTAGAATGGGAATTGTAGATAAGATTTTTACAAGAGTAGGAGCTTCGGATAATATTTCGATGGGAGAATCTACGTTTATGGTTGAAATGAATGAAACGGCTTCGATTTTGAATAATATTTCAGACCGCAGTTTGGTGCTGTTGGATGAAATTGGAAGAGGGACCAGTACGTATGATGGAATTTCGATTGCCTGGGCTATTGCCGAATTTCTGCATGAACATCCTTCAAAAGCTAAAACTCTGTTTGCGACGCATTATCATGAGTTGAATGAAATGACGGAGTCGCTTCCTAGAATTCAAAATTATAATGTAGCGGTAAAAGAATTAAAAGATACGGTTCTTTTTGTTAGAAAGCTTGTAAAAGGCGGAAGTGCGCATAGTTTTGGTATTCATGTGGCAAAAATGGCTGGAATGCCGCAGCTTGTAATTTCAAAAGCGCAGAAACTTTTAAAGAAACTCGAAAAGAATCATTCAAGTGATGCTCTCAACGGAATTAAATCAGCAAATGATGAAATGCAGATGAGTTTCTTTAATTTGGATGATCCTTTATTAGAAGAAATAAAAGAAGAAATATTAAGTTTGGATATAAATGCAATTACGCCGGTTGAGGCGCTTATGAAGCTTAATGAGATCAAGCGAATGCTGGTCAAAAAATAAAATTAAAAATTTTCAATTTTAAAGTTTAGGTTATCAGAAGGTTATAAAATAAGTAAACTTTTTTTTCAAAAAACGCTTGTGTAATTGAATAAATGTCCTAAATTTGCACTCGCAATACGAAACAAATCAAGTGTTGCAGTTCTTAAACAGAATTTGAAAATGCGAAAATAGCTCAGTTGGTAGAGCGCGACCTTGCCAAGGTCGAGGTCGCGGGTTCGAGCCCCGTTTTTCGCTCTAGACCATATAATGCTCGGATGGTGAAATTGGTAGACACGCTGGACTTAAAATCCAGTGAACAGCAATGTTCGTGCGGGTTCAAGTCCCGCTCTGAGTACTAAAGCCTCTTCTTTTGAAGAGGCTTTTTTTATTGTGCAAACTCAATAGTTTGAAATTAATTTGTAAAGAATTAATTTTAAAAGAATCTAAGGATTTGAGGAGGCTTAAAATCTAAAATCAACAATCTAAAATTTAAAATAAAAATATGGGTGCTTTTGTAATTAGCAAGCGGTTTAATGATGAATATAAGTTTGTGTTTACATCTAGAAAAGGGAAAGTTATTTTTACGAGTTTAAGTTATGAGTTGAGGTTTGAGTGTGAAGAGGATATTGAGAAATTTAAATCGACAATTGAGCTTGCCAGATTTTTGAAATTTAAAGGTTCAGGGGGGAAGTATTTTTTTAAATTGATGCTTGGTGATGTTCATTTTGCGACAAGTCGAAAATATACTACAGAATTGCTTCTTCAGAAAGGGATAAAGGAAATTGTAACGTATGCTTCAAGAGCTGAGATTCTTGATTTTTCTTCAAGTGAGTCTATTTTTGAAGATGAGGAGGTTTTTGAGGAGGAAGAAGTGGAAGAGTAGGTAATAAAAAAAAGCGTTCATGAAAATGAACGCTTTTTTATGGCTCAATGTTGAGATTTGGCCAAAAAAAAACCATCGATTTCGATGGTTTTAAAATTTTTAGAACTTAGGTTCTAATTATTTTTTTACTTCTTTAGCAGCATCTTCTACTTTTGCAGCAGCAGAATCAACTTTAGCAGCAGCAGAATCAACAGTTGCAGCAGCAGAATCAACTACAGTAGCAGCAGAATCAACAGCAACAGCAGTAGAATCTACAGTTTCAGTAGCTGCAGCGTCAGCTTTTTTACAAGATACAACAGTTAAAACAGCAACAACAGCTAAACTTAAAAATACTTTTTTCATCTTACTTTATTATAAAAGGTTAATTATTAATTCGTGGCAAAGATATAAATTTTTTAATATGTAAAATATTTTTTCACTTTTTTTTTAAAATATTTTCCTCCGCTCACGTTTATCTTATTTATCAAATAATATGCCAAATTTATAAAATTATCTTAAATTATCTAATGTTTTGTGTAAATAATTATTTGTTGAATATTCTGTTGGAAATTTGGCTGTTTTGATTGCCTCTGTTGCGTTTTATTTTGCTTTTTAAGGATAATTCTGTTTCCTTGTTTAATGAAAAAATGGTTCTTAAAATGAACTTTAATTAAATTACAGCTTCAAAACTCCAAAATTAAAGACAGAATATTTACGAAACTATTTTCATAATCGTATTTGTGGCTCCTTTGTTGTTCTGAATAAATGACTTACAAATATGACTTTTTTCTGTTAGCAATTTCGGATCGTTAATTAAACGGTCTAAAATCTCTTTTAGTTCCAGGAAGTTTGTTATGGAAATACAGCCTCCAAGTTCAACTAAAGATACAGCTTCTGCAAAATTTGAATAATTAGGTCCAATAACTATTGGGATTCCAAATGTTGCGGGTTCAAGAATATTATGGATTCCGGGATTTCCAAATCCTCCGCCTACGTAAGCGATTGTTCCGTAACTGTAAATTTTGGTCAGAATTCCAATTGTGTCAATTATAAAGACATTATAATTAGATAAATCTTTGTTTTCTTTCTCAGAAAATAAAACGGTTGACTTTGTAATTTGTGATTTAAGATTTGAAATCTGCTCTGTCTTTATATTATGCGGTGCAATGATAAATTTTACATTTTCCGGTGCCTGATTAATATATTCTATTAATAAAACTTCGTCTTTCGGCCATGAACTTCCAATTACAATAGTCAGCTGATTGTTTTTAAAATTTTCAACATAGTTCAGGATATTGTCTCTCTCCAAGATGGCATTTACCCGATCAAAACGAGTATCGCCGGAAACAATTACGTTTTTAAAACCAATCGCTTCAATTTTTTGTTTTGAGCTTTCATTTTGAACAAAAAAGTAAGTGAAAGCGTTTAGCGCTTTTCTGTAAAATCCGCCATACCATTTAAAAAACATCTGGCTGTCTCTAAAAATACCCGAAATCAAATAAGTTGATGTTTTGCTTTTTTCTAATTCGTTTAAATAATTCAGCCAAAACTCATATTTAATGAAAAAAGCAAATTCGGGATGAACTAATTTTAAAAATCTCTTCGCATTGCTTTTAGTGTCAAGCGGTAAATAAATTGTCACATCGGCAACTGTGTTATTTTTACGCACTTCGTATCCAGATGGTGAAAAAAAGGTTACAATGATTTTATGCGACGGGTATTTTTCTTTGATTTTTTCAATTACTGGAAGCCCTTGTTCGTACTCGCCCAATGAGGCAGAATGAAACCAAATAGTTTTATCGTTTGCTTTGATTTTTTCTTCTAAAACAGAAAATACATTTTTTCGGCCTTCCACAAAAAGCTTAATTTTCGGACTAAATAGTGCTATGATTTTTAAGAAAAATCCTGCGATGTAAATGGTTAGATTGTATAAAAAAAGCATGTAATTTTTTTTGCAGCTAAATTACATTTCTTTCGACTATTTTCATTGGTTTGAAGCTATTAATAACTATTTTTGTTCCTCCTTTTAGAGATTTCTGTCTAAAATAGAGTCTTTAATTTTAAACATTATTCAAAAATGAAAAAAATACAAATGGTTGACTTAAAGAGTCAATACGAAAAAATAAAATCTACTGTAGATGCTTCTATTCAAGAAGTTTTAGACACAAATACTTATATTAACGGGCCATTAGTTCATCAGTTTCAAAAAAATCTTGAAGACTATTTAGGAGCAAAACATGTGATTCCATGTGCAAATGGTACAGATGCTTTGCAGATTGCAATGATGGGATTAGATTTAAAACCAGGTGACGAAGTAATTACTGCCGATTTTACTTTTGCAGCAACTGTTGAGGTAATTGCTTTATTACAATTGACTCCGGTTTTAGTTGATGTTGATCTGCATAATATGAACATCGATATTGATGCAGTGAAAAAAGCAATCACGCCAAAAACAAAAGCAATTGTTCCAGTTCACTTATTTGGACGTGCGGCGAATATGGACGCGATTATGGAAATTGCTGCAGAACATAATTTATATGTAATTGAAGATAATGCACAGGCAATTGGAGCAGATTATATTTCTAAATCTGGAACAAAATCAAAAGTAGGAACAATTGGCCACGTTGCAGCAACTTCGTTCTTTCCATCTAAAAACTTAGGATGTTATGGAGACGGAGGAGCAATTTTTACAAATGATGATAAATTAGCACACATCATCCGCGGAATTGTAAATCACGGAATGTACGAGCGTTACCACCACGATGTTGTAGGTGTAAATTCTCGTTTAGATAGTATTCAGGCTGGAGTTTTAAATGCAAAATTGCCGCTTTTAGATGAATATAATGCAGCACGTCGTTTAGCAGCAACAAAATACAATGCAGCTTTTGCCGGAAATGCAAAAATTATTACTCCGGATTTTGATGCAAACGAAAATGATCACGTTTTTCATCAATATGTGTTGAGAATTTTAGATGCTGATAGAAATGCTTTAATGCAGCATTTATTAGACAAAGGAATTCCATGTGCGATTTACTATCCAATTCCATTGCATTCTCAAAAAGCATACTTAGATCCTCGTTATAAAGAAGAGCAGTTCCCGGTAACTGATCAATTGGTACAGGAAGTAATTGCTTTACCAATGCATACTGAGCTTGACGACGAACAAATTAAATTTATTACAGATTCTGTTTTAGAATTTTTAAATAAATAATAAAAGCCAAAATAACCACAAAACAACCCAATAAATGAAAGTATTAGTAACAGGAGGATTAGGATTTATCGGTTCTCACACTGTAGTCGAATTGCAAAACGAAGGCTATGAGGTAGTGATCATTGATAATCTTTCCAATTCTTCAGAAGATGTTTTAAAAGGGATTACCGCGATTACAGGAAAAACGCCTTTATTCGAAAAAATTGATTTAAGAGAAAAAAGCGCCGTTCGGGATTTCTTTAAAAAACACAATGATGTTACTGGTGTGATTCATTTTGCAGCTTCAAAAGCAGTTGGTGAAAGTGTTGAACAGCCTTTGTTGTATTATGAAAACAACATTAGCAGTTTAGTTTATCTTTTACAGGAATTACAGCAAAAACCTGAAGCAAGTTTTATTTTCAGTTCTTCTTGTACAGTTTACGGTCAGGCCGAAAAAATGCCAATTACAGAAGATGCTCCGGTACAAACTGCAATGTCTCCTTACGGAAATACCAAACAGATGGGAGAAGAAATTATTACCGATACAGCAAAGGTTACTAATATCAGCGCGATTTTATTACGTTATTTTAATCCGGTTGGAGCACATGAAACAGCTGAAATTGGAGAGCTTCCGTTGGGAGTTCCTCAAAATTTAGTTCCGTTTATCACGCAGACTGGAGTTGGTTTGCGCCAGGAATTATCGGTTTTTGGAAATGATTATCCAACACCGGACGGTACTGCGGTTCGTGATTATATTCATGTTGTCGATTTAGCAAAAGCGCACGTAATTGCTTTACAACGTTTGTTTAATAAAAAGAATGCAGCAAAAGTAGAAACCTTCAATTTAGGAACAGGAAAAGGAAGTTCTGTTTTAGAAGTCATTCATAGCTTTGAAAAAGTCAGCGGTAAAAAACTGCCTTACAAGATGATGCCTCGTCGTGAAGGTGATATTACTGAAGCTTATGCAAATACAGATAAGGCAAATAATGTCTTAGGATGGAAGGCAGAACTTAGTTTAGACGAAGCAATGGCAAGCGCCTGGAAATGGGAACAAAAAGTGAGGAATAAATAAATTCTTTATTAGTTAAAATTATAAAATTTTAAGATCCCAAATTATAGCAGTATAGTTTGGGATTTTTTTTTAACGTATTAATTATCATGAAACAAAGCTTAGATTATAAATTAATATTTGCCTTAGCGGCTGTTGGAATTATTTGGGGAACTACCTTTTTGGGGATTAGAGTTGCGGTTGAAACTATTCCGCCTTGGTTTGTAACTTCAATTCGTCAGGGATTGGCAGGAATAATCATGATGATTATTTTATTGTTCAAAAAAGAATTGAAATGGATTGGGTGGGAGAATTTAAAACACCAGCTCGTTCCTTCTATTTTGATGATTGTAATTGCAAATGGTTTTACAACCGTTGCTGAGCAGACTGTGCCAAGCGGACTTGCTTCGGTAATTAGTGCTATGGCTCCTATACTTATTTTTCTGGGCAGTATTTTATTTAAATTACAAAAACCAAGTTTAAGAGGATTTATTGGAGTCATAATAGGATTTTCGGGAGTGGTTTTTATATTTAAAGACGGACTAGGATCTTTTTTAGATGCCGATTATAGAATTGGAATGATGTTTATGGGATTTGCAATTACTGCTTGGGCGGCCGGAACAATTTATACCAAACTTCATGGGAATAAATCTAAAAATATAGTTCTTAATTTATTTTACCAGTTTACAATGGCTTCGTGCATTCAGATTGTTTTGGCATTTATTTTTTCGCCCACTATTGATGTGAATTTATGGAGTACTAAAAGTATTTTTGCGGCATTATATTTGTCAATTTTCGGATCTGTAATTGCTTTTTTCAGCTATAATTATGCTCTGAAACACGTTACTCCGGTTCAGGTTTCTATTTTAGCCTATATCAATACTATAATTGCGGTATTTTTTGGCTGGCTGATTTTGGATGAAAAAATTACAATTGATTTTATAATTGCAACTATTCTAATCATTTTGGGAGTTTTTATTATTAATTACAAAAAGAAGGAAAAGAAAACTTTATAATGTAAATTCTAAAAGGATATCTTTTTTATTTTTCTTTTTAGTATGTCATTTCGACGAAGGAGAAATCTTCGCAAGTAGTTCGGCAAAGTTTTTGGACTTTCTATGTAGAGTTTCTTGCGAAGATTTCTCCTTCGTCGAAATGACAAAAAGCTCTGAAAAATAGATTTTTCAGAGCTTTTTTATGTGTATAGTTTTTAACTGAAAACTTTGAACACTTAAAAATTAAGCATTTGCAACAGCAGCTTCTTTGTCAATTTTATTAATCAAACCAGTTAAAACTTTTCCAGGACCAATTTCAGTAAATAAAGTAGCACCGTCAGCAATCATTTGCTGAACTGACTGAGTCCATTTTACAGGAGCAGTTAATTGAATGATTAAGTTCTTTTTAATTTCATTAGCATCAGAAACTGCGCTTGCAGTTACGTTTTGATACACTGGGCAAATAGGAGCAGAGAAAGTAGTTGCTTCAATTGCAGCAGCTAATTCTTCTCTTGCAGGCTCCATCATTGGCGAATGGAAAGCACCTCCAACAGGTAAAATTAAAGCACGTTTTGCTCCTGCAGCTTTCATTGCTTCGCAAGCTTTTTCAACAGCAGTAGTTTCACCAGAAATTACTAATTGTCCAGGGCAGTTATAGTTAGCAGCAACTACAACTCCGTCGATAGAAGCACAAACTTCTTCTACAACATTATCGGCTAAACCTAAAACTGCAGCCATTGTAGATGGAGTGATTTCGCAGGCTTTCTGCATTGCAAGAGCACGTTGAGAAACTAATTTTAAACCATCTTCAAAAGATAAAGTTCCGTTAGCAACCAAAGCTGAAAATTCTCCTAATGAATGTCCTGCAACCATTTCCGGTTTGAAATCTTCTAAAGTTTTCGCTAAAATAACAGAATGTAAAAATACTGCAGGCTGTGTAACTTTAGTTTCTTTTAGTTCTTCGGCAGTGCCTTCAAACATGATATCAGTAATTCTAAAACCTAGAATTTCATTTGCTTTTTCGAATAATTCTTTGGCTAAAGCCGAATTTTCATAAAGGTCTTTACCCATTCCTGTGAATTGTGCACCTTGACCCGGAAATACGTATGCTTTCATTTGTCTAATTTAATTTTTACTTTTTTTAAAATTGAAAATTAGTTTCAATTGGAAGGCAAAAGTACTATTTTTTTAGCTCGAATAATCCTTAAACATATAAATCCATGCTAATCTTGAAAATCTAAGATTAAAAGGAGTAAGCAAAGTAATGGTTACGGCAATAATTGGAAGGATTCTTAAATCGAAATTTGTTTCAAAGAAAAACTGTGCAATACAATATGTTGCAATTCCCTGAGCCACGGTTAATCCGTAGTTTACGTACATGGCACCAAAGAAATAACCAGGCTCTTTTTGGAATTTGTAATTGCAATGACTGCAGTATTCATTCATTTTTGGAAAACTGAAATTCAGAAAAATATTCTTGTCTGTAAAAACTTTTCCTTTATGACAAACAGGGCATTCGTTTTTTAAAATATGAGTTAATGCGCTTGACATGATATTGTTGATTTTTGTTTATACAAAGGTAATTCAGAGCATTGTAAAAGTCTTTTTAGTATCTTCGCTTATTATAGTACAATAAAGACATTTTTTATGAAACGATATCCCATTTATAGTGTTCAGAATTTTAGCTGTAACGATATTCACCGCGATTTTTACGTCAATACTTTTAAAGAGCATTTAAAAAGTCACAGTTTTGTCGAAGAACCACATCGTCATGACTCGTATTTAATGGTATTTTTTACGAAAGGTTCAGGATTGCATGAAGTCGATTTTGATCAGTTCGAAATCAAAAGAGGAAGTCTTTTTGTACTGCAGCCGGGACAAATGCACCATTGGAGTTTATCCGAAGACATTGAAGGTTTTGTAATTATCTTTTCTCAGGAATTGTACAATTTGTATTTCGGGCAAAAAAAGATCAACGATTATAATTTTTATCATTCTATTCAAAACCGGCCAGAAATGGTTTTTGAAGAAAAAGAAATCCCAAAAATCCAGCCTTATTTCGATTTACTGATTCAGGAAAATAGCCAAGACAATAAATACCAATTAGACAAATTATTGAATTTGTTGGATTGTATTCATATTGAAGTAGCCAGAAAATATGGCGAAACCTATTCGCATCAAACCCATTCATACAATATCAAAATCAACAAGTTTGAATTACTTTTGGAAGAATATTTCAGAACCGAGAAATTGCCTTCGTTTTATGCAGAAAAACTAAATATTACGCTGAAACATTTAAACAGAATCTGCAACGAAATTCTCCAAAAAACAGCAACTGAAGTTATCACAGATCGTGTAATTCTGGAAATAAAAAGAATGCTGATCGATAAGCAATTAGCTGTAAACGAAGTCGCATTCAAAGTCGGTTACGAAGATTACTCGTATTTCTCCCGTTTCTTCAAAAAACAAACTGGAATGTCGCCGACTGAATTTAGAAATATAAAATAAAAAAGAGCTTCGACTTCGCTCAGCCTGACAATCGTATTCTTAAATATATCATATGTCAGGCTGAGCGAAGTCGAAGCTCTTGTTCCTAAAAGCAAAAAAGCCTGTACCCCGAGAAGGCACAGGCTTTTTAACCAACCAAATTAAAACCTATTATAAAGTATTAGGCTTGTTTTACAAATTGTAATTCAATGTTTAAACGAACTTCTTCTCCTACTAAAACACCACCTGTTTCAAGAGCTGAGTTCCAGTTTAAACCCCAATCTTTACGATTAATTTTTCCTTCTATGCTTAAACCTACTTTTGTATTTCCCCAAGGATCAGTCATGATTCCGCTAAATTCAACTGGGAATTTTACTGTTTTAGAAACACCTTTAATGTCTAAATCTCCAGTTAATTCATATTCACCATCGTTGATTTTTTTGAAAGAAGAAGATTTGAAAGTTAATTTTGGATGATTTTCAGCGTCAAAGAAATCACCACTTCTTAAATGTCCGTCACGATCTGCGTTTGCAGTGTCTACTGAAGCGATATCAGCAGAAAAACTGAAATCTGCATTATCAAAACTTTCTCCTTCTGTGATTGCAGAAGCTTCATAAGTTCCAAATTTTCCTGAAACATTTGTAAACATCATGTGTTTAACTTTAAAACCAATTTCTGAGTGAGTTGGGTCAATTGACCATTTTGTAGTTGCCATAATTTTATTTTTTTAAATATTTTAAATAATTAATTTCATTTTGATAGGACAAAGTTACGGTGAGAGTTATCCTGAAGCACTTAACCTAGATTAAGAAATAAAAAATGTATTTTTTTTTTTTTTTTTTTTTTTGCCACAGATTACACAGATTAAAATGATTTAAAAAAAATATTGCCACGAATTACACGAATTTCCACGAAATAAATTGAATCAAAATTTGTGAAAATTTGTGCAATTTGTGGCGAAAAAAATCAATTTAATCCTTTTAATTTATGGCGAAAAAACTAATGCTTAAAGCTTAGCTTTTGTTATTCATATAAAATGTCAGCGCTCCCGACGGACATTTGTTAACAGTAGATATTATTTTCTCAGTTGTAGATTGTTCTGGAGTAATCCACGGTTTTTCTTTTGGGCGAAAAACATCCGGATTGTTTTTGACACAATTTGCCGAGTGAATGCATTTTCCAGATTGCCATACAATCGTAACTTCTCCGTTTGTATATTCTTTAGTGAGGTTGTTTGGATTCATGGTTTAAAATTTTAAGAGTTAGTTTAATTTTAAAGTCAGACCAATTTTCTTATTTATAAAGTTAGTCTTTCTTTTTTGAAATGGGATAAAAAAAGAAACGATAATAATCTGATTTTCAGATTTATTATCGTTTCAAAGTATAGGTGTTAATTTTTTTGTTTGAATTAATAATTCATTGGAATGTCCATTAATAAAAATTCAGCGTCTGTATTTGCTTTAATATTCAAAGTGTCAGTTCCTGAAATTCCAACCGCATCACGAGTATTTAATTCCTGACCGTTGATGGTTACATTTCCTTTCAAAACGAAAGCATAAACTCCGTTTCCTTCTTTTTTGATTTTATATTCAGTTGCAGTTCCTGCATCAAAATTTCCCATGTTGAACCACGCATCTTGGTGAATCCAAACTCCTTCATCATCTGCATTTGGAGATAAAACTTGTGCTAATTTATTATGTCTGTCAGCAACATTCAAAGTAATTTGCTGATAACGTGGCGTAACGTTTCTTTTGTTTGGAAACAACCAAATTTGTAGCAATTTAGTCTGCTGATCTTCGTTCGGGTTAAACTCACTATGCTGAATTCCTGTTCCTGCACTCATAACCTGAATGTCACCATTTTTGATTACTTCAGTGTTTCCCATGCTGTCTTTGTGAGCCAAATCACCTTCTAATGGAATCGTAATAATTTCCATATTATCGTGAGGGTGAGTTCCAAATCCCATTCCGGCAGCAATCGTATCGTCATTCAAAACACGAAGCGCTCCAAATTGAATTCTATCTGGATTGTACCAGCTCGCAAAACTAAAACTATGATAAGCATTTAACCATCCGTGATTTGCATTTCCTCTTGATTCTGCTTTGTGCAATACTATATTTTCCATGATTTTGTCTTTTATTGATTTTGATGGTACAAAGATACAGCCGATGTAAAGGAAAAGCACTTAATGTAGATTAAGAAAAGATTCTGAGGTTCTAAGTGGCTAAGATTCTAAGTTTTTTTTTGAAGCAGAAGAATCGTTTTCAAAAGACCTGAGGTCCCGCTATCCGTTTCAATCTTTTGTACCGAACCCCGGTACAAAAGGATTTCCACTTCTATCGGGGCTACACTAGAAATTTAATTTTCAGAAGTTGGTTAGGTGTAAAGGCGTAAAGTTCCGAAGGAACAATACATATTGTAGGGATGGATTTTAATCCATTCTTCGCAAGTAGCTCGACAAAGATTGGAAATTATAAAGTTTTTTTTAGCTTCAATTAACCACACAGTTTGTCATCCTGAGGAACGAAGGATCACACGAGAAATTCTGCCTGCATAATCACCAATCTTTGCCGACTTCCGAGTGTGATCCTTCGTTCCTTAGGATGACAAGATTGCGCTGAATTACTTAATCTTAATCAATTTTCCTTTCCCAACTACTTCGTCAAGATAATTCGAAGCAGAACTTTGCTTATCATGCATATAAAATAGAATCGTATCTTTTTCGATTTGATCTTTTGGAATACTTATAACTAAATCAGTATTAATGAAATTATCCAGTACTATTTTGCTGCCATAAGAAATTTTTCCTTTTGGCAGATATTTGTTATCAAAGGCAAAAATGCTGTCCTTAAAAGTAATTTTATCTTTTTGGATATAAGTATTGTCCTCTTCAATCAAGTAATTGTAACGGCCAATAAGTTTGTCTGTTTTCTGAGTAAAACTAATTAAAAGCAGTGTCGTTATTAAGGCAAAATATTTCATGGCATTCTAACTATATTGATTCATAAATTGCTGTACAACAGCATCGGTATTCTCATGGCGTTTTTTTCTTTCTAAAACAACTGGCGGTGCTGCTCTTTCCAGACAATCCTGAACAGCACAGGTTTCGCAAGTTACACCAACAATTCGTTTCACCAAAGGTTTTCCGTCAATGACCTTGAATTTCTTTTTCATTGTTGGATTAATCAAAATTCCGACAGAAATACTTCGAATGGTATCATGTAAAAAAGGATCCTTTGTTGCTGATGAAAATACTAAATATTCGTTTCCGCTATTCGCATAACTGGAAATTTGCGCATCAAAAAAATGAGATTTATTTTGTTTGATGGCTTCGTCAATCGTTTTAACCGAAACCCATCTTCTGCAATAATGCTCGTTGGTTTCGTTGGCGTGCGGTTCTTGCTGATGTGTAATGTGTAATTCTTTATTAATTTGGTAAACATCAGAACCAATTCGGTGTGATAATCTTAAAAAGAATAAATTCTTTAGTTGAAAATCTTTCGGTAATAAATTGGTCAATCTTTGGTAAAAAGATTCAGGCGAAACTTCAAAACTTTCAATTAATTGAACAAATTCTTCTGGTTTCGGATTCTCATTTTCTAAAAAAGAATTGATTTTGTCTACTACTAATTTCCTTGGAAGTAACAAAGCACCAGCAAAATAAGAAGCGTAAAAATTATGCAAAACCTGATCGAAATTTTCAAACTTAATCCAACTGAAAGTCAGTAATCGATCGGATATTTTTAGATAATTATAAGCTATTTCTTTGGCTAAAATAAATGCTTTCTGCGGAGCATCGAGTTCAGTTGAAAGCAATAAAGTCTTGCTTTTTGGAACATAAATCGAACGTAAATCGCCCAAAGCTTCCTGATCTGTAAACGCTATTTCTCTGATGTTGTATTCGTATTCTTCTTTTAAAATCGCTTCCAGTTCTTCAACGCTGATTTTAGAATCCAGATTAATTTGAAACGACTTCGAAAACGCGATTACTTTTTCTTCTAAATCTTCAAAATAATTACTATGTGCTTCCTGATACGAACGCAAAGCAGCTAAAAAGAAACTTTCACGGCTTAAATTATAATGCTGTGCAATTTCGATAATCGTACTAATAAACGCATTGACTTTTGCCGGAGCATTGGCAATAATATCAATTAAATCAGCTTCTTGAATTCCGAAAAGTTCCAGCGGAATCTCTTTTAAAATGCCTGATTTTAATATTTCGCCAATAGGAGCTAGGTTGTTATCGAGTTTTAAAGACACCATTTGGTCATAAGTCACGTCCAAATGTTCGCAGAGCAATAAAATTTTATCGGTTTTTGGATATTTTTTCCCCTTTTCAATCTCGTTTAAGTACGATTTTGAAAGATTGGTCAATTTGGCCAAGCCAAAAAGAGAAAGATTTTTTTGCGTTCTGACTTGTTTCAATTTTAGTCCGAAGATCAGCTTTATATAGTCTTTTTCGATATCCATGAACCAAATATAGGTATTCTAAAAATAATCGCCAAAAAATTATTTTTCATTTTTAGCGAACGTTCGCTTGTTTTGTAAAAAACTTTTTTATAATATTGTGGTGTAGAAAATATTAATTATCAGTTTGTTATGGATTTGTGTTTTTGAAAAACATAGAATTGATTCAATTGCTGCTAATGAAATTAAAAACCACAGCTATGAAAAACCAATTAGAAATTACCGAAACGGCAATGGAATTTTTAGCCGAAAAGAAGCTTCGTTATCCAAAGATCTGGACAGAAGAAGCCATTGTTTTTATAACTGAATTGCATAGAAAATTCGAATCACAGCGAAAACTATTGCTTTTACAGCGCGAACAGAAACAAGTCACTTTTGATCAGGGAATTATGCCTGTTTTTATTCCAGAAACCAAAAGTGTGAGAGAAGGCAGTTGGAAAGCTGGAGAAATTCCGAAAGATTTATTGGATCGAAGAGTAGAAATTACCGGGCCGGTTGACCGCAAAATGATTATTAATGCTTTGAATTCTGGCGCCAAAACATTTATGGCCGATTTTGAAGACAGCACTTCGCCAACCTGGCAAAACTTGATGGACGGACAGGTAAATTTGATTGATGCGGTAAACAAAACCATTACGTTTACTGATTTGGTAAAACAGAAATCGTATCATTTAAATGAAAAAATCGCAACGTTAATTGTACGTCCGAGAGGTTTGCATTTGCCAGAAAAACATGTTTTAGTTGAAGGAAATGAAGTTTCGGGTTCTTTGATAGATTTTGGTTTGTATGTTTTTCACAATCATAAACGACTTTTAGAAAACAATTCTGGACCGTATTTCTACATTCCGAAATTAGAGCATTATCTGGAAGCGCGCTGGTGGAATAATGTAATTGATTTTACCGAGGATTATTTAAAACTGAACAGAGGAACGATAAAAGTGACGGTTTTAATTGAAACGATAACGGCAAGTTTTCAATTGGATGAAATTATCTACGAATTGAAAGAACATATCGTTGGCTTAAACTGCGGACGCTGGGATTATATTTTCTCCTACATCAAAAAGTTTAGAAAAAATCCAAAATTCATCGTGCCAGATCGGGATCAGGTAACTATGACTTCGCCTTTTATGAGTGCTTATTCAAATCTGGTAATTCAAAGATGTCATAAAAGAGGAATTCATGCAATTGGCGGAATGGCTGCACAGATTCCGATTCGAAATAACGAAGAAGCTAATGCAGTTGCTTTCGCAAAAGTAAGAACCGATAAGGAACGTGAAGTTAAAAATGGACACGACGGAACTTGGGTAGCGCATCCGGATTTAGTTGCAATAGCAAAAGAAATTTTTGATAAAGGAATGCCAACTCCAAATCAGATTCACGTAAAAAGAGAACATCGAAAAATTACAGAAGCCGATTTGATTGAACCGCCAATTGGAATCATTACTGAAAATGGTGTCCGCAAAAACATCAACGTTGGAGTTTTATATCTGGCTTCATGGCTAAACGGACAAGGCGCCGCCGCTTTACATAATTTGATGGAAGATGCTGCAACGGCCGAAATTTCGAGATCACAATTGTGGCAATGGCTTCAGAATAAAGTGATTTTAGATAATGGACGAAAATTAGATTTGGCTTATTATCATGAATTGGCTTTAAATGAATTCAGAAAAATCAAGGAAGAAATAGGAGAAGAAAATTATGAAAAACAACAATTTCCATTAGCCGAAAAAATGCTGGAAAGACTGGTTGTAAACCTGCATTTTGTGGATTTCGTTACTCTTCCATGTTATAAATATCTATAATTTATTTAAACACATAGAAACATAGATTTTATTTTTTCTATAAAAAGAGAAAAGAAAAAACTGGTTTTTCATGCATAGATAACTATGTGAATTGAAACAAGTGAAACGCCTTTAACCACAAAGTATAACTATGTTTCTATGTGTTTAAAAATCTTGGTTCAAACTGAAAACTGAAAACCGAGACTGAAAACTTTATTAACGAACCACTTTAACTAAACTATATTATGAAAACAACAGAAGACAGAATTCAGGAATTGATTAACGATTGGATTACGAACCCGAGATGGAAAGGAGTTGAGCGTCCTTACACTGCAAGCGAAGTAGTAACACTTCAGGGGTCTTATAAAATTGAGCATTCTATTGCCAAAATGGGTGCTGAAAAATTATGGAGAAAGTTAAAAAGTCAGGATTATGTTGCGGGTTTGGGAGCATTAACTGGAAATCAGGCGATTCAGGAAGTCGATGCGGGTTTAGAAGCAATTTACTTAAGTGGATGGCAGGTTGCTGCTGATGCAAATCTGGCGGGAGAAATGTATCCTGACCAATCGCTTTACCCGGTAAACAGCGTTCCGATGGTGGTAAAAAAGATCAACAACGCTTTATTGCGTGCTGATCAGATTCAGACTGTAAATAATATTGAAGATAGAAAAGATTATTTAGTTCCAATTGTAGCTGATGCCGAAGCTGGTTTTGGCGGCAACTTAAATGCTTTCGAATTAATGAAATCGATGATTGAAGCTGGAGCTTCTGGAGTTCATTTTGAAGATCAGCTGAGTTCTGCTAAAAAGTGCGGACATTTGGGCGGGAAGGTTTTAGTTCCAACTCAGGAAGCAATAAATAAATTAATTGCGGCACGATTGGCATCAGATGTTATGGGCGTTTCAACTTTAATAATTGCTCGAACAGATGCCGATGCAGCTAATTTACTAACAAGCGATGCGGATCCAAGAGATAGAAAGTTTTTAACAGGTGAAAAAACGACTGAAGGTTTCTTCTACGTTAAAAACGGAATTGATCAGGGAATTGCAAGAGGTTTAAGTTACGCACCATACGCTGATTTAATCTGGATGGAAACCAGTAATCCCGATTTAGATTATGCAAGAAAGTTTGCAAAAGCAATGAAAAAAGAATTTCCAGACAAAATGCTGGCGTACAATTGTTCGCCGTCTTTCAACTGGGCGGCAAAATTGACGGTTGCTGAAATGGAAACGTTTAGAGAAGATTTAGCAGCAATGGGATATAGTTTTCAGTTCATTACTTTAGCAGGATTCCATGCTTTGAATACCAGTATGTTTGAATTGTCTAAAGCTTACAAAGAGAGAGGAATGGCAGGCTATTCTGAATTGCAGGAACGCGAATTTGCTTTGCAGAAAAACGGATTCAGAGCTGTAAAACATCAGGCTTTTGTGGGAACTTCTTATTTTGATGCCGTTCAAAATACGGTAATGTTAGGGAAATCAGCAATAACCGCAATGGAACATTCAACAGAGGTTGAACAGTTTTAATTTTTTTTACCATTAAGATATTAAGAAAGTTAAGCTTTATATCCTTAAAAAAGAAGGAAGATTAAGTCTAGCTTAATGAATCTTAATATCTTAATGGTTTAATTTTACTTTTTCAAAAGTCTTGCTTTCATTTTGCTGAAGAATTCAGGTGTTACACCAATGAAAGAAGCGATTTGTTTTTGAGGAACTTTGTGTACCAATGTTCCGTATTTTTTTGTGAATTTTTCAAAACGTTCTTCCGCAGGCAAACTCAAGTTGTCCATTAATCTCTGCTGATTCGCAACCAATGAATTTTCAATTAAAATTCTGAAAAAGCGTTCCAGTTTTGGAATTTCAAGATACAATTGTTCCTGATTTTCTTTAGATAACGAAACCACTTCAGCTTCTTCCAGAACTTCAATAAAAAGCTGTCCCGGTTTTTGCGAAAAATAACTGTACATATCACTCATCCACCAGCCTTCGCAAGCGAAAGAAAGTACATGTTCGACAATATTATCGTTAATGTTGAAACTTCTTAAAATACCTGAATTTACGAAATAGGAATGTTTGCAGACTTCACCAGCATTTAGTAAAAGCGTTTTGGCTTTGTAAGTGTGGGTTTCTAGTTTAGATAAAAAAAGCGCCTGTTCTTCTGATGTCAGAGAAACGTGTTTGGCAATGTTTTCGAGAATTAATGCCATTATTTTTTATCGTCGATTAAAGTAAATAAAGTTGCTTTGAATCTGTTTCCTTTAATTTCTCCTGTAACTAAAGCTTTGCTTATTGCATTACAGAAACCTTTTTCTGAGTGTGCATCACCATGATCGTGAATCGTAGTTCCGTCAACAAAATAGCTTTTCCCGTCGATGCGAACTGCTAAATCACAGCTTTTGCCTTTCATACCAAATTGGCATTCTCCGCAAGAAGCTTCTACAATTGTTGGTTTATCAAATTTCTTTTTGTCTTGTGCCTGAGTTGAAATCCCAATAAAAAGGAAAATCATGAATATAAGTTTTTTCATTTTCTATTAATTTACAGTTATTAATTTTGCCGTTTCTTTGGCGCGTTCTGTTATTTCGTTAATTGGAGTTGCCAGTGAATCGTGGCTTAAAACAACTCCCATTCGGCGGTAAGGTCTTGAAGTAGGTTTGCCGAAAATTCTAAAATCAGTTTTTGGTAAGGTGGCTACTTTTTCGATTCCGCTGAAAGTTGGATTTGTCGAATCTTCTGATGCTAAAATTACGGCACTTGCTCCGGCTTTTTCTAAAGTAATTTCGAAAATTGGAAGACTTAAAATAGCTCTTAAATGCAATTCAAACTCGTTGAAATTCTGAGTTCCGGCTAAAGTTACCATGCCAGTATCATGCGGACGTGGAGAAAGTTCAGAGAAATAAACGCCTTCTTTAGTAAGGAAAAATTCAACACCAAAAAGTCCAGCTCCGCCAAGCGCTTCGGTAATTTTTTCGGCCATATCCTGTGCTTCGTACAAATCTTTTTCTGAAACCAAAGCTGGCTGCCAGCTTTCCTGATAATCACCTCTTTCTTGTCTGTGACCAATTGGAGCGCAGAATAAAGTTGGATTGTCATTTTGAGTAATTGTTAAAAGCGTAATTTCTGAATGGAAATCTACAAATGCTTCAACAATTACTTCGATAACATCGCCACGCGAACCCGCAACGGCATATTGCCATGCTTTTTCAATATCGCTTTCTGTTTTGATAGTCGATTGTCCTTTTCCTGAGGATGACATTAATGGTTTTACCACGCAAGGAATTCCAATTTCTAGAACGGCTTTTTGAAGTTCTTCTGCCGAAGTTGCGTATTCATATTTTGCTGTTCTTAATCCCAATTCTTTTGCTGCTAAATCGCGAATAGCTTTACGATTCATGGTAAAGTTTGCCGCTTTCGCTGAAGGAACAACGGTGATTCCTTGTTTTTCGTAATCGTAAAAACGTTCGGTGCGAATGGCTTCTATTTCGGGAACTATAAAATCTGGTTGGTGTTTGGCTACAATTCGGTCAAGTGCTTCGCCGTCAAGCATATTGATGACTTCAAAACCGTGTGCAACCTGCATGGCTGGTGCGTTTTCGTAACTGTCAACTGCAATTATGGTTTGTCCGATTCGTTGTGCGGCAATGACAAATTCTTTGCCTAATTCGCCTGAACCTAGGAGTAATATTTTCATTTTGGAGTGTTGTAATGTTTGAGTAGTAAAAGTAGGGAAAAAGGTTTTAACCGCAAAGTTCGCAATCCCGATAGCTATCGGGAGCGCAAAGAACACTAAGTTTTTGTTTTTAAGATAAAAAAAGCTCGCAAAGAATTTTTCACGCAGATTTTGGAGATTCGGCAGATTTAATTTAATAACCAACTTACGTTTTAGAAATAGTAACCACACAGTTTGTCATTTCGAGGAACGAGAAATCACACTCGGGATTCGACAAAGATTGGCGATTTTGATTGTGGAGTTTCTAGTGTGATTTCTCGTTCCTCGAAATGACAAGATTGTGAGAAGTTTGAAATGAAATTATAAATGTAAACGTTCTTATGAATACGTTCGCGTGAGGGATAGAAGTGGAAAGCCCGCAGCCTGACGAAGGAAGTGCGAGGACTTGTAACGGATAGCCCGACCCGGAGGGGCACGCCCAAATTTATATATTTTTATTTATGAATAATGCCTACAGATATCTGTAGAAAATTCAGGTTAAATTAATTCAGGAATTTTGATGTAGGCATTAGTATATTTCTATATTTGCCCGCAAAACAAATAATAATCATAAGATGAGAATAAATTTTATTTTAATAATGAGTGCTTTATGCATTACATCATTCGTACATTCACAATCAGCCGGAATTACATTTAATTTTGGAATGGGAGAACAAAAAGCTAATGCTGTAATTTTTAAAAAAGATAAACAAAAAGTCAGCGGAATAGTTAACTTTCCTGGGCTTGCCGATAAAAAAGTAAAAATAAAAGTTGGCGAGGAGAATGAAAAGTACGCCAGCAGTGATATAGATTCTATTCAGATTTTAGACGACAATAAAAAATTGTCTTATACTTTTGTAAGAACAAAAACAAAGGTGTATAAAAAGAAGGGAACAGAATTTAAGGTTATTGATGAAAACTGGATTTGTAAAATTATTACAGGTAAGGCTTCTTTATATTTAGGTGGTGAAGAATACGGAATAAAAGAAGTGAAGGTTGAGGATGAAAAAACGAAAGAAAAGATTAAAGTAAAGAAAATGCAGGTTGTTTCTAAAGAAATAAATCATTACTTAAAAAGAAGTAATGAAGATTATCCTGTGCTGGTTTCTGTGAGTTCAAACGCTCTTTCTGCCGGTTATAATGCTTTTTTTAAGGAATATGGAGTTTATTATTTTAGCGATAATCCTGAAATTGCTAAAAAAATTGAAGATAAAGAGTATAAATATGATGACATTGAAAAGGTCGTAGATTTATATAATGTAAAACGAGAGAAAAAAGCAGAATCAAAATCAGCATTAAAGGCAACCAAAATAAAGATTACACCGCCTGATTCAAAAGCAAAAACTACGAAGAAGAAATAAACAAAAAAGCGATACTTAATTAGGTATCGCTTTTTTTATATTAATGAAAATGATCTTCTTCAATTTCGAATTCGGCATCTTTTTCCCAGATTTCCATTTCGCAGGGTTTGCAGTTGAATTTTAGTTTGTATTCTAATTCTCCCTGTTTTAAAACCAATGGTTCTTTTACCTTAACACCTACGATGTCTTTTTGGTGTA
Organism: Flavobacterium johnsoniae UW101; assembly: GCF_000016645.1. Lineage (NCBI taxonomy): Bacteria > Pseudomonadati > Bacteroidota > Flavobacteriia > Flavobacteriales > Flavobacteriaceae > Flavobacterium > Flavobacterium johnsoniae. Next base: position 2,017,911 of record NC_009441.1, read on the forward strand.
TCGGACATTTTTTCAACTCGTATTTGATGCAGTATTTGGTTGTCATTACACGAGATTTTCCTGGATCCCATTGTAATTCGAATGCTTTTTCGATTTCGGTTACACCGTGGCGTTCGTAGAATTTACGAGCGGTTTTGTTCGAAACGTTGTACATGAAATCCAGTTTGGTTTCTGGGTAAGGATGTGACGTTTTTACCAATTGGTGTTCTTCACGAACATAATTTGCCAAACGAATTTCTGATAATTGTTCGAAAACATTTCTTCTCATTTCATTGATTTTTGAAATAGGAAGGAACCAGTTTTCAGAGAACATTACATTGATTTCATCGGCGCTGTAAGGTGTAAAACCTGTTTTTGCCAATTGAACTTTAATGTTTTCTTCGATCGATTCGCCAGTTTTTGTTTTTTCTTTCGGATGGTCTAATTTTACTGTACTTACGTTTCCGTCTTCGTCGGTAGCGATTAATTCAAAACCGTTTTCATTTTCAGTAAGCAATAAAGTAGTTCCGATTTTACGGATGGCACTGTCTTCTCTCTCCACAATTTTGATGAAAGCAGCATCGTTATTTCTATAGATGAAAGTTCCGTCTTTGATTTCTTTTAAAACGTTTGGGTATACTTTTCCGTTTTCGGCTTTGTTTACGTAGATTCCGTCGGCTTCATTATTTTCGTTGATAAAGCAAAGTCCGTCACCGTTGTTTAATAATTCGCCATTTTCGATTTCGTAAGCGTTTCCAACAGTTCTAATTAATTTACCGATATATTGTCCTTTTGATTTTGGGCTTTCCCAAGAACCAATAGAACTGTGTCTTTCGTTTACGAAATAATCCGTATAACCACGGTTGAAAGTTCTGCTTAAAGTAGAATCAAAAGTATACGTGCATTTTCCTGAAGAGGCTTTGATATATTTATCGCTTCCTTCTAAATAGCTGTCTAATTTTTGACGTAAATAAGAAACGTTATTTTTAACGTAAGCAACGTCTTTTAATCTTCCTTCGATTTTAAAAGAAACAATTCCAGCCTCAATCAAATTCGGAATTTGATCTGAAACATCTAAATCTTTAATCGAAAGTAAGTGACTGTTTCTGATTAAAGTATCTCCGTTTCCGTCGATTAGGTTATAAGGTAAGCGGCAGTTTTGTGCGCATGAACCACGATTGGCACTGCGTTCTCCGTTGGCCACACTCATATAGCAGTTTCCGCTGAAAGAAACACATAATGCTCCAGTTACGAAAAACTCTAGTTCAACATCAGCGTGATCGTATATTGTTTTAATTTGATGTAAGTTCAATTCACGTGCTAAAACGACACGTTTAATTCCTGCATCTTTAAGGAATTTAATTTTATCAGCATCACGGTTATTGGCTTGTGTACTGGCGTGAAGTACGATAGGAGGCAGGTCCATTTCCATAATCGCCATATCCTGAATGATCAATGCATCGACACCAATATCGTACAATTCCCAAATCATAGCGCGGCAAGTTTCTAATTCGTTATCATACAAAATGGTATTGATAACCACAAAAACTTGTGCGTTAAATAAGTGAGCATATTTTACCAGTTCGGCAACATCTTCAATAGAGTTGTTGGCATTAGAGCGTGCTCCAAATTGCGGTGCACCAATATATACAGCATCTGCACCACTATTTATGGCTGCCATTCCTCCAATTAAATCTCTAGCAGGAGCTAATATTTCGATTTTCTTCTTCATTTCTAAAACTTTAGACTTTTGTGGTATTCCCGAAAAAAAGTCTGCAAAGGTCTTATAAATTATTTGAGTTTGCTAATGATGAAGCGATTTTTTTGAGTTTGTTAACTTAATATGGAATGAAGATAAATGAAATTATTTGATATAATTAATCAATTGGAAAATTATATCCTGCAGAAAATACTCCTGTTGATTGTTTTGCAGCTGGATGAAAATAACCTGAAAATGCAAGTTCAAAATTGTTTTTTCTGCCAACTGCTAATCCAAAACTGATGGGAATATGCATTAAAACAGTATTTTTATTGTAATTAACGGCTGGTGTAAAAGTTTGAAATTTTCCAAATGAAGCGCCAATGCCGCCTTCAATAAAAGGCGCAACCCACGGAATTGGGGCGCAGATACGAGCTTTTCCTCCAACTAACAAAGCACGAGTTGTTACTTTGTATCTTGGCTGGTCGAGATAAAATTGTTCCCCATCAATTTTTGTAGAAATTGTAGCAGCATAAGGTTTTATGCCAAACCAAGAAGTTATTCCCCAGGCATATTCGGCTTGTACATATAGTCCGCTGCCCATAACATCTAATTGGTCCTGACTTCCATAATCTTCAATATAATACGAACTGCTGGAAGCAAAACCTATAGAAGCATTTATTGATTTGCCAACTCTTGGTTGAGCTTTTGAAATAAAGGAAAATAAAACGGTAAGGATTGTGTAAATGAGAAAATTGCGTAAAGTTAATTTCATGTAGTCTGCTAGTTAGAATTGGTTGAGACGAAAATAAGATTTTATTTTTCAGCGACAATAAAAAATAAAAAAACCGCCCAATCCGAAGACCGGGCAGTTTTCAAAAAAAAGCATGAACCAATCGATTAATTTGCTCTCATTTTAATTTGTGATAAAGTATTCTGGATACCGTTTAGTTGTTTTGAAACGATATATACTTGATCATGTTCTAAATGGTTTTCTTCAAGTGCCTTTTTATATTTTTCGATTGCGGCTTCTTCACCCGTAATACAAGCATTTATAATGGCTTCTGTGTCACCGCCTGTAAAAGCTGATTTAATATCAATCCATGTACGGTGTAAAGCTCCAAGCGGACCTCCGCCTGAATTATCTGTTGATTTCCCTAGTTTGTTGATTTCGTCTTGTAATTCTACAATATATAAAGCTCTTTCTCTGGCATATTCCAGAAAATCGGTTTTCATTGCCGGATTTTCTACATGTTCTGCAGCATTTGTATATCCTAGTTTTCCATCTTCGAGAATTGAGATTAATCCTTCTAAAGTTTTAACAGCTTCTTGTGTGGTTTCATCTGTATGTATCATGACTAATAGTTTTTAAATTAATACATTACAAAGTTGACAATTTATAAAGTGTTATGTTTTACAAGATTATATTCAAGGTTTTATAATATTGTAGAATGGGAATTTTGTAATTTTTTTGTTTCACGCAGATTTAGCAGATCTAGGAGATTTTTTTTCTTTTGAAAATGAATGTTCTCGTTTTACGGTTTGCGTGAGGGATTGAGGCGGTATCCTTTTATGAAGCGGAGCGGAATAAAAGATATAGCCGAAAGCCCGACCCGAAGGGACACGCCCAAATTAAATGCATAAAAAAACAGCTTAAAGTATAAAAGTGATGAAACTTTTGAACCTTAAGCCGTTTTAGTAAAATTTAGAATATTGTTATGCAGTCAAAGCTTCTTTGATTCTGCGTAAAGCTTCTTTTAAAATATCGTTGCTTGTTGCATAAGAGAAACGAATACAGTTTGGATTTCCAAAAGCATCTCCTGTTACTGTTGCCACGTTTGCCTCAGCTAAAAGATACATAGAAACATCGTTTGCATCTTTAATTTCGTGTCCTTTTAAAGTTTTTCCGAAGAAAGAAGAAACGTCTGGGAATACGTAAAATGCACCTTCTGGAACGTTGATTTTTACTCCCGGAATTTCTTTTAATAATCCAACTACTAAATCTCTACGTCCGTGGAAAGCCTGAACCATTTCGTTTAATACGCTTGGATCAGCATCTACAGCTGTAATTGTAGCGCGTTGTGCAACAGAGTTTGCACCAGATGTTACTTGCCCTTGAATTTTTGTACACGCTTTTGCGATAAATTCTGGAGCTCCAATATATCCAATTCTGTATCCTGTCATTGCAAATGCTTTTGCAACTCCATTTACAGTGATTGTTTTTTCTAACATTCCTGGGATAGAACCGATACTGCAGAAAGTTCCTGAGAAATTGATATGCTCATAAATTTCATCTGCAACTACGTAAATATTTGGGTGTTTTTCTAAAACTTTTGCCAATGCTGTTAATTCTTCTCTGCTGTAAACAGATCCTGAAGGATTACATGGAGAAGAGAACCACATCATTTTTGTTTTTGGTGTGATTGCAGCTTCTAATTGTTCTGGGGTAATTTTAAAATCTGTTTCTACAGAAGTTGGAACTTCAACCGGAACTCCTCCAGAAAGTTTTACGATTTCGAAATAAGAAACCCAGTAAGGTGCTGGTAAAATTACCTCGTCACCATCGTTTAACATTACTTGTGCAATGTTGTATAAAGATTGTTTTGCACCTGTAGAAACTACAATTTGAGATGGTTTGTATTCTAAATCATTGTCTCTTTTGAATTTTCTGCAGATAGCTTCTTTTAAATCCTGATATCCATCAACTGGAGAATATGTACTATAATTATCGTCGATTGCTTTTTTAGCAGCTTCTTTAATAAAGTCTGGTGTATTGAAATCTGGTTCACCTAAACTTAAACTGATAATGTCTTTTCCTTGTGCTTTTAATTCTCTTGCCAAAGCGGCCATTGCCAATGTTTGTGAAGTCGCAAGGTTGTTGATTCTGTCCGAAAGAATATGGTTCATTATAAAAATTTTGAAGTCCTTAATTTGCTGTGTGATTAAGGAAGGTTAATTATTAATAGATTTTTTTTAGTTTCTAAACTGCTAATTCAGGTTTCATTCCTAAGTCACGTAAATGTTTGAAGTGAGCAGCAACGGCGCTTCTCATTGTTTTGTATTCATAATACGGTAAGTTGCATTCCTTTGCGGTTTCTTTTACAATTTTTGCAATTTTGCCATAATGAATGTGACTGATATTTGGAAAAATATGATGTTCGATTTGATGGTTTAATCCGCCTGTATACCAATTTACGATTGCGTTTTTTGGAGCAAAATTAGTTGTAGTATACAATTGGTGAATAGCCCAGGTATTATCCATTTCGCCTAAATCATTTGGAGTTGGATTTGTAGTATGATCTACAACATGCGCCAGCTGAAACACAATGCTTAAAATTAAACCTGCTGTATAGTGCATTAGGAAAAAGCCAAGAAGAACTTTCCACCAGGTAATTCCAATTAAAATTGGTAAAACAATCCAGATTGACACATAAATCATTTTAGTGATAATAAGGGTTGTCCATAAAATTTTAGGACTTTTTGGTTCACCATAAGAAAGTTTTCTTTTAAGGTAATTACGCATTTGCTTAAAATCAGTAGTTAAAGCCCAATTAAAAGTTAGTAACCCATATAAGAAAACAGAATAATAATGCTGGAAACGGTGAAAACGATGCCATTCTGCATGCTCTGTAAAACGAATAATTCTTCCGGCATCCAGATCTTCGTCATGCCCAGGAATATTAGTATAAGTATGATGAAGCACATTATGCTGTACCTGCCAGTTGTAAACATTTCCAGCCAGAACATAAATTGTTCCGCCCATGAATTTGTTGATCCAGCTTTTATTAGAGTAAGAACCGTGATTTCCGTCGTGCATTACATTCATTCCTACACCTGCCATTCCAACTCCCATAATAATAGAAAGCAGCAACATTAACCAAAAAGGCATATTAAGCGTAAGGATTAAGAAATAAGGAGTTAGAAAAACTGCAAACAGAATAACAGCTTTTAAATGTAATTTCCAATTTCCGGTTTTCTGAATATTATTCTCCTTGAAGTAATTGTTTACCCGAGAATTAAGTGTTCTGAAAAACTTCAGATTGTCTTGCCTTGCAAAAGTTGGAGCCGTGTTATTCATAATTGTTTTAAATAGGTTTCAAAGGTAATTATTATAAATTCTCAATTTGCAAAATTGAGTTAAATATTTCAATCGTAAAGTAGTACTTTTGTTAAAAATTTACAGCAATGGATGAGATATTGAAATATTTTCCCAATTTGACCGATCTTCAAATCGAACAATTTCAAAAATTAGACTTTTTATACCACAATTGGAATGAAAAAATCAATGTTATTTCACGCAAAGACATTGATTCATTATATACAAAACACATTTTACATTCTTTAGGAATTGCTAAAGTTATGAAATTCGAACCTGGAACAACAGTTCTGGATGTTGGAACAGGAGGAGGTTTTCCTGGAATTCCGTTAGCGATTCTTTTTCCAGAAACTCGTTTTTATTTGATTGATGTTATTGCTAAAAAAATAAAAGTGGTTCAGGGCGTTGTAGATGCATTAGAATTAAAAAATGTAAAAGCAGAACAAAAACGTGCCGAATTGGTAAAAGGTGATTTCGATTTTATTGTGAGCCGTGCCGTAACTAATATGCCTGATTTTGTTTCTTGGATAAAAGATAAAATTAAAAAGCAGCACAAGCATAAACTAAAAAATGGGATTCTTTATCTTAAAGGTGGCGATTTGTCTGAAGAACTAAAAGATTTTCCTGCTGCAACCTTATATGATTTATCAGAGATATTTGAAGATGAATTTTTTGAAACTAAAAAAGTGGTTCATCTTCCTTTAAAGTTTAAACCTTAGTTTGATATAAAAAAAACGGAAAGAAATTCTTTCCGGTTTTTTTTGAATTAATTGTAATTATTGTAAACTATTTGTTTCTGTTAATTTTATCTCTGCGAGCCCATTTGTCATAAAAGCTTTTTTTCTACTACAGATGTATAACTTGGAGCTTGTGTACTAAGATTCTTTTCAGATAGTGAGCCTTCGTCTTTCCACCAATACTCTTGATATGACTTAGGGTTTTTATACTCATATATTAATATGATTCCTAGTAATGAACAAGGCGTATCGGCCATAAAGTCCCATCCATTTTTCTCAGCACAATACATTTCAGTTTCTTTATTATACCAAAGTTTGTAACCTTTGTTTGTAATAATATTAAAAACGGTATTGTGAACATTTGAATATTCTGATAATGCGGGCATAAATTTTATTTTTGGTTTTTATTAAATTGTTTTTTAGTTAGTCCCTAATAAAGCTTTTCTTTTTATCAAAAGGCTCTGATTCAACTAAAGTTTTATAATTTTTGTCTTCATTTTCTAGTGATGCTGGTATCCATTTATTTTCCGCCATTTCATAGCATTTTGCTCTATAATTGCATAAAGAGACAATTTGCGTAATTTCTTTTTGAAAGTTTTGCTCTTCATACCAAACACTGCCACATTCTCCACACCCAAAGAAACTAGAAGTGCTGTCCTCAATTAACTCTACCCAGCCTGTACAATGACTAACAGGACAACGATATGTGTATGAGTCGACTTCTATGGCTGAATTTTGGATGTCATCATTTTCTTGTTGATAGTTAGTTGCAAGTCCACAAAGAGAACACTCAATCATAATAAACTTTTGACCTCTATTTAATAAATCTGTTACCAGATTTATCTGTTTGTTAGACAACTCAAAAGTTTGATGACAGGATTGACATTTAGTGTTTTTAACTATTATCATATTTAAGAAGCCTTTCTTGAAAAATTTAAAAAAGGATTTGCTTTTATATCTAAGTTGTCAATAAAATTATGAATTGCATTTTCAGATGCTTCAACACTGTATTTGAATTCAGAATCAAAGAAAAATTCTCGGCAGATCACAGGTTCATGTGAAGAATCATAAACAGCTTCGTCTGTTTCATCTAATTCATCATTTCTATAAGGACAAGGATGTGAATGCACCAATTCAGTTATTACTTGATTAAACCAATTATCAAATTTTTTCTTTTTCGGGGTGATATGGCGTGCTAATAATACTAATCCAACAAGTTCATGTTGTAAAAAGTAGGAACCTTTTCTGTATCGAACATCAATCATACGCACATTCATTAATGCAATCCATAAAGCACCATTTACTGAACCAGAAGCCGATACTTTAAGATCTGTGTCAAAAAGTAAAGGATTGGTCTGCTCACGATTATTTATAGAACACCAAAGTGCTTCAATACGTTTTTGAGTATCATTAACTGAATGGGAATACCCTGTAAAACGCCAGTATACCCATTCTAAAAGTGCAGCAGTTAAGCCAACGGATCCTTTATGATTAATTTGTAATAAAATATTTTCCAGTTCTTCATTTCCTTCTAATGGATCAAGCAGCTGATTTATTTTCTTTTTTGTCCATTTAAAATCAATAGCGTTACCAATGCTTTTTGATTCTGAAATTATTTTTGGAACGTTATTTAAGTTTCTCATGACTCTAATTTTTTTGTTATGATTTATTTTGATGCAAATTTAGAGGCATGCTTTTTCTTATTGTGGACGTAAAAGTTTTAAAAGTATCAAAATAAGACTTTTTTGAAGTGCATTGTACTGATAATTAAATATATAGGAAAAGTATTACAATTTTAATGAATAGAAAGAATGGTTAATTTATAGAATCAAAAAAAGCCGGAAATTCAATTGAATTTCCGGCTTTTTTAATATTAAATGAACTCTAAAATTAGATTATCCTAAAAACGGATATCTGTAATCTTCTGGAGTTACAAAAGTTTCTTTAATAGTTCTTGGAGAAGCCCAACGCAATAAGTTCAATGCAGAACCTGCTTTGTCATTAGTTCCAGAAGCTCTTGCTCCACCAAATGGCTGCATACCTACAACTGCTCCGGTTGGTTTGTCATTAATGTAGAAGTTACCAGCAGCGTTTTGTAATTTTGTTGTAGCCACTTCAACAGCATAACGATCCTGGCTGAAAACAGCTCCTGTTAAAGCGTACTCAGAAGTAGTATCAACTAATTCTAAAGTTTCTTCCCATTTTGCATCTTCGTAAACATAAATAGTGATAACTGGTCCAAATAACTCAGTTTCCATTGTAGTATATTTAGGGTTTGTAGTTACAATAACCGTTGGCTCAATAAAGTATCCAACAGATTTATCGTAGTTTCCTCCAACAATGATTTCAGCATCAGCATCTTTTTTAGCCTGATCGATATAGCTGGCTAATTTATCAAAAGAACCTTCGTGGATAACTGCTGTAATAAAGTTTCCGAAATCTTCCGGAGAACCCATTTTCATAGATTTTACATCAGCAATTAACTGCTCTTTTACAGCCGGCCATAAACTTTGAGGAATATAAGCTCTAGAAGCTGCAGAACATTTTTGACCTTGGTATTCAAAAGCACCGCGAGTAATACCTGTAGCAACTTGTTTTACGTTTGCGCTTGGGTGAGCAATGATAAAATCTTTACCACCAGTTTCTCCAACGATTCTTGGGTATGTTTTATAGTTGTGGATATTTGCTCCAATTTTAGACCAGATATCTTTAAATACGTGAGTAGATCCTGTAAAGTGAATACCAGCAAAATCACGGCTTGCCAATACAGTATCTGTAATCATTAAAGCATCTCCAAAAACTACGTTGATAACTCCGTCTGGAACTCCCGCTTCTTTGAAAACATCAATAATAATTTTTGCAGAAAATACCTGACTGTCACTTGGTTTCCAAACCACAACGTTACCCATCATAGCAGCACTTGCAGGAAGATTAGCAGCGATAGCAGTAAAGTTAAAAGGAGTAATAGCGTAAACAAAACCTTCAAGCGGTCTGTATTCTACACGGTTCCAAACAGTAGAATCTGATTTTGGCTGATCGTTGTAGATTTGAGTCATAAACTCAACATTGTAACGCAAAAAGTCGATTAACTCGCAAGAAGAATCGATTTCTGCCTGGTGAATATTTTTAGACTGTCCAATCATTGTAGCAGCGTTAATACGAGCTCTGTATGGACCAGCGATAAGTTCAGCAGCTTTTAAGAAAATAGCAGCACGCTGTTCCCATGCCATATTTGCCCATTTTTGTCTTGCTTCAAGAGCATTGGCAATTGCTTTTTCAATATGTTGTTTTTCAGCTAAATGATACTTTCCAACTACGTGTTTGTGATCATGAGGAGCTGTAATATTTTTTGTGTTTCCAGTTTTGATTTCTTCACTTCCAATATATAACGGAACATCAATTTGAGAGTTCCACATTGTAGTGTAAGCTGCCTGAACAGCTGCTTTTTCTGGTGAGTTCGGTGCGTAGCTCTTTACAGGCTCGTTTACCGCTTTTGGTACATGAAAGAATCCTTTTAACATGGGATAAATTATTTTAAAATTTACGAATTGTTTAATTTTTTACAAAAGTACAAATGATAATTTGATTATATCACAATACAATATTAAAAAGTTGTAATTTAATAAACTAATTAGACGAAGTTGTAAAATATAATTTTTTATAAAGGTTTAAATTTGAGGTACTTCTAAAAGAATTTTTTAAATACACCAATATGAAAATACCACTTTTAGCTTTTAATGATAAAGGTATTTACTGCCAGCAGGCTGATGTTTATCTTGATCCGTGGCGTCCTGTAAAGAACGCCATAATTACGCACGGACATTCTGATCACGCACGCTGGGGACATCAAAATTACATTACGCATCATACCAACATTCCCATAATACGCCATCGTTTGGGCGAAATAAATGTAACCGGAAAAGAATGGGGAGAAACCTTTGTTATCAATAATGTAAAATTTTCACTTCATCCTGCCGGACATATTATTGGAAGTTCACAGATTAGAGTAGAACACAAAGGCGAAGTCTGGGTTTTTACCGGAGATTATAAAACAGAAGACGACGGAATTTCAACGCCGTATGAAGTCGTAAAATGCGACACTTTTATAACCGAATGCACTTTCGGATTACCTGCTTTTAACTGGACACCGCAGGCAGAAGTTATTTCGGAAATCAATAATTGGTGGGCAGAAAATAAAGCAGAAGGCAGAACTTCAATTTTGTTTGGATATTCTTTAGGAAAAGCACAAAGACTTTTAAAATATTTAGATACTGATATTGGAAAAATATACACGCACGGCGCCATCGAAAATATGACAAATGTTTTACGCCCAATGGTTTATTTTCCTCCAACTGAATTAATTACCAGAGAAACCAAAAGAGAAGCGCTTTTAGGAAATATTGTTCTCGCTCCTCCAAGCGCACACGGAAGCATCTGGATTAGAAAAATGACACCTTTTGTAACCGGTTCAGCAAGCGGATGGATGGCTTTTCGCGGTGCAAGACGCCGACGTGCTATTGACAAAGGTTTCGTTTTAAGTGATCACTGCGACTGGCATTCTCTATTAGAAAGTGTGAAAGCAACAGGCGCAGAACGCGTAATCTGTACGCACGGTTATACCGATATTTTTGCCAAATACTTAAGGGAATTAGGTTACGATGCCAGAACTGAAAAAACACAATACGAAGGCGAAACTGCCGAGATGGAAAAAGAGGATAATGAAGCAGAAATAGATCAAAATGAAACTTCGGTTATTTCTGAAAAGTAATCATTGGAAAAAAAATTAACACATAGACACATAGGTTTAAAATCCGATAAAAAAGGTTGAAAAAAGAAAACCAGTTTTCACACATAGCTATGTGAATTTAAACAAAGTGAAACGCCTTTAATAGCAAAGAGAAGCTATGTTTCTATGTGTTAAATAAATTATGCGGTTTAAAAGAAATGTAAATGAAAAATTTCGCCCAACTTATAAAAACACTCGACAGTTCTAATAAAACGAACGTAAAAGTCGATGCGCTGACGACGTATTTTAAAAATGCATCGCCGGAAGATAAAGTATGGACTATTGCTATTCTTTCGCATCGTCGTCCGGCAAGACCTGTCAATACAACATTATTGCGTCTTTGGGCAAATGAACTGGCGAATATTCCGTTATGGCTTTTTGAAGAAAGTTACCATATTGTAGGCGATCTGGCCGAAACTATTGCTTTGATAATTCCAACAACCAAAGAACATTCCGATAAAAGTTTAACCGAATTTCTACAGGAAATCATTGCCTTAAAAAAGAAAACCGATCCAGAGAAAAAAGAATATCTGCACGCAAACTGGATGGCTTTAAATTATTACGAACGTTTCGTTTTTACCAAACTAATTACTGGAAGCTTCAGAATCGGCGTAAGCCAAAAATTAATGACACGAGCTTTATCAAAAGCAGAAAATGTAGATGAAGATGCGCTGGCTTATAAATTAATGGGAAATTGGAATCCCAATACAATTACGTTTCAGGAATTGATTTTGGATGAAAAAAGTTCCGATTATTTATCAAAACCATATCCATTTTATCTCGCGTATCCAATTGAAGGCGATATCGAAGATTTAGGAAATCCAGAAGATTGGTCCATTGAACACAAATGGGACGGAATCCGATCGCAAACTATTATCCGCGATGACGAAATTTATGTTTGGTCAAGAGGCGAGGAGCTGGTTACCGATAAATATCCTGAGTTTAAATCCTTTGTAGGACTTATTCCAAACGGGACCGTAATCGATGCAGAGATTTTAGCTTTTCCCGGAAATGAAATCGGAACTTTTAATGATTTACAAGCGAGAATTGGGCGTAAAACCATATCGGCAAATCTGCTGGAAAAAGTTCCCGTAATTCTAAAAGCGTATGATATTTTAGAATGGGAAGGAAAAGACATTCGAAATTTACCGTATATAGAAAGAAGAAAATTATTAGAAGATTTATACAACGAGATTAAAGACTTAACAAGATCATTTCGACTTTCAGAAAGAGTTTCCTTAACTTCATGGGAAGATGTTGCGAAAGAAAGAGAACGAGCCCGCGAAATGAAAAGCGAAGGTTTGATGTTAAAACGAAACAAGTCGCCATATCAGGTGGGAAGAAAAAAAGGCGATTGGTGGAAATGGAAAATAGAACCTCTGGTAATTGATGCCGTTTTAACTTACGCTATGCGCGGACACGGCCGACGCTCGAATTTATTTACTGATTACACTTTTGCGCTTTGGCAGAATAATGAAAATGGAGAAAAAGAACTAGTCACTTTTGCAAAAGCCTATTCTGGTTTAACCGATGCAGAATTCAGAAAAGTAGATGATTTTATAAAAAAGAATACTTTAGAACGATTTGGTCCGGTTCGAAGCGTAACACCAAAACTGGTTTTTGAAATTGGTTTTGAAGGAATTTCACTTTCGAAAAGACATAAAAGCGGCATAGCTACCCGTTTTCCAAGAATTCTAAGATGGCGTCAGGATAAAAAAATAGAAGAAGCCAATTCTATTGAAGATCTAAAAGATATGATTTCGTAAATACGGTACAATTTTTAAACACATAGAAACATAGGTTAAAATGTGTGTAAAAAGAATTTAAAAGAAACAAGTTTCTACTCATAGCTATGTTTGTTAATGCAAATGAAATGCCTTTATGCGTTTCTAAAAGCTATGTTTCTATGTGTTAAAATTAATTATATCATGAATGAATAGGGACGAATTATATGTATTGGCCGAAAACTGGTTTAAAAGTCAGGGTTGGAAATCTTTTCCATTCCAGACGCAAACCTGGACTGCTTTTCTGCAGGGAAAAAACGGTTTATTAAACGCTCCAACCGGAAGCGGAAAAACCTATGCCTTGTGGTTTCCTGTAGTTCTCGATTACATAAAAAAAAATCCCGATTATAAAACCAAGCACAAAGCCGGATTAAAAGCCATTTGGATTACGCCTTTGCGGGCGCTATCTGTAGAAATAAAACAAGCAGCAGAACGAATTATTACCGATTTAGATCTGCCGTTAACCGTAGGAATTCGTTCAGGAGATACTTCGCAAAGCGAAAGAGCCAGACAGAAAAACAAAATGCCCGATCTTTTAATTACAACGCCCGAAAGTTTACAGCTTCTTTTGGCTTCAAAACAATATGAAAAAACGTTTGCCAACTGCGGTGCAATAATAGTTGATGAATGGCACGAATTAATGGGAACCAAACGAGGCGTTCAAATGGAATTGGCACTTTCGAGATTAAAAACAATTACACCAAAAATGCGAATCTGGGGAATTTCGGCAACAATTGGAAATCTCGAATTAGCACAAGAAGTTTTATTAGGGCATGATACGGAAGCCTATAAAAATTCAGTTTTGATAAAAGCACATATCAATAAAAAGATTAAGATAGAATCAATTCTGCCTGAGAAAATGGAAACTTATCCGTGGCGCGGACACATGGGTTTGCATTTGATTGATGAGGTTGCGAAGATAATCCGAAAGAGCAAAACGACTTTAATTTTTACCAATGTACGTTCGGCCTGCGAAATTTGGTTTCAGGCCATTTTAGAAAAATATCCGGAATTTGCAGGAGAAATGGCGATGCATCACGGAAGCATAAGCAGAGAAACCCGTTTGTGGGTGGAGGACGCCATTCGAAACGAAGAATTAAAAGTCGTAGTCTGCACTTCGAGTTTAGATCTTGGTGTCGATTTTGCGCCTGTTGAAACCATTATTCAGGTTGGCGGACCAAAAGGTGTTGCCAGATTTTTGCAGAGAGCAGGAAGAAGCGGGCACCAGCCGGGGAAAGAAAGCATGATTTATTTTCTCGCCACACATGCAATGGAATTAATTGAAGCTTCGGCATTAAAAAAAGCGGTTGCCCAAACTGTTGTCGAAGATCGAATGCCGTATTTAAACAGTTGGGACGTTTTGGTTCAATATCTAAATACACTGGCAGTTTCTGACGGATTTTTTCCGGATGAAATTTATGAAGAAGTTAAAACAACTTTCTGTTATCAAAATATAACCAAAGAAAACTGGAACTGGATTTTAAATTTCATTACCAACGGAAGTCAGAGCTTGCAGGCTTACGACGAATTTAAAAAAGTAGAAATTGAAGCTGACGGGCGTTATAAAATCAACAGCCGTTTTATTGCCATGCATCATCGTATGCAAATGGGAACAATTGTGGGCGATGCGGTTTTGAATGTAAAATTTTTAAGCGGCGGTTTTATTGGTACAATTGAAGAATGGTTTGCTTCGAAATTACAGAGAGGCGATGTTTTTACTTTTGCCGGAAGGCGCCTCGAATTGTTTCAAATTAAAAACATGCAGGTTTTAGTTCGAAAAGCTGATCCTAAAAAAACAGCCAGAGTGGTAAGCTGGATGGGAGGCCGAATGACGTTATCAGCACAGATGAGTGAACTGCTTCGGGAAGAATTATATGCGGCAAATACAGATCATCTAACTCCTGAATTAAAAGCTTTAAAACCTATTTTTGACAGGCAGAGAAAAGAAAGTATTGTACCCAATAACAATGAATTTTTAATCGAAACGTTTAAAACAAGAGAAGGTTATCACGCTATTTTTTATCCATTTGAAGGACGTTATGTTCACGAAGCTATGGCAAGTTTAATTTCGTATCGAATCAGTTTATTGTCGCCAATTACGTTTTCACTGGCCTATAACGATTACGGATTCGAATTGCTTTCTGATCAGGAAATAGATATGCAGTCTGTTTTTGATAATAATTTGTTTACGACAGAATATGTACATCATGATTTGCAGAAAAGTTTAAACGCAACCGAAATGGCGCGCCGAAAATTTCGTGATATTGCCGTAATTGCTGGTTTGGTTTTTACGGGAATGCCCGGAAAACCTGTTAAAACAAAACATTTGCAAAGCGGTTCGCAATTGCTTTTTGAGGTTTTTAGAGATTATGAACCCGATAATTTATTATTACAGCAGGCTTATACAGAAACCTTTGAACATCAGTTAGAAGAAGGACGTTTGATTCAGGCAATGGAAAGAATAAACAATCAGGCGATTGTCTGGAAACAATGTAAAAAGCCAACGCCGTTTAGTTTTCCAATAATTACAGATCGTTTACGCGAAAAAATATCAAGTGAGACCCTGCAGGAAAGAATAAAGAAAATGACCGCGAGTTACATGAAATAAATTAATATGAGAATAAATATCAACAATCAAAATTTCGTTTTGCATCAGTCCGGTGCTGCTTTTTGGGAAGAAAAGAAAATTCTTTTTATTTCTGATTTGCATTTGGGGAAAATTGCGCATTTTAGAAAACACGGAATGGCAATTCCCGAAAAAGCTCTTTTTGAAAATTTTACAAGATTAAATGAAGTGCTGGATTTATTCGATTCTGAGACGATTATTTTTCTTGGAGATTTGTTCCACAGCAAAATCAATAACGAATGGGAATTTTTTTCAGATTGGACTAAAACTGTTTCGCAGCAGATTATTTTGATTGAAGGCAATCACGATATTATTGCAAAAAAATACTATGCCGATTTGAACGTTGAAATTTATGAAGAGTTGATAATCGATGATTTCTTGCTGACACATCATCCTACAACACGAGAAAACTTTTTTAATTTTTGCGGACACATTCATCCCGGAATAAAACTAAAGGGATTGGGCAGGCAATTTTTAAGTTTGTCATGCTTTTTTAGAAAACCGCATCAAATGATTTTTCCTTCTTTTGGAGAATTTACAGGTAATTTTTACTTAATCCCCGAAGAAAACGATCAGGTTTATGCCATTACAAAAGAAGAAGTAATGGAAATAAAACGTTAGATTAATTTAATGCAAACGGAGCGCACATTCTAAAAGTAGGAACAATTACTTTGAATGTTTTAGTTGTAGTAAAATTGATCATATTAAAATGACCTTTCATGGCACCATAAGGAGATGATAGTAAACAACCAGAGCTGTAAGTGTGGTTTTCACCTGGTTTTAAAACCGGTTTTTTACCAATCACACCTTCGCCGTCAACAATATCTAAATCGTTTAACGAGTCGAAAATTTCCCAGTGGCGGGAAGTTAACTGAACGGAATCTTTACTGTGATTTTCGATTGTAACTACGTAACTAAAAGCAAAGTGAATCTTATAGTTCTTGAAGTAAGTTCCTTCAAAACTAGTTAAAACCGATATTTTTATGCCTCGTGTAATTTGAGAAACCATACTAACCTAGTAAATCTGTGTGTTATAGGTACAAAGCTACGAAAAAAAACTATGAAACCTAAAACCTTAACAATGTTTTAATTAACGATATTTATAGAGTTTGCATTGCCTTTTCCAATAACTCTTTGATAACGATCTATACTTTCTTTGTAATAAACCAAAATAGTGTATTCATTTTCTGTTTGATAAAAATTTCCGTCTATGGCATTTTCCAAATCAATATTTCCTTTTTTATCAGCAACTGTATATTGATAATTAGTAAAACCCTGTTTGATCATTACTGCTTTTTCAAACACTGCTTTATCAGTATTATAATCCATTTTGTATTCTGGCGAAAGACTGTAATTATTGAAAATTCCAGTAATATAAATGTCTTTGTTCATTCTAAAAGCAGGTGCCGAAAGTGTAAAATAAACCCAGGCATAATCTGCCTCGATGCTGTTGTCTGCCCCGTTTATATTTTTTACAACAAAATTTCCGTTTACATCCTGATAATTGGTATAAATCTGATTTCCTCTTGCAGCATTTGTATATAAATAAGCATTGTAAATATCATTGTTAGAGCCAATTCGGCCTACGTTATTATTTGCTGCGCGAATGTCTTTATTTTCAAAATATAAAAATTCATTACCGCCCCAAAACTGGGTTTCAGCATCATATTTATAAACCAGCTGGTTTCCAATTGTATATTGCGGTGGAATATTTTTAATCGCGGTATTAAAATTTCCGTTTTGCAGCAAAAGAACTTTTACGTTTTGAGTTGGAGTCTGAAACGTAATATCATTTGAGGCAATCGTAAAATCAAGATTTTGCTTATAGTTGATATTGCTGAGGTTTCGGGTTCTTTTTACCTGTGCGCCAACTGTACAATGTTCTTCATACACAATAAATTTTCGGGACAAAACCACTTCTTTATCTTCATTTAAAATCTTCAAAATATAATTTCCGGATAATCTGATTTGTGTTGTAAACTGATTTGGAAACGGAAGTCGGTAATGTGAATAAACCTGAAGTGTATTAAAAGAATTAGAATAATCCATAATTCTCTGGCCGTCAAAACCTCTTAAATAATCCGTTTTTGGAATATCGCTTGGTTTCCAGTTGTAATCGCAATGTGTGATTTCGAAATAATAATTGGCTTCATTTCCAAACAAATCATCAAACTGAAATTCAAATGTAGAATTCAGTTCAAATATCGGAACGACATTATTACCATTCTGAACAAAAGTTACGGTTTTAATATTATATGGAGGAACTACTTCAGTTTGTATTTCCTGGGCTTTCGCCGAAGTAAAAATTAAAAGCGCAATTAGGCTTTGATATAAAAATTTTGGCATCTTATTACGTTGTAAGATTGTAAATATAAGAATTTTATTAAACGTATTAAGATGCCATTTATTAGATTGCGTAATTTATTAAGAATTCAAAATGTATTCTAAATTAGCTTCGATCTCATCATTGATATAACTTTCTTCTAAAAGTGAATCAGATAAAAGCTTTTTGTTTTCCTGCAGTTTGATGATTTTTTCTTCTACAGTATTTTTAGAAATAAAGCGGACAACGTTTACTTTATTTAACTGACCAATTCGGTGCGCCCTTCCAACTCCTTGTTTTTCAGCAAAAGGATTCCACCACGGATCTAAAAATAAAACATAAGATGCTTTTGTAATATTTAAACCAACGCCTCCCGCTTTCAGCGAAATAAAAAACAATAAAGGTTCTTCTTTTTCCTGAAACAGTTTTACCTGCTGTTCTCTTTTGGCGGCCGGAGTTTCACCTGTAATTTCACAATACGTTATTTTATTTTCCTTGCACCAATCAGTATAAAAATTCAGGTTGGTAACAAACGAACTGAAAATAATTACTTTTTGTTTTGCTTTTACTAAATTTTCCAGATAATTGGTAACCGCAATATATTTTCCTGAATCAATTTCAGATTCCTGATCTACCATTTTTGGGTGGTTACTCAATTGTCGTAACTTCATCAGCGTGTTAATAATACTGATTTTATCAGGACCTGAACCATCGGTTTTTAAAAGGAAATTTCGAGCTTTTGATTTTTCCTGTTCGTATAATTTTTCCTGGTCAGGATCCATGTCGCAATAGTAAATCTGCTCTGATAATTCTGGTAAGTCCTTTAAAACCTGTTCTTTGGTTCGTCTTAAAATATAAGGCTGAACAAGATTTTTCAATTCAGATAAAACATCTTCATTTTGTTTTTTCTCAATTGGGTTTTTAAAATTATCAACAAAAAAATTATAACTGCCCAGAATATCCGGATTTATAAACTGCATCTGCGACCATAAATCGTCAAGCGAATTTTCGATTGGCGTACCGCTCAACGCAATTTTATGCCCCGTACTTATTTTGTTTATGGCTTTAAAAATCTTTGAATTTTTATTTTTGATGTATTGGCTTTCATCCAGAATCAAATAACGAAAATCGTATTTCTCTAAAACCGAAATATCACGATGAACAATGCTGTAACTTGTAAAAATTAAATCAGTAGAGGCCAATCTGCTTGCTAATTGTTTTCTGTCGTTGCCCACATACTGCATTCTCGAAAAATGCGGTGTAAATTTCCCGGCTTCGTTAAACCAGTTAAAAACTAATGAAGAAGGCAAAACAATCAAAGCTTTAAGCGGTTCTCTTTCGATCGTGGTTTCGTTTGCAAACAAATCAAAATTGGTTGTTTTCTTCGTGAATCCCAGTTGTTCCTGAACGGCAACCAAAACAGCCAAAGTCTGCAATGTTTTTCCAAGTCCCATATCATCAGCCAGACACGCACCTAAATTGGAATTAAAATGTCCTAAAAGCCATTTTACTCCGTCAATTTGATACGGTCTTAAAGTAGCTTTTAATAAATCAGAAGCAATATATTCTGCCTTATACGTTACGTCGTCCTTGATTTCTGGAATGGCATCCAGAGCTGTAAAATTGCTTTTTCGTAAAAGCAAAGTACCGCTTTCTATTTTTGCCAGTTTTGCCAGCGAACCGTATTTGCTGAACCATTCCAGCGGAATTAAAAAGTAGTTTCCGTCTGGCAGAGGAAAAAGCCTTTCCTTGCTTTTTATATTCGGAATAATTTCGCTGAAATTGATCTTATATGATCCAACCGTAATAATTATTTTAATATCAAACCAATCTCCATTTGTGTCTTTTGAAGCCGAAATAGTATGGCTTTCTGTAATGATTTCTTTGCTTTCCAGCTTTAAATTCTGAATATCAAAACCTAAACTTTCCAGCTTTTCTTTATTATCAATAATCAATTGGATATTGATATAAGGATCAGAAGTTTCAGCTTCAGAATTCAGACCAAATAATTCATTTTTGATTTTTACTAAACCAATTTCGGTTAATTTGTCGACATATATATTTTCGTCTGCATTTCGTTTAAACTGAATAATTTTAGGTTCATTGGCAACACTGAAATCTACAAACGAATGTGTTTTTTTTGTTTTGCCCGCATCAAATGAATAACCGTTATAATCAAAATAAAGGTTGAGGTAATAACAGTTTTTAAAGAAATCATAAACGGGCTGAATCGTGCAGGAAACTAATTTGTCGCGAAGTTCGATTTCAAAACCATTGGCGTCAATATCGATTTTCTTTGCAATTTCCGGAATAAAACTTTTGAAATAATCATCTACTAGTTTAGATGGAATTTCAATTGATTTTTTCTTTAAAAAAGGCATCAGTTTTTTAGCGTTCAGTTCTTTAAGCTGTCCTAATTTTTTATTGATAATTAACCAGCCCGGTTCGTCTAAAAGAATATCTGCATTGCTGTCCATTGGCAGAAAAGCTTTTTCATTTTCTTTTAGCGAAAGGGTATAAGTGATACCTTCTGCATGTTTGTCAAACTGAATCTGCGGTTCAAAATACAGCGGTTCGATACTTACTTTTGAACGATAAAAATCTTTTTCCGGTCCAAGATTTAAAGACAAAGGAAATTGCTCTTTTACAATTAAATCGTAAAATGAGCTTAAATGGAATTTTAAATGCTGGCGGATGGCAAATTCAATTTTAGAATCTTTTTGCAGATCAGCAATGGTTTTAGCCGATTTGATTTTGGCACTGAATTTTTTGAAGATAAATTCAGGTTTCAAAGAATCACAGGCCGTTAGTATTTTTTTTGTATTTGAATCTAAATCTTCAAAAATAATCCCGAAACTCTGCATTACGCCGGGACTTGCTTTTTTGTCCAGATATTTGATTTCTTCTGTATTCTCAACAATGTAGGCAGTTGGAATATAAGTATTGAGGTTTTTTTCTAAACTGATGTCAAAGCAAAATTGAAATGGTTTTGTAGGTTCCAAGGTTTAAAGATTTGGTTGGCTTATAGTTTTAGGGAATGGGCTGAAAAAACAAAGAGTTTTCAAATTATTGCTATTTTGAAAACTCTTTTTAAATGAACTTATATCACTTATATGGTGAAAATTAGTTTTCCTGTTTAAAGCAAAGCGGAATAATTTCTCCTTTTGCTAAACAGTACTTTTCTACTAATTCTGGTGCAATTTTGTTAGTGTAATCTTCTTCAATTACAATAAATCCAATACTTCTTAATTTGTCGAAATAATCGCGCCCATAAACACGAACGTGATCGTACTGTCCGAAGATTTTAGCACGCTCTTTTTGATCTGTAATTGAATCGTCTGCGAAAGTAACTTCACGGTTTAAATCCTGCGGGATTTGAAGAATAGCCATTCCGCCAGGTTTTAAAACACGGTATAATTCCTGCATTGCTTTTGTATCATCAGGAATATGTTCTAAAACGTGATTACATAAAATTACATCATATTCGTTGTCTTTAAAAGGCAGGTTACAGATATCAGCTTTTACATCAGCCAAAGGCGAAAGTAAATCTGTTGTAGTGTAATCAAGATTTTTCTGCTTGCGGAATCTTTTATAAAAAGCTTGTTCCGGTGCAAAATGAAGTACTTTTTTCGGTGCTGTAAAAAAATCAGTCTGATCGTTTAAATACAGCCAAAGCAAACGGTGTCTTTCTAAAGAAAGTGTACTTGGCGAAAGTACATTATTACGCTGTTTTCCGTATCCGTAAGGTAAAAACGATTTAAAGCTTCTGCCATCGATAGGATCTGTAAATTTATCTCCCCTTAATGAGAAAGCTAAAATTGGGCGCGCCACATAACTCAAACGAATTAATAATGGACGCGGGATAGTATTTAAAACTAATTTAAAAAGTTTTTTCACAGGTTTAGATTCGGGATTGTATTATAGTACTAATGGAACTTGTCTGAATTCGTCTTCTTCATTGCTTTCAATTCCTAAAGCTTTGTAGATGTATTGGAAAGTCGATAATAACTCTGGTTTACCATCGATTAAAGCCACATCGTGTTCGAAATGTGCGCTTGCTTTTCCGTCTGCAGTTGTAATCGTCCAGCCGTCTTTATGTTGTTTAATGTTTCTTGTTCCAAGATTAATCATTGGTTCAATTGCCACAACCATTCCTTCAACGAAAAGTTTGCCACGTCCGCGTTTTCCGTAGTTTGGCATTTCTGGTTCTTCATGCATTTTTTGACCAACACCGTGACCAACTAATTCACGAACTACTCCGTAACCGTGTGCTTCAGTATATTTTTGAATCGCATTTCCAACATCTTCAACGCGGTTTCCTGCTTTAAATTCTCTGATTCCAACGTATAGAGATTCTTTAGTTACCTGTAAAAGTTTTTTAACTTCAGGAGCAACTTCTCCAATTTCGAAACTATAAGCATGATCTCCGTGATATCCATTTTTGAACGCACCGCAGTCTACAGAAATTACATCTCCGCTTTGTAAAGGTGTATTATTCGGAATTCCGTGTACAACCTGAGAGTTTGGGCTCATACAAAGTGAATTCGGGAAACCATACAATCCTAAGAAACTAGGAACTGCACCGTGATCACGAATGAATTCTTCGGCTAATTTATCTAGATATAATGTAGTAACTCCTTCTTTAATTTCAGAAGCAATCATTCCTAATGTTTTAGATACGATCAAAGCACTTTCGCGCATTAATTCGATTTCTTCTCTGGTTTTTTGGATGATCATATTTTTCAGATTTTCAGTTGGCAAAAGTACAATTTTTATCTCATTTTTTAAGTAATTTTTTTGTCACGAATTTGACGAATTCACACTAATTGAAGTGCATTAAATTGTAATTCGTGCTAATTCGTGAAATTCGCGGCAGACTTTTTTAATTTAATATCCCGGAAAAAAGCCCTAAATTAGTAGTAAAAACGTGTACAATCATGAAAACTACAATAGATCAGGATATATCAAAAGTAAAAGCACTGCGCAGAATGCAGCGAAACGCTTTGGCACTTCTAGGTTTTGCGGTGCTTCTTTTTATAATCGCTATTTATTTTAAAATTCCAATGCTGCAGGCTTTCAGCGAAGCTGCTATGGTAGGTGGAATTGCCGATTGGTTTGCTGTTGTGGCTTTGTTTCGCCATCCGCTTGGAATTCCGATTTGGCATACGGCTATTATTCCAACCAAGAAAAATGAAATTGGAGAAAATCTTGGGAATTTTGTTTCGGAAGAATTTCTAAACCGTGAAAAACTGGAAATCAAGCTGGATGAATTCAACTTTGCCACAAAAGCTTCAGATTGGCTTTCGCAGGAAGAAAATGCAGATAAAATTGCCAATGTTGTGGCAGTAAATATTATTCCGGGAATTTTAAAAACAATTAAAGATGAAGATATTAAAAGGTTTATTCAGGTTCAATTTAAAGAAAAATTAGAAGGAATAAATTTTGGAAACTGGGTTGCGGTTGCTTTAGAGCCTTTGCAAAAGGGAGATTTAAAGAATCAAATGCTGACAAATCTTCTGGAAGTAATGAGCAGTGAATTGACTAATAATAAAGATTTGATAAGGCAAAAAGTAAAAGCGTCAACCCCGCTTTTAAGTTTTGGACTTGCTGATAAAAGCATTACAGAAGGCGTTTTTAATGGTTTACAGGATTTTTTAAATGAAGCTAAAAAACCGGAAAGTGCAGTTCGTTTAAAAATTGACGAGTATATTTTCGATTTTTTAGAAAAAGTGAGAAATTCTGAAGAAATGAGAGTTAAAATTAATGATATGATTTTAGGTTTCGTAGGCAAAAAAGAAGTTCAGGATTACATCAACGGAATTTGGGATGAAATAAAACTTTCGATAACTAATGATTTAAATAAAGGCGATGACTCGTCTATTAAAAATAGTATTTCGAATTTAATTCAGACTTTTGGGAATGGCATTAAAGAAGATTCTATTATGATTGATAAAATCAATAATTTTATCAAAGATGATCTGCTTTCGGTTCTTTTAAATAATAAAAAAGTAATTGGAGATCTGATTTCTTCGACTGTAAAAAGCTGGGACGGAAAAGAGGTTTCAGAGAAACTTGAACTGGAAATTGGAAAAGATCTTCAATACATTAGAATAAACGGAACTTTGGTTGGTGGAGTTATTGGGCTTATTATTTATGGTGTTGAACAGCTTTATCATTATTTTGTTGTTTGATATTGAACAATAGACACGAATGTCAGGCTGAGCGAAGTCGAAGCCTTTTTGAACTTTAAGTGTTATGTGCCTTCGACTTCGCTCAGGCTGACAAAAAAAATACACAAAAATAAAAAGGGACTAATTTTAAAATTAGTCCCTTTTTTATATTGAAAATCAGCTTTCTATAATAACGAATGACAAGTCATTGCATTTGGCTGCTGTACTCCCATTAATTCTAAAATAGTAGGAGCGATGTCACCAAGAACACCATCCTGAATATTTTTCAATTGTTTGTCAACTAAAATAATCGGCACTGGGTTTGTTGTGTGTGCTGTATTTGGGCTTCCGTCAGGATTAATCATGGTTTCGCAGTTTCCGTGGTCAGCAATAACGATTGTTGTGTAGTCGTTTGCAAGAGCAGCATCAATTACTTTCTTTGCGCAGGCATCGACTGCCTCACAAGCTTTAATTGCAGCTTCCATAATTCCGGTATGACCTACCATGTCTCCGTTTGCAAAGTTTAAACAAACGAAATCTACTTCACCTTTGTTCAATTCAGGAACAAGAGCATCAGCTAATTCGTAAGCGCTCATTTCCGGCTGTAAATCGTAAGTCGCTACTTTTGGAGAGTTTCTCAAGATTCTTGATTCGCCTTCAAAAGGAATTTCTCTACCGCCAGAGAAGAAGAAAGTAACGTGCGGGTATTTCTCTGTTTCAGCAATACGAATTTGTTTTTTACCTGCTTTTTCTAAAACTTCACCAAGAGTTTCAGTAATGTTGTCTTTATTGTAAACTACTTTTACGTTTTGGTACGTTTCGTCGTAGTTGGTAAGCGTTACATAATACAAGTTTAGTTTGTGCATGTTCTGCTCGTGGAAATCATGCTGAGAAAGCGCTTCAGTAAGTTCACGGCCTCTGTCTGTTCTAAAGTTAAAGAAAATCACAACATCACCTTCTACAATTGTAGCAAGAGGTTTTGCATTTTCATCAACTATAACAACAGGTTCTATAAATTCGTCGGTTACGTCTTTTTCATAGCTTTCTAGTACGCTTGACACAGGATTTGTAGAAGGAGTTCCCACTCCGTTTACTACTAAATCATAAGCCAGTTTTACACGTTCCCAGCGTTTGTCACGGTCCATTGCATAGTAACGGCCCACGATAGAAGCAATTTTTACAGGAGTATCTTTGATATAATCTTGTAAGTCATGAATGTATTTTGCTCCTGATTTCGGGTCAACATCACGTCCGTCTGTAAAAGCATGAACATAAACCTGATCTAAACCATACTCTTGAGATGCGTCGATTAAGCCGCGTAAGTGAGAAGTATGAGAGTGAACACCTCCATCAGAAACCAATCCTAAAAAGTGTACTTTTTTATTGTTTTCTTTAGCATAAGTAAAAGCATCGATTAACACTTGTTCTTTAGCAAGTGTTTTGTGGGCTACTGCTAAATTAATTTTTGCTAAATCCTGATATACAATTCTTCCGGCACCAAGGTTCATGTGTCCAACCTCGCTGTTTCCCATTTGTCCTTCTGGTAAACCAACGTTTAAACCATCGGTGCGAAGCTGTGCGCTTGGGTAATTTTTGTAAAGGCTATTTATAAATGGAACATTTGCATTGTCTATTGCAGATACTTTAGGGTCAGGAGATTTTCCCCAACCATCTAAAATCATAAGGATAACTTTTTTGTTCATTACATTTTTGTTTTCTACAAAGATAAGGCATTTCTAAAATTTGGAGAGAAAGCTTTATGACATTTATGTTTAATAAAATGAAGTGTAACAAAAAATACTAATTTAATTATAGAACTCTTTATTTTTTAAAATTTATTCACGCTAAGCTCTTTTTCTGATCTTATTTTTGACAGCGTTATAGTCTATAAAATATTTTACGCTGATTGAAAAAACATGTTTTAGAGCATCATTGTTTAACAGATTGGTTACGCTGCGTTTGAAGTCTTTATAAATAACACGTTCAAAATTAGAAGCATTATTACGATATAAAACCGAAAGCTGGCTTCCGGGAGCAAACCACCATGAGTACGATAAATCTGCATTCCAGGAATAAAAATTTGAATTTTTGTTTTCAGTATATTGAGAATAAGGATCTAAAGTCCCGTCCTGATCCAGTTTCAGTATATTTTTGTTTTCTGCTGATGACCAATATTGACGAACAGCCAAATTAAGTGTCATCGTGCTGTTAATGGCATATTTTCCTGATAAAGTATTGGCATAAGTAATGACATCGCGATTAGCAAAAACAATCGTTTTCGGCGTGTTTTCGTTATCATGATCGTCATAGCTGTCAATATATCCTTTGTTATTATTTCTTTTAAGAAAACTAAAAGTATAAGTCAGCAGGAGTTTATCATTAAAACGATATCTTGGACCAATATCAACTCCAAATGCGGCTCTTCCGGGTTCATCGACAACTGATATAGATGGATTTATATCTATTGCAAATTTATGATTGTAATTTGTAGACACACTTGCCCATGCATCTATTTTTCTTGGAATAATAACATATCGTCCGTCAGTTCTTGGCTCATAATAATCACATATTTCTACAGGATAAACCGTGATTCCCATTCCGTAATAATTGTTTTTTACGGTTGTTAAATTCACATTGGCATTAATACTGGCATCTTGTGTTTTTCCTGAATCTTTATTGAATTCAATATAGTTATTAAGGTTAATCCTGAAGCTGTTAAAAAGTTTAGTTGGGTTTAGGATTCTGTAATTAACGTTATTGAAAAAGTTATAATAATTGGTATAGAAATTAATTCCCAAATCATTTGGATTAAAATCTTTGGTTACAAAATCAGATCCAAAACTGTAACGGTATTTTCCGGCCGTTTCAGCAAAACCAAGCGTGGCATACATTCCTCTTTTGTCTTTTTCGGCATTTATGGTGCTGTATTTTACATTTCCTGATAAATTATAGGTATTGGCTTTTGTATTTAAATCCCAAACTAAACCTGTTACATTGGCATCTCTAAAATGTCCGTTTCTGGTAACATTTGTATTTATAAAAGTAACGGATGAGTTTTTGCGAAAACGCTGATCCAGAACCAAAACATTATAATTGGTAAGCGGCTCTACAACTACACGTCTGGTATCGCCGGTAATAGTATCTTGTATGGTTGCAAAAGTTTTCTCGGTAACGGCGTTTAAAATTCCAATCCCTAAACCGTTTTTAGTTCTTCCTGAAAGTTTTAAGGCATTAATTAAATTTACATTTTGAACCTGTTCGATAATTTTTTCATTATCATTTAGATCTGGTTCAGAAGGTCTTCCGCCAATTCTTCGGGAATAAAACATTTTACCTTTATTAAATAAATCTGTTCCTTCGGTAAAAAAAGCTCTGTTTTCGTTAAACTGCTGTTCAAACGGACCTAAATTCAATATCTGATCGTCGTATTTCGTCTGCCCAAAATCAGGAATTAAAATAGCATCAACAGTAAAAGCATCGTTAATTCCGTATTTAATATCCATTCCGCCTTTTACGGTTCCATACGTTTTTTGACCTTCTCCGGCATTTAAATAATAAGAAGCATAAGGCATAAGAAACAATCGGGTAGGAGGTTTTATGTTTTCGATTCCTTCCAGAGTTCCGGCCTGCTGCGTAAAAGTGCCTATTTTTCTATCAACAAAATTCCAGGTGTATTTGTATCGTGTTCGTTTTATTTCGCGGAAAAAATTAATTCCCCAGATTTGTTTGTTTTCCTGCGAAAATCGTAATGCCGAATACGGAATTTTTATTTCAACTGTCCATCCGTTTTCATTAACAACGGCTTTGCTTATCCAGACAGCATCCCAAGAGTAATCTTCGCCGGCTGCATCTGTCATGATACAGTCGCCCTGAACATCTGCTGCCGAAACATAAAACATAAAATCCTGCTGTCCGTCGTTAAAGCCATTAATAAAAACACCAAAAAGATCTGCTGTTCCAAAATTGTCTCGCTGGGAAATCTCTTTTAATATTTTATCCGGTTCGTCATCAAACATTTTTGCGCCAATATATATGGCATCATTATCATATAATATTTTGACTTCCGTTTTTTTGCCTTCAGGAACTGGTTTTCCGTTATCTGGTTCAAGTGTGATAAAATCTGAAGCAATCGCAGCATTTTCCCATGCATTTTCATCCAGCTTTCCATCAATAGAAATGTTTTGCGAAATAGATTTCGCCTGCAGTGCTTTTTTCTGGCTGTAACCAAAAAAAACAGATAAAAACAAACTAAGAAAAACAAGCTTTTTCATTGAATTTTAGAGAAAATATTGGGTTTTAAGTACTTTAATATAGAACAAATAGACTTCATTTTCTTTTACTTGTTACAGATTTTGTTTCAAAATTTCCATTTTCTTTTGCTTTTTTTAAGAAAATCGGTCCAAATGTTATGATTTTTAGCATAGGAAATAATCTTACAGAAACATCATTTTTATGTTAATAATGTTAAAATTTAAGCAAAAAGTGCCTGATTTACAGGGTTCTATTTTGCAAGGGGTGATTTTTTTATAATTTTGCCTTACCCAAATTTTTATTATTAACCTAAAGAAATTCAATGATTTACAAAATTTATCCGCTGCTTGTGTTTTTGTTATTGTCTTTTGGTAAAGATTCAAAAAACACCTCCGAATTAAAAACTGCAACGACAAGAAGTATTGCTAAAGTTGAAAAAAAGCTTACTGTTGATGCGAAAATTGAAAACATTTATTACTCTTTAAATTCCAACAATTTTAAGCTTCCGGAATTAAAATCTTTTTCTGAAGCATTGAAAGGATTTTATCTTTTGAAAGAAAGAGGAATTATTCAAAAAAACATTTTAACATTGGTTGATTTTAGTTTGTCATCAAATACCAAACGACTTTGGGTAATTGATATGACTACTAATACTATTTTGTTTAATTCTTTAGTGGCTCACGGAAGAAACACCGGAGAAGAATTTGCTACAGCATTTTCAAATTTAAATTCTTCTTTTAAAAGCAGTTTAGGCTTTTATGCAACTGGTGAAATCTATCAGGGAAAACACGGAGCTTCATTACGTTTAGACGGTCTTGAAAGAGGTGTAAACGATAATGCCCGCGAAAGAGGCGTTGTAATGCATGGCGCTGATTATGTTTCTGAATCTTTCATCAGAGATCATAAAAGATTAGGCCGAAGCCAGGGTTGTCCTGCAGTTCCGGTTGAATTGACAGATGAAATAATAGAAACAATAAAAGACAAATCATGTTTGTATATCTATCATCCGTCAAGAAGCTTTACAATGGAAGAAAGATTAATGTCTTAATTTCGAATACAAATCTGAATCTAAATTATAAATATCAGCTCTGAAAATGAGCTGATTTTTTTTGCTCCAAGCTGTCCAATACCACTGATACAAAGCGTATTTTTTTGTGATTTTAAAACTCATTGTTTTTTTAGACGCGATTATAGTATCGATTTTGACTTTAGAAAATCGTATTGAATCATTTAAAATATGCTCTGCTAATTCCAGCGGATTTTCTACACGAACACAGCCTGAGCTTAAAGAACGGTTGTTTCGTACAAAATAATTCCTGTGATTGGTGTCGTGCAAATAAACACTGTGATGATTTGGGAATAAGATTTTCATTAATCCTAAAGAGTTGTTATAACCCGGACTTTGAACGTATCTGTAGTTATTAGGTTTGTTTTCGTTCCATGCAGAAGGTTCAACTACTTTTCCTGAAGTATCATAAATAGTGATATTTTTCTTTGCCAGATAGTTTCTGTTTCGTTTCATGGCTGGTACAACATCTTCTTTTAAAATAGTTGGAGGAACTGTCCATGTTGGATTAAATACAACTGTTTTTAAAACAGAAGTAATAATAGGTGTTTTTCTTGAACTGGTTCCTACTACAATATTTCTAACTAATGTTGTGTCTTGATTTTCAACTACGTGCAGGCTGTAATCTGGAATGTTAATAATGAAATAATTTTCTGCTAATTCAGTTGGATACCACCTCCAGCGTTCTAAATTGGCAATAATCTGCTGTTTTCTTCTTTCTTTCGAATAATTTAAAGCACTAATAGTACCAATACCAATAACTCCGTCATCGGCAAGGCCGTGTCTGGCTTGGAATTTTTTAACTGCTTCAAAAGTCTTTTCATCGTATTTGTCAGTCAAACTGTCTTTTCCAGACATGTCTTTCCAGAATAAAAGTTTCTTTTTAATGTTGATTAAAGCATTATTAGTATCCTTTAAAGTAATTTTTTTGACATTCTCGATGGCTTGAATATCTTCATCCGGAAAAGAATTAATAATTTGAAGTGATTGCAGTAATTGCTTGTAAGTCTCAGATTTTGGCTGAATATTATCTACAATACTGTCTAATTTGTTTTTATTGAATGCCTTGATAAGAACATTATTTACGTCAAATGTTTTTTCATCCAAATCCCAATCGGTATATAATTTTTTAGGATCGAGTTTTCCTTTATATAAATGATTAAGGTATTTTTCGAAATTATAGGTTAGAAGTATATCGTAAGTTGCCAGTTCAGAATCGTTTAATTTACCGATTCTGTTTTCGAATTTCTTCAGCTGTGCGGCTTTATAATCTTCCGGGTCTAAACCTAATTCCTCTGATTTTTCAAGCTGAGACAAAACATAAGTTCTTTTTTTTAGATTTCCCCAAACAGTTTTGTTTTCAGATGCAGTATAAAATTGTTTTAGTGTTTCACTTTTAAAAGTGCTTAAAAGAGCGGTATCAACTTCTACTGTTCTTTCATCAGTAAGTATAATTGCCGGAGCTTTTTTTACAATAGGAACAATTTTAGGTTCTTCTTTTTTACAACTAATAAAAATACAAACTGCTAAAAGAAAATAAAGTTTTCTCATTCTATAATTTTTTAAACATTCAATAATGCTTCTTCAAAACCCTTTTATGATGATTATCTAAAATCGTCATGATTAAAATCTGAACCTGATTTTTTTTCGGCAAATATAAGGTTGCTTTGTTTGAATAACGAAATAATTCCTATTAATTTTTTATCATTGAATAAATATAGCATAAGCTGGAGTCTCAAGATCATTCTTAATCATTCGATAAATTTGTTTTTCTCAGCAATAGCTGGTGTGTATGATAAGTTTCATTTAATAGGATTTCCCGAATTATATTCATGATTTTTTAAAAATAATTGATTTTATAACTTTTTAATTTTAAATGTGTTATAAATAAATGTTGTTTTTATTTAATTTTTTTTCAAAAAAAGCTTGTTTTGAACTTAACTTTCTTTCTATATTTGCACAACCAATGCGAAAGTAGCTCAGTTGGTAGAGCTCCAGCCTTCCAAGCTGGTTGTCGCGAGTTCGAGCCTCGTCTTTCGCTCTAAAAACAAACTTTAAGTTTTGTTTTGTGAAAATAAAATTTTTGATTTTTATTTTTTTTTAAAGATTAAATTTTTTAAATTTGCACCCGGTTAATGCGAAAGTAGCTCAGTTGGTAGAGCTCCAGCCTTCCAAGCTGGTTGTCGCGAGTTCGAGCCTCGTCTTTCGCTCTTCAAAAGCCTCAAACATTGTTTGAGGCTTTTTTGTTTTTTACCATTAAGATATTAAGAAAATAAAGTTCAACACTTAATAGGCTTAATATCTTAATAGCAATATAAAAATTTACTTTAAACTGCTTAAATCGCTCTCAGTTTCTAATTCCTGCGGCGCTTCATTTTGTTTAAAAAGTCTCGCTTTCAAAGCACCTTTCAGGGTTATTTTGTTTCCTTTAACTTCTAACCAGCTTCCTTCTCTTAAGCCTAAAACCGGAATTGCGTTAAATGCATGAAATTCCTTAATTCTTGTTTCGCGCGTTTCTCCCATGTGCTGCGAGTTTGCATCTGGATCTAAATAATGCGGGTTTAAGTTAAATGGAATCAATCCAAGAGTTTGAAAACTTGGCGGATAAATTATAGGCATATCATTGGTTGTCTGCATTGATAAACCACAAATATTGCTTCCGGCACTTGTTCCCAAATATGGAGTTCCGTTTTTTACTTTTTCAGCAAGAAGCTGCATGATTTTGTTTTTGTATAATTGCGTTACAAGTAAAAAAGTGTTTCCTCCGCCTGTAAATACGCCTTCGGCATTTTGTATGGCTTCTTCCGGATTTTCAAATTCATGAATTCCCTGTACTTTAATATTTATTGAAGCAAAAGCCTGTGCTGCTTTTTTTGTGTATTCGTCATGCGAAATACCGCTTGGACGTGCGTACGGAATAAATAAAATGGTGCTGCAATCCTTAAAATGAGATTGCAATGTGGGTAATAAATACTCTAAATAATTGCCGCCGTGTAATGTTGATGTGCTGGCGATGATGATGCTTTTCATAAATCTAAAACTCAAATTCTATCTGCTAAAGATATTAAAAAATGTGTCTCTCTTGAAATTACTAAAATGATAGTTTAATTAACATATTTTTACCAACTCGTTAATACTATATTTGGAAGACATTAGGATATTTTTACCTTTTTAATAATTTTCTAATTTATTCATTTTGACAAAGAGTATTGTTTGTTTTTTGGTAGCTGTTATAAGTCAGAATTCCTGGTCGCAAAATCAGGAACGTACTGTTATTAACGGAAAAATTACTTCAAATACAAATGATTTGGAAGGGGTGTATGTTGTAAATGCACAAACAGAAACAATGACAACGACCAATGCCTCCGGAGCTTTTTCAATTTTGGCTAAACCAGATGATGTACTTGTTTTTTCTTCTATTCAATTTAAGGAAAACAGGGTTTTGCTGACTTGTGAAAATTTTACTGATTTAAATTTTACAGTCAGAATGAATTTGGTTATGCATCAATTACAAGAAGTTGTAATTAAAAGATATGACAATATAAATGCTGTGGCTTTGGGAATTGTGCCTTCTGGACAGAAAAGTTATACTGAAGCCGAAAGAAAGCTTCGTACGGCTACAGCGCTCGATGCTACTGCAAATGCCGGAACGATGGCTGGCGGATCTATCTCGGCAGATCCGTTATTAAACTTTTTATCAGGCAGAACAGCAATGCTGAAAAAAGAAGTTGAAGTAGAAAAGAAAGAATTTTTCATGAAATTATTAGAAAGAATGTTTAGTCTGGAGCATTTTGTTGAGCGGTTAAAAATTCCGGCAGAATATGTAAAAGGCTTTGAATATTATGCTGTCGAAAATAAACAGTTTACGACTATCTTAAATTCTAAAAATAAAACTTCGACTGAATTTTTAATGGGCGAATTGGCTGTAAAATATAAAGAAATCATTGCAGGTGAAGGGAAATAATATTTTTTATATTGCCTTATTTTTGTTTTTTGCGCAGTTAAGTTTTGGGCAAAAAGCTTCTTCTAAAGAAATTTCAGGCCAAATTTTCGAAAAATCTACTTCGGTTACCAGTGTAAATATTATTAATAATGACACGCAGGTTTCGACTGTTTCTGATAATGACGGCAGGTTTTCTATTGTTGTGAAAGAAGGAGATGTTTTGGTTTTTTCGGCAGTAAATTTAGAGCCGCTTAAACGCAGGATTTCGGCAGAAGACATGAATTTGAGCCTTCTTGTAATTAAAATGGAGGCTAAAGAAATTGAATTAAAAGAGGTAGTTGTTAATGATAATTACGGAATTACG
Source organism: Flavobacterium johnsoniae UW101 (assembly GCF_000016645.1). Taxonomy (NCBI): domain Bacteria; kingdom Pseudomonadati; phylum Bacteroidota; class Flavobacteriia; order Flavobacteriales; family Flavobacteriaceae; genus Flavobacterium; species Flavobacterium johnsoniae. The sequence continues at coordinate 2,051,735 of NC_009441.1, forward strand.
GCAGAGAACTTAGGAATTGTGCCCCGCGGACAAAAAACATATACACCAGCAGAACGAAAGGTTTATACAGCGACTTCAACATCTGTAGATAAAATCTTAAATGGGATTTCCGGTCGTACCGCAATGCTGAAAAAAGAGGTGAATGTCGAGAAAAAAGAAGCTCTTTTTAGAAAAATAGAATATCTTTTTGATGAGAATTATTATACCGAAAGATTGAAAATTCCGGCAGATGATATTAAAGGATTTCAATTATATTGTGTGGATGATGCCGATTTTGCCGTATCTTTGAATACAAAGAACAAAACAATGAGTATGTTTTTGATAACAGATTTAGCCCGAAAATATCTAATAATTCTCGAAAATGAAAAATAAACTAGGAGTATTCGTTGTTTGCTTATTTTGTCAAATAATGCTTGGACAAAACGGTACAAGAAAGTCGCTGCACGGTCAGGTTACGAACAAATCACTTGCTATAGAAAGTGGTTATGTAATGAATATTAATGCAAAATCCAGAACTTTTATAGGTCCGGGCGGATTGTTTGATATTTTGGCTCAGCCAAAAGATACGCTGCTTTTTACCGGTATAGCCTTTCAGTCTAAAAAAATTGTTTTAACAGAGAAAGACTGCTCGCAGATTCTTTTTTCTGTGTCTTTAGATTTGGTTAGTAATGAATTAAAAGAGGTTTTAGTTCGTAAAGATTTAAAAGTAAAATCACTTGACAGCAACACTCAGAAATATGTTGATATGCAGTTTGAAGATGACAGACAATCGACTGCAAAAAATACAGTAATGTATTCTGATCAAACGATTAAATACGGAACTGATTTTGTCCGAATTTTTAAAGATGTTAAAAAACTTCTTTCTAAAAATAATGAAAAAGAAGAAGTGATTTCAGATATTGCTTTTGTTGAATATTCTAAAGCAAATTTTAAACCCGATTTTTATACTAAAACACTGGGTTTAAAACCAGATGAAGTTGATTTGTTTTTGATGTTTTGTTCAAACGATCCAGAATCAAAAAGACATCTTAATGAAGATCAGAAATTTGAGCTGATTGATTTTTTAATCAACAAAAATGCCGAATTTAAAAAAGTGAATGCCGCTCAATAATGAAAAAAAAATGGTTTTATCCTTTACTGGGAATATTGTTCTTATCGCTTTCGGCTTTTGCATTTCATAAATTTTATGTAGGTGTTTTTCAGGTAGAATATGCTGCAGAAAAAAAGATGATTCAAATTACATCACGCATTTTTATTGATGATTTGAATAATGCAATGGAGAAAAAATACCATAAGAAAACCTTTGTAGGGACAGAAAAAGAAACACAGGCTGATCTTGATTTATTTAAAAAATATCTGGCAGAAAATTTTACTATTAAAATAAACGGACAAACAAAACCTATTACTTTTTTGTCTAAAGAAGTTGAAGCCGGCGATGTACTGGTTTGTTATTCCAGAATAAAGGATATTGATAAATTTAAAACTATCGAAATTTCAAATACCATCCTGGTTGACTGGAATGGCGAACAGCAGAATATTACACATATTTCAGCATTTGGCACAAAAAGAAGTGTTCTTTTTACAGAATCTTCAACGAAAGAATTGTTAAAGTATTAATTAATAAGTCAAATTAATATTTTAATTATTATTTTCACAGCCTGACAAAATTACCATCAAAATTTTATGAAAAAAATTTCATTATTATTGCTTTTTCCTGCAATGTTAATCGCTCAGGAGAAAACTACTGCGCCTAGACAGCAAGGTAAATACGATACCAACAAATTCAGCCAGATGTATGATTTGCTGGCTACACCAAACATGTTCCGTACAGCATCTGGAGCACCTGGACCTGCTTATTACCAGCAGCAGGCCGATTATAAAATTGATGTTGAATTAGATGATAAAAATTCAAAATTAACAGGTGCAGAAACCATTACTTATTCTAACAATTCACCAGATACTTTAGAGTATTTATGGATTCAGTTAGATCAAAATCAGGCAAGAGCAAACGGACAGACTGTTTTAGCTGAAGGAGAAAAAATCAATCAGGTTTTACCACTTGAAGGTTTTTCAACAAAATATTTGAAAAAAGATTTAGAGCGCGGTTTTAATATTGAGCAGGTAAAAGATGCAAAAGGAAATCCAATGTCTTATACCATCAACGAAACTATGATGCGTATCAATCTGGCTTCACCTTTAAAACCGGGAGAAAAAATTTCATTTTCTATAAAATGGTGGTATAACATCAATAATTACAGAAAAGAAGGCGGACGTTCTGGTTATGAATTTTTTGAAAAAGACGGTAATAAATTATATGTAATTGCACAGTTCTACCCAAGAATGGCAGTCTACAATGATGTTGAAGGATGGCAGAATATGCAGTTCTGGGGAAGCGGAGAGTTTGCTCTTCCTTTCGGAAATTTTGATGTAAATATTACAGTTCCTGCAGATCACGTAATCGATGCAACAGGAGAATTAACAAACAGAAGCGAAGTTTTTACTGCAGAACAAGTTAAACGTTACGAGCAGGCTCAAAAATCATTTGACAAGCCAGTTGTAATCGTAACTCAGGCAGAAGCAGAAGCGGCTGAAAAAGGTTTTTCTGAAAAGAAAAAAACCTGGAAGTTCAGTGCTAAAAATGTTCGTGATTTCGGAATTGCTTCTTCTAGAAAATTTATCTACGATGCAATGGCTGTAAAAATTGGAAACAGAACGGTTATGGCTGAATCTGTTTATCCAAAAGAAGCAAACCCGCTTTGGGGAGAAACTTCTACATTGGTTGTAGCACATACTTTAAAAAGTTATTCTTCTCATACTTTCGATTATCCTTATCCAAAAGCGGTTTCAGTTTCTGCTGAAGATCAGGGAATGGAATATCCAATGATTTGCTGGAATTTTGGCCGTCCGGATGAAAACGGAGTAACGAGCAAAGAAGTTAAAAACGGAATGATTGGGGTTATTATCCACGAAGTTGGGCATACTTTCTTCCCAATGATTGTAAACTCTGATGAGCGTCAATGGACCTGGATGGATGAAGGTTTAAATTCATTCTTAGAATATCTGGCAGAGCAGGAGTGGGATCCAACTTTTCCATCAAGACGCGGACCCGCAAAAAATATTGTTCCTTACATGAGCGGTGATCAGAAGTTTTTAGAGCCAATTATGTCAAACTCTGAAACGATTCACCAATTTGGAAATAACGCTTACGGAAAACCAGCTACAGGTCTTAATATTTTGAGAGAAGTAGTTATGGGGAAAGATTTGTTTGATTATGCTTTTAAAACCTACGCAAACAGATGGAAATTTAAACATCCAACCCCGGAGGATTTCTTTAGAACTATGGAAGATGCATCTGCAGTAGATTTAGACTGGTTCTGGAGAGGATGGTTCTATTCAACTGATTTCGTAGATATCGGAATTAAAGATGTAAAACAATATTATGTTTCTGATACGCCGACTGCTGATATTAAAGATGTAAAAGTGAGAAAAGGACGTTTTGGATTCGAAAAAGGACCATTCGTGTATTTAGTTGCAGGGGATAATCCTGAAGTTAATGCTTCTAAGAAAAAAGAATTAAAAGTAGAAGATTTTAAGCCGCTGGCTGATTATGTTGACCAGACTTTTACTGCTGAAGAAAAAGCAAGTATTAAATCGCCTAAATATTTCTACGAAGTTGAATTCAATAAACCAGGCGGTATGATTATGCCAATTTTGGTTGAGATCACTTATGAAGATGGTACAAAAGATAATTACCAATATCCTGCGCAGATCTGGAGAAAAAGTAATGATACAGCTAAAAAAGTTTACGCAACTACAAAGGCTATAAAAAGTATTCAGATAGATCCAAAACTGCTTACGGCTGATATTGATGTAACAAATAATTCATGGCCAAAAGTTGAACAAAAATCAAAATTTGACTAAGAATAAACCTAAAAGACTCTGAAAAGAGTCTTTTTTTTTAAGTAAATTTTAAAACTGTGCGCTTCAAAATTTAATATCTTTGTGGACACACAAAAATAAAAGATATGTTTGGTATAGGAGGAGGAGAATTAGTATTCATATTGTTTATAGTACTAATGCTTTTTGGTTCAGATAAAGTGCCGGAAATTGCCCGTACAATGGGTAAGGCTATGGCGCAGTTAAAAAATGCGACCAATGATATTAAAAGTGAAATTCAAAAAGGAGCAGAGGCAAATGGCCTTGATGCAAGATCTTTGAATAATTTAACGGGTAATATCAATGCTGAAATTGAAAGCGCAAAATCTAATTTATTAGGCGATTCAACTAATTTGCTGGGTGATACCGCAACAGAAATTGATAAAGTAAAAGAGGATATCGATTCGCTTTCCGGACCTATAAAACGCCAAAGATAATATGCTTGAAAAAATAGAACAATTAGATATCAATCTATTGATATATCTGAACGGTTTAGGTTCTGAAACATACGATAAATTTTGGCTTTTTATTACCAACCAAGCATATTGGACGCCATTTTTCTTGTTGCTGTTTTATCTTATTTATAAAAAAATAGGAGGGAAACAAACGCTTTATATTCTGCTTTTTGTAGCAGTTTTAATAGCTTTTACAGATCAGACTTGTAATTTGTTCAAGCATACTTTTCAACGTTTACGCCCTTGTAATAATCCTGATATCAATACAATTATCAGAGTGGTTCAGACTAGACAATCTTTTAGCTTTTTCTCAGGACATGCGGCAAATACAATGGCAGTTGCAACCTTTTTATATTTGGTTTTAAAACGTTATTTTAAATATTTCGGGTTATTGTTTTTATGGCCTTTAATTTTTGCTTACAGCCGAATTTATTTAGGATTACATTATCCGGGAGATATTCTGGCAGGATATTTCTTTGGAGCTCTTTTTGGGTTCCTGATCTTTCTAGCATACCGAAGATTGAAACCGCAATATTTTCCAGGATAATTTAAGGTTTTGAGTTTTTAAGATACTAAGGCTCTAAGTTTTTTTAAAGAGCAAAATAAAAAAGGTTTTAGCTAAAATACACGGAGTATTTGGCTAAAACCTTTTTTATGTTTAAATCTCCTTTTTTCAGCTTTAGCTGGAAAAAATATATAAAATTAGATCCTTAGTACCTTAGCAGCTTAGTAACTTAGAACCTCAGCGTCTATAAAACTCTGCTTACCGTCAGCCCATCACGAATTGGCAGTAAAACCGTTTCTACTCTTGGATCATCTTTTAAAAGCTGATTGTATTCTAAAAGTACTTTTGTACTCGTATCATTTGGGTGAACAGGCTCAAGTATTTTACCGCTCCACAAAACATTATCAGATAAAATAATACCGCCTTTATTCATCTTTGGAACAATCATTTCCCAGTAATTGAGGTAATTTTCCTTATCTGCATCAATAAATACCAAATCAAATTTTACATCAATGGTTGGGATAATATCGACAGCTTCGCCTAAATGCTGAAAAATTTGTTTTCCCCAAGGCGATGCATCAAAATATTTTCTCTGAAAATCGACTAATTCTTCTTTAATGTCAATAGTGTGTAATTGTCCGTTTTCCTGCATTCCTTCGCATAGGCAAAGCGCTGCATAACCGGTATAAGTCCCGATTTCAAGAATATTAACCGGACGTATTAGTTTGGATAACATACTTAAAACACGACCCTGAAAATGTCCGCTCAACATTCGCGGCAAAAGTATTTTCTGGTACGTTTCTTTATTAAGTTTTGCTAATAATTCTGGTTCATTTTCAGAATGCTGTTCAATATAATCTTCTAATTCTTGTGATATAAAATGCATCTTGTAGTTGTTCTAATTGAATGCAAAAATACAAAAAATATCCGCTGGCTTTTTTGCATAAAAAAACCATTCGGTTTAAGAATGGCTTTTCGTTTTTAGTTTTAATTTGAAAGCTTATTTTTTCAAAGCTTCATTTACATCTTTTGCTGTTTTTACAGTTCCGTCTTTGGCAGCTTTAGCTGCATTTTCAACTTTTTCTGCACCTTTTTTAGTTGCGTCTTTTACATCAGCTGCGGTTTTCTTTGCTGCATTTTCAACATCTGTTGCTGCTTTTTTTGTAGCGTCTTTCACGTCAGTGGCAGCGTTTTGTGTAGCGTCTTTTGCTTTTGTGGCAGCACTTTCGGCTTTGCTTACAGCGCTGTCTTTTACTTCTTCAATATCTGTAGTTAATGAGTCTACTCTGTTTCCAAGAGTTAATTCTTCATCGGCAGGTTTAGTTTCTTTTTTCTCACAAGATTGAACCCCAAATGCTAATAATGCAACAACAGCTAAACTTAAAATTTGTTTTTTCATAATGAATGTCTTTTTTTAGGTTATAAAATTTAAAAGGTTATAAAGTGGAATAATAAAAATACAAATTTTAAAATAACGGCACCCTTTGTAAGATTATTTTTCTTTTGAGTGCAAGACAATTCTTGTGCCAAACTTTTTTAGTTTTAAAAAGTTGAAGTATTTTTTTTTGGTTGAAAATTGAGAAGTATTTGAAGTTGTGTTTTTTAGTCTTTGTACAGACTGAAATTGATTACGATATCATCTTTAACTTTTATTAAACCGGCCATTTTTACGGGCGGTTCCAGTTCTATATCAGAAAACTTTAAGCTGAGTGTTCCCTGAATTTTATCATCGGTATTGTATAAAATAAAGTCTTTGTATTTTAATGTTTTATCTGTGATATAAAAATTTAATCTGCATTTGTAGTTTTTTCCGCATGGTTTAATATCTGTAATAGAAACCGTGCTGTTTGGAAATTGTTTCACTTTTACAGTTCCCTGTAAATCTTTAGTCATTATTTTGTTGCCGCAATCAAAGTTCGACATTTTGATTTCGGTATTAAAAGTGTTCTTTTTAACTGAATTTACATAAACTGTATCCTTTGTAGAAAAGGTATTAGAGCAGTTGTATTTGCCAACAGTTGATACTCCGGTAATTTCTATCTTTATTTTGTTTATTACCACGGTTGTATCTTCTGGAAAAAAAGTGGGTTTAGCATTTCCTAAGAAAAAGAAAACTGCTAAACCCGTAATTAATATTTGAAATCTTGATTTCATTTTTTTTTATATTAGAATGCAATTGTTGCTTCGAATACTAAACCATTAAATTTACCGCCATAAAAGTTGTTTGGATTTCCAGCAGCAGGATCTCCTACAAATTGTGAGTAATCTTTATAGTTTTGGTTAACGTAGTTTAACTTAGCTAAAATGTTTTTAGTCATAAACCAGCCGGCACTTGCTTCAAATTTATCTACGGTAACCTTTTTAGCATCGGCATTAGATAATTTTCCAGATACTGTATTGTATTTACCTCCAAGGTAGAATTGTTCTGTTTTTCCAAATCTGTAAATAAGCTCAGAAGCATATTGATTGGCAGTACGTTTGTCGTCAGTACCAGCTTTGTCTCCACCTGAAGCTAATTCGATTGTTCCAAAGAATTCAAGTCCTTTATATTTCACAAAAGGGTTAATCATGTATGTGGTAGCCCAATTTTTGAAATTAGGGTTGAATGTTGCTTCTGGAGTAGATGTTTTACTGAAACTAGTAGGAACATCGGTAGTAGTTGTAGAAATAACATTACCATCAGCGTCGGTCTTAGTTATAGTATTTTTATAGGCGTTATTATTCAATATACCCCAATAACCAAATCCTGATCTATTAGCAGAATATATGTTTGCGTTACCAAGATTTGCATTATGATAATAAGAACCAGTTAATCTTATTCTTAAATCTTCATTAAGCTGTTTGTCATAACCCAATTTAGCTAAGATTGAAGGGCTGTGCGTTGTATTAGTGTTTGGCCCGGCAGTGTAAAAAACTTCTTCGTTACTTTGATTTAAATTACCGTTTGTAACACCTAACATACTTACCAATCCATTTCTGTTGTAGTAAACCTCCATACCCATTTCTGTAGTGAAAGAATACATGATGTTGTTTCCAACAAATGCATTTCTAATTGTATTACCATTATCAGAACCTCTAAAGTGAGCATCACCAAAATTGTTCTCCATTTGCCCAATTTTAATTGTAGCATATTTCATTACATCAGCCAGGAAGTCTTTTTTGATGAAGTCTAACTTGTCAATTTGCAGGTATCCGCCTTTTACATAAGAATCATTGTGGTGTCTAGAGGCTAAATAAATATCTAGATTTACTCGTACTCCGTCAAACAATTGAGCGCCAAGATACATATCAGCTCCAGGAAGCGTAAAATTGTTTTCAGTATTCATTAAACGATATCCGGTAATTGTTCTAACAGTAGTTCCTGAAGCTGTAGTAGTTGTAGTTGTAGAACCAGCGGGCTGATCGTTGAATGAATTTGTTGCTTGAAAATCCATATTAAAAGCACCACCAAGGTCAATACTTAGGCCTTTAAATTCTCTATTGTCTTTTTGTACGTCGAAAACGTTGATACCGTCTTTTCCTCTGGAAATTTGGTTTTGCATGTTTCCAAAACTAACTTGTGCATTAACAGCAAATGTGCTGATAAGGGTAATAAATAGGATATAAATCTTCTTCATGGCGGTTATAAATTAAAGTTTAAATTGAATTTTATAGTTAAATCTTGTCCGGTTTTAATGGTTCCAAGCATAGCAGTTGGAGATTTCATTCCAAAATCAGTAAAAGTGATTTTATTTGTTCCCTGAAGATTTAATCCATCTTTTGTAACAGTTGTTTTTACTGTTGTTTTGTAGACTTTGCTTACTCCGGCAATTGTATAAGTTCCGGTTAGTTCCCAAGTCGTTTCGTTTACTTTTTCGGCAGATTTTAAAACGTATTTAATGTTTTTGTTTTTATCTGTTTTTAAAGTCTCATACGCTACTTTATCCATGCTTTTTTTCTCGCTTTTTACACTTTCAGCTAAAAGTGTTACTGATAGAGATTCGATCTCAGTAAGCTTTGAATTGGCAATTGTTAAGTTTGCTGTTCCGGTTCCAGACGCTGATTTCATTTCCCAGTCATGAAGTGTTGAAGTTCCCGCAACAGAGAAAGTAGATTTAGAGTCTAAAGTGTATGATTTTTGTGCTGTAGCAATTGAAGTGATTCCAAAGAAAGCAATTACAGCTGCGATTAATTTTAGTTTATTGGTTTTCATTTTTGTCATGTTTATATTGTTAAAAATAAGTTAATGAGTAGGCCGTTTTCTTTTTAGTACTAAAGATGTTGTTTTAACTTGTATCAAAGATCTGCCTATAATTCAGTGTAATACATGATAAAAGTCATTGTTAAAATTTTATTAAATAAGTATTTAATAACTACAACGTTTTCTTTTTAAAGGAAATCGATCAACAAGAAAAAAAAGAGCATTTATTTTTACGAAATTGTTAGTTTTTGAAGTTTTCGGCCCAAATTGAATTGGGCCGAATAATTTTCTGTTTAGCTCAAAGTGATGTTGAAAATCACTGTTAGGTCTTTTCCGGCTTTCACCACTCCAAGAGCTGCTTTAGGAGGTGTCATTTCAAAATCACCAAAAGTGATTTGATTAGAACCCTGTAAAATAAAAGTGCCGTTTATAGATGTAATTTTTACCTGAGTCTGGTATTCCTTACTTACGCCGGCAATTGTGTAAACTCCTGTTAGATTCCAGGTTGTATCGTCTACTTTTACTGCAGATTTTAAAACGTATTGAATATTTTTATGTGTTTCTGTATCTAAAGCTTCGTAAGCAACCTGATCCATGCTTGATTTGTAGCTTTTTAAGCTTTCTGCCAATAATGTAATAGTCAGGCTGTTTATGCCGGCAAGTTTAGAATCTTTAACGGTTAGGTTTGCAATACCTGTTCCTTCTGTAGATCTCATTACCCAATCGTGTACGGTAGAAGTTCCGGCAACCTCAAAAGTTGATTTAGTATCTACTACAGTATAAGTTCTTTGTGCGTTTACTTGGAATGTCAGGGTTGTGAAAATAATTGCTGTTAGGATTGATTTAATTGTTTTCATTTTGATATGTATAGGTTAATTTTAATTTGGATAGTTCTAAAGTGGCTGCGAACTAACCTTATTTCTTAGACCAAATTTATCACGCACTCAAAGGATATGAAATGATAAAAATCATGGCAAAAGTTTTATTAAATTCTTATAGTTAAGAGTAAACAGAAAGAATAAACTTAGATTGAAGTCAGGTGTTAAATAGTTTTAGGTGCTAAATAATTGATTATTTGTGTATTATGTTGTTTGAGGAAGGAAAAGCAAAGAATATTGTTTCAATTCTTTCTTTGTTTTAAAGAAATAGAAATGTGTTACTGCAAGGTTTAAATTTGAATATTGCGGGTAAAACAAGGATATTTTCTCTCAGATTTTTTGGTTTTAGCCAAGAATGCATCTAAAAATCAAAAAAAATGACAAAAGTGATTAACTTTGCAGCATGCAAATTGAGAAAAAAGACATAAGAGCCTTATCAAAAGATCAGTTACGAGATTTTTTTGTTGCTAATAACGACAAAGCATTTCGAGGCAATCAGGTTTATGAATGGTTGTGGAGCAAAGGAGCACATAGCTTTGAGGATATGACGAATGTTGCCAAAACAACGCGTTCTATGCTCGAAGAAAATTTCGTTATCAACCATATTAAGGTAGATACCATGCAGCGCAGTAACGACGGAACAGTAAAAAATGCTGTGCGTCTGCATGACGGGTTAGTAGTAGAGTCAGTTTTAATTCCAACTGAGACCAGAACAACAGCTTGTGTTTCTAGTCAGGTTGGCTGTAGTTTAGACTGTAATTTCTGTGCTACTGCAAGATTAAAACGTATGCGAAATCTGGAACCGGGAGAAATTTACGACCAGATTATGGCCATCGATAAAGAAAGTCGTTTGTATCATAATCATCCCCTTTCTAATATTGTTTTTATGGGAATGGGCGAGCCTTTAATGAACTATAATAACGTCATTAAAGCAATCGATATGGTTACATCGGAAGAAGGTTTAGGAATGTCTCCAAAACGTATTACGCTTTCAACATCCGGAATTCCGAAAATGATTAAGAAAATGGCCGATGATGATGTGAAATTCAGATTGGCGGTTTCTCTTCATTCTGCGATTGATGAAACCCGTGCGAAGATTATGCCTTTCAGCAAAAACTTTCCTTTAAAAGATTTAAGAGAAGCATTGGAATATTGGTACAGAAAAACCAAAAGCAAAGTTTCGTACGAATATGTAGTTTGGAAAGGAATTAACGACGATAAAGCTTCTGTTGATGCTTTAGTGAAATTCTGTAAATATGTGCCGTGTAAAGTCAATTTAATTGAATACAACCCAATTGATGACGGAGAATTCCAGCAAGCCTCAGAAGAATCTATTCTGGCTTACATAAAAGCATTAGAAAATATTGGTGTTGTGGTAAAAGTGCGTCGCAGCCGAGGAAAAGATATCGATGCAGCCTGCGGACAATTAGCAAATAAAGAGGCTGAAGTATAATGCCTGCGGGATAAATATTCAGCTGGGAATATTTCGTTGGTAAAAAAATAATGACAGTATAAAAAATGTCCCATCTAGACATTTGAGTGATAATAAAAAAGCATTAAAAACGAGGGTGAATCTTGTTTTTAATGCTTTTTTTCTGGGCAAAAAGGGAACTATTTTTTCAAATCGATTTCTTCTGTTACGCCGTCTTTTGTTACAGAAGCCAGCGTATCACAATCTCCATTGCCATAATCAATAACAGCCGAAGCCCCGTTTTTAGTTACAGAAACAATTCCTTTTACAGCAAACGATTTTCTGCATGAAGCTTTAAATTCTAATGGCGTTGTAATTTCTGCTGAATAAGTATCTCCGTTTGGTAAAGTTGTAGTACCGCTTCCGGTAACTACAAATACATTATCTTCCCAATTAAACCAGGTGTTGTAACCCGCAGTCATTTCTTTTACAAGAGAACCTTTTCTACTGTAAACACTTCCATCGTCAAAAGTAATCGTTAAATCAATTGCAGCGGTTGAAACCGGATGTGCTTCTGCCAGTAAATCAGTTGATTTTACAGTTCGAATAATGCTTTTGCTTCCCTGCAGTTTTTTACCATTGTGGTAAAATCCTTCAAAAGTATAACTGATTGTTTGTGTAGAAGCCGAAAAATCATTAGAAAATGAAACCACCATTTTTCCTTTCACCGTATTTCCGTTGTCAAGCGTACAGCCTTCAACGCCAAAATCTACTGTTTTTGTAAAAGTATTATTCGTTAAAACTGTTGTAATAACAGCACAGCTGGGCAAAAAGTTTTTAATGTTTCCGGAAGGTTTATTATTAATATTAAGCTGAGAACTAAATTGATCTTCAGCAATATTAGTAACATCATCTATTGAGGCATCTATTTTAGCATTTGCAATAATCTCGTCGTTTGTAATTACTTTACTCGTTCCGTCATTTGTGTTTTCATCAGAATTACAGCTTGTAAATAGTGATAAAGCGATACATGTTCCAATTAATAAAAATTTTGTTTTCATAATAAATAGTTTTTTTTGGTTTTACTTTTAATTAATGAATTCAAATTAGTATTAGATTGAGGTGTTTTTGGATTGTTTTTTAAATTAGTATTGAAATTGTTGATATACTAACATAAAATAGACAACGTTTTTTTATTTAAAATAGTATATTTGGAATCGAAATGAATATTACTTCACAAATAAAACAGCCCATTATTGCCGAGATGGAACTTTTTGAAAAAAAGTTCCATGAATCGATGACCTCAAAGGTTGCGTTACTCAACAGGATTACCTATTATATTGTAAACAGAAAAGGAAAACAAATGCGTCCGATGTTTGTGTTTCTTACTGCAAAAATGGTTTCTGGCGGTACTGTAAACGAAAGAACCTATCGCGGGGCATCGGTTATTGAATTAATTCATACGGCAACTTTGGTTCACGACGACGTTGTAGACGATAGTAATCGCCGCCGCGGATTTTTCTCAATCAATGCGCTTTGGAAAAACAAAATTGCTGTTTTAGTTGGAGATTATCTTCTTTCAAAAGGATTACTGCTTTCTATTGATAACGGCGATTTTGATTTACTTCGAATCATTTCTGTAGCCGTTCGCGAAATGAGCGAAGGTGAATTGCTTCAAATAGAAAAAGCACGCAGACTTGACATTACAGAAGATGTTTACTACGAAATCATCAGAAAGAAAACCGCAACACTTATTGCTGCGTGTTGTGCACTTGGTGCAAAAGCTGTAATTGAAGATGATGTTCAGGTTGAGAATATGCGAATGTTTGGTGAACTTATAGGAATGGCGTTCCAGATCAAAGACGACTTATTTGATTACAGCGAAGAAGCCATTGGTAAACCAACCGGAATCGATATTAAAGAGCAAAAAATGACACTGCCTTTAATTCACGTTTTAAATACCTGCACACCGCAGGAAAAAAAGTGGTTGATAAACTCCATTAAAAACCATAACAAAGACAAAAAACGAGTAAAAGAAGTAATTGCCTTTGTAAAAAACAATAATGGTTTGGCTTACGCCGAAGAAAAAATGGTGCAGTTCCAGCAGGAAGCACTTTCTCTTTTAGAAAATTACCCGGATTCTGAATTCAAAGCAGCGCTTACCTTAATGGTAAACTATGTTATTGAAAGAAAAAAATAATTTTTTTTAAATTTATATCTCGATTAATGGATTATCTCCCAATATGGCTCAAATTGTAAATCATTAAAAGGAATACTGTGTATATTGGCTGTTTCTCCTTTTTTATAGATTCCATAACTAATTGTGTCCTGAATGGAGTTTATAAATTCCCAAGTTTCTGTTTTATCACGTTTTCCTTTCCCCCATGAACGAGTATTAAAAACAGTTCTTTTGGCATTTATTTTTTGAGATAAATTCTGAATTATTTCTGTACATTGTATTTCTAAATCCACTGCAATTCCAATTGTAATTAAGAAATTAAAGCTCATATTTTGATTACTGGACTTATTAAATGAAGAAATTTCATTCCAAATTGAAATATAAATATCTGGCGAATTATTTATTTTTTCACAAATAGTCCATATTGGTGTCCACGATGCAAAATGTCTAAATTTTTTGTCATCATTTGTTTTAATAACCCATTTTTGATGTGATTTATCATTCCATGTCAATCTTCCTAATTTTTCAACTGAAAAAAATTGGTCATCTTTATTTTTTTTTGAATATTCTAATACTCTTAGAGCAGTTTTGTCAAAATAATTTGAAAAGTTTAAAATTTTACTAAATGAAGGTTCGTAGATATTTTTCCAGTGCTCCTCTTTCCAAGGTTCGTTATCTTCATTTTCATTACCGAAAATAAGATAAAATTGAAATTGTCTTGCATTAAAGCTCATTGTTGTTTTTTTTAAAAATTATCTTACAAAAATATAAAATGTTTTATAAAGTAAAAATAACGAGATTTGTTTTTAAAGGTTATCTCTTCTGCTTACTGCGATTCTGAATTCAAAGCATCTATGTTATTGAAAGAAAAAAATAGTATTTATTAAGTTTAATATTCAAGTATATAAACAATTTTATTTGAGGTATCTAATAAAGAAAGTACAATTCCATCTCTTATAATTGACATAAATCGAGAAATTTCTGTAGCGGCCACAAGCATGTTTTGATTAATTTGATAATTGTTTTTTAAATTATAGTCGATATTAATTATAAACTCTTCAAGAATGGAAAGCGCCTCTTTTTTATCTAATAAAAAAGGATCGGTATTTTTGCCGTAATTTTCAGTTATGACTGATATATGCTTATGAACGCCAAATTTTTCATAGAAATATTTCGTGAAATTATAGCTGTAAAATGCTTCTGCATAGTATTCAGTATTTGAAAAATTATAGAAATTATTTTTTTCTAATTGTTGAAGGATGTTTTCTAAATAATCATCTACAGTTCTTTTCTCTTTTAAATAAGTATCTTTATTTTGAGTAAAGTCTTCTTCTAAAGCATTGTGTAATTCGTAAATTTTTTCATAATCATCAAAAACTGCCAAGTCACCCAGAAATTCATATTTGCCATTAATATATTTAAAGCCAAAAAAATTGTTTTCAGAATATTTGTATTCATTTTTACAAAAAAGACCATCTGTTGAAACTATATGAATATGATAATCTTCACCATTAACTAACGTTTTTGCCGTTAGAATAGGTTTGAAAAAAATACCTAATGATTTGTCAATGAAGACATTCTCAATGTCAGGATAAAGGTGGATATTTTCAGTCATAATTTAATTAAATTATTTTATAAAATTATAAATAAAAACTTACATTTTTATCATTCTTGTTTTAAAAATTAACTTTAGTTTAAAATTTTTTCCACCCTTCATGCAACCATTTTAGATCGACAATCGTCTATGCTGATAGAAGTCTTTTCTAAAACTAAAAACCGAAAAGCGTATTAATGAAAATTATTCATTTACATCAAGAAGAAACCAAAATCATAAAGCTGGCTGTCGAAAATAATCGACAGGCACAGCAGCAGATTTACAGCAGGTTTTCTCCAAAAATGTTAAGTGTATGCCGGCAGTATATAAAGGACATTCATATGGCAGAAGATGTAATGATTACGGCTTTCATGAAAGTATTTACGAATCTAAAAAACTTTGAACACAAAGGAAGTTTTGAAGGCTGGATTCGAAGGATTATGGTTAACGAATGCATTTCGTATTTAAGAGTTCAGAAAAAAGTAAAATTTGCCGAAGATGAATTTTTTGTCGAAGAAAGTTTCAATGAAATTGACAGTCAGTTTACAGTAGAACAAATTCAGTATTTAATAGATGCCCTGCCAGATGGTTATAAAATGGTTTTCAATTTATACGCCATAGAAGGTTATAAACACAATGAAATTGCCAAGATGCTAGGAATTAATGAAGGAACATCGAAATCACAATTATCGCACGCCAGAAAAATGCTGCAAACACAAATTACTATTTTAAAAAAACAAGATAATGGAACCGAATAATTTTGAAAAGGATTTCCGTGAAAAGCTCAACCAGCGAAAAATTGAACCAAGCGAAAAAGCCTGGGATCGATTAGATGCTATGTTGAGTGTTGCCGAAGAAAAACCTAAAAAGAAAAGCAAAAAATGGTTGTACATCGCAGCAAGTGTTGTAGGGTTTTTATTAGTTGGAACTTTCTTTTTTAATCATAAGGAAGACATTCAAGCACCAAAAAATGTAGTTATTGAAGAAAATGCTGAAAAAGATTCTATTATAAAACCAGTTATAAATACTATCGATTCTGTTAAAACTGAAACTGTAATTGCAGAAAAATCTTCAACAGAAACTTCAAAATCTGCATCAGATAAAAAAGAAAATAATCTCAATCAACCATCAAATAAAGCTGTTAAAAATCAATCAAATCACATAGCGGAGTCTTCAATTATCATCAAAAACAATCAGGAAAAACAATCAACAAACAACAATCAAACTGTAATTGCCGAAAACCAAAAGAAAGAAAATATTGACCAACTGCTTGAAACTGCCGAAAATAAAGTTTTGGCAGAAAACGTAAACAAGGTTAAAAAAGCCAAAGTAAAAATCAATGCGGCTGATTTGCTGGATCAAGTCGACGGCGAGTTAGAACTTTCTTTTAGAGAAAAAGTAATTACAAAGGTGAACAAAAATCTTCAGGAAGTTAAAGTGGCTTTGTCAAACAGAAATCAGGAAGAAAAGAAATAACAATTCATATTTAAAATAACAATTAAAAAATCATCATCAATCAAATCATCAATCATTTTAAAACAATCAATTATGAAAAATTTTACCATTTATCTTATACTTTTCTTCTTTTTAGTAGTAAGCAAAGTGATAGGACAGGAAACTTTTGAGTCTGAAGCGAAAAGAATTGCCAATAAAATAGAAAAAATCACCAAAGAAGAGAAAGAAGCTCTAAAAGAAGAAATAGAAGCCATAAATGTTCAGTTGTCTGAAGGTAAAATCACGCAGGAACAAGCTGATAAACGCAAAAAAGAATTGGCAGAAGCGAGAGCTGTAATTATAGAAGAAAAAGTAACTCTGGCTCAAAATGAATTAAATGACTTGGTTCAGAAAAAAGTAGACGGAAAAATAAAAGAAGATTCTTCAAAGGTTTACATGATTCGATGGAAATCACCAAAACGAGACAAAGATTCGATTCACGGAGAAAAAAGAACTACTTCGCAGTTTGTATTTGCCATGGGTTTAAACAATACTATGGTTGACGGAAAACTGCAGGATTCAAATTATAGTTTTATAGGTTCGCATTTTTACGAATGGGGTTTTACTTATAACTCACGATTAATGAAAAACGATAATCTGCTTCATGCAAAATACGGGCTTTCATTAATGTACAACAATATCCGTCCAACAAATAACAGGACCTTTGTGGTAAACGGAGACCAGACTAATCTGGAAGTCAATTCGATTCACTTAACAGAATCCCGTTTTAGAAATGTCTATTTGGCTGTTCCAGTACATTTAGAATTTGATTTTACGAGACCTATTGAAAAAAATGGAAAAACATATTTCAAAACTCATAAAAGTTTCCGTTTTGGAGTGGGAGGTTATGCAGGTATAAATGTAAAATCAAAACAGATTTTGAAGTTTGAAGAAGACGATTTAAAATACAAAACAAGAATCAAAGGCGATTATAATGTAAATAATTTTATCTACGGATTAAGTTCTTATATCGGTTACAGAGATGTGAGTTTGTATTTTAAATACGATTTAAATCCGTTGTTTCAGGATAATTTAGTTAAAGAAAATAATATTTCTTTAGGATTACGTCTCGATTTAAATTAGAAATAAAGTTGAGTTTAGTTAGTAGAAAAAGTGTTTCGAAAGAGGCACTTTTTTTGTAAATTCAGGTTGGATTTGCGTACTTTTACAGGCTCTAATTTTTTAAAAATAATTTACGTTTTGATTTCACAAAGTACAATAGACGCTGTTTTTGAAACCGCTCGAGTAGAGGAGGTTATTGGCGATTTTGTCAATTTAAAACGTGCAGGAAGTAACTACAAAGGTCTGAGTCCGTTTTCAGATGAGCGCTCACCATCGTTTATGGTTTCGCCTGCAAAAGGAATCTGGAAAGATTTTAGTTCCGGAAAAGGCGGTAACTCAGTAGCCTTTTTGATGGAACACTCTCATTTCACCTATCCTGAAGCAATTCGGTATCTGGCTAAAAAATACAATATCGAAATTGAAGAAACCGAACAAACGGATGCTGAAAAAGCAATGACCGATGTTCGTGAAAGTATGTATTTGGTTTCAGAATTTGCTGCGAAGTATTTTCAGGATGTTTTAGTTAATTCTGAAGAAGGAAAAGCAATTGGTTTATCTTACTTTAAAGAAAGAGGATTTACTAATGAAACCATCAAGAAATTTGCTTTAGGATATTCTCCTGAAACCTGGGATGCTTTAACAAAAGAGGCTCTGGGAAAAGGGTATAAATTAGAATTTCTGGAAAGCACAGGTTTAACCATTGCAAGAGAAGATCGTCCTTTTGACCGTTTTAAAGGTCGTGTAATGTTCCCAATTCACAGTATGTCGGGACGCGTTTTGGGTTTTGGAGGACGTATTTTAACCAACGATAAAAAAGCAGCAAAATACCTCAATTCGCCAGAAAGTGATATTTACCATAAAAGTAAAGTTCTCTACGGAATTTTTCAGGCAAAACAATCTATTGCCAAACTAAATAATTGTTATTTAGTAGAAGGTTATACAGATGTTATTCAGTTTAATCAGGCTGGAATTGAGAACGTTGTGGCTTCTTCCGGAACTGCTTTGACGCCGGATCAAATTAGACTTGTTAATCGTTTAACTAAAAATATTACAGTACTTTTTGACGGAGATGCGGCCGGACTTAGAGCTTCTATTCGTGGAATCGATTTGATTTTGGAAGAAGGGATGAATGTAAGGGTCTGCGCCTTTCCTGATGGAGAAGATCCGGATAGTTTTGCCCGAAAAAATTCACATGATGATCTGGTGGCGTATTTGGAAAGCAACAGTAAAGATTTTATACAATTTAAAGCTTCAATCCTGATGGGAGAAGCTAAAAATGATCCTATAAAAAAAGCCGATTTGATTCGTGATATGGTCACGAGTATTTCTAAAATTCCAGATCGTATTCAGCGAGAAGTCTATATTCAGGAATGTGCCCGAATCATGGAAATCTCTGAGCAGGTTTTGGTGAGTACTCTGGCACAGCTGGTTCAAAAAGATCTTGCCGAAGCAAATAAAAAGCAAAAACAGGAACAAAAACCTTTTCAGGTTTTTAGAAATCCGCCGCCAAATACAGGCTTTTCAGGAGGAGATCCGGAAGATCCAAGAACAGGACCGCCTGATGGTTATTATCCGGAAGAACCGGGTTATCCACAGGAAACAGCAGAAAAAGTAGATATTTTGTATGGCTTTGAAAGAAAAGTTATAGAGATATTATTGCTGTACGGAAGCGTAGAAGAAGATTTTGAAGATGTTTTTTTAAAAGCTGATGAAGAAGGAAATGTTAAAGAGGTAAGTGAAAAGCGAAGGTATAAGGTTTATGAAAAAATTTATCTGAGTCTGCAGGAAGACGAGGTAGAACTATCAAATGCTCTTTTTCAGAATATTTTTTCAGGATTAATTGATTATTATAATCAAAACGAAACCTTTAGTCTGGATAAATATTTAATGCACCTCAATCCTGATTTTGCTCAGGAAGTAACCAATATTTTAATGGAAGATGAAAAAGTTACCATTCATAATTGGGAAGGGCAGAATATTTTTCCGAAACATAAAAACGTAACAATTGAACAAAATGTTTCAGATACCATATTTTCGATGCGATGGTTTTTAGTTTCAAAAATTATCCATGATTTGAAACATTCATTAATTTCTGATCCGCAGGAAGATAATTCTGAATTATTGATGATGGTGGTCGATTATTCTAAATTGCTGAATAATTTTTCAAAAAAATTAGGAAGAGTAGTAGTTCCTTACCATGGCGGATAAAAATCAAAAAGCTCTATACTGATTAACAATATAGAGCTTTTTTTATGGTTGATGATTTACGAAAGTAAATCAGGATACCACCGAAATTAAATAATTTCTAAAGTCTTAGCTTTATTAACTAAATCAACTAAATTGGTAACATTTAGTTTAGTTAACAATCTTAGTTTGTAAGTACTGATCGTTTTTTCGTTCAGACTTAAGATTTTAGAAATCTCATTGTTTTTCTTACCATCACTTAAATAACGTAAAACCTCGATTTCACGGTTAGAAAGTTTTCTGTACAAACGTTCGCTTTTGCTTTGTTTAGCAATAAGGGCCATGTTTTTGCGAACTGTTTCGTTGATGATAATTTTTCCTTCGTGTACTTTAATAATAGAAAGACCTAAGGTTTCAAGTTTTTCTGTTTTGTGTACATACCCGGATACTCCAGCTTTAATAGCATTTGGAGCATACATTTGCTCAGCCAAGTCACTGAAAATTACAATTTTTGTTTTTGGGAAATTTTTCAAAATAGATTTTACTTCGAAGATACTTGAAAGGCCTTCTAAATCTAAATCTAAGATTAGAATGTCGATTTCCTTCGTTTGAAGAATATCTCTAACCATTGAAAAATTGCCTACGTTGGCAACAATTGAAATTTGATCGTGGTCTTTAAAATAAGACTTAACGCCAAAGTGAGTCACAGGATGATTGTCTGCAAGACATACTTTAATCATAATTTTACCTTTTTAGAATTGTTATCATGTTTTTGGAACTGTAAAATTAATAAATAAATTCTGTAATATATTGCAGACAAATGTTAAAATATTTATTTTAACGTTTTTGGGATTAAACAAACCGGAATTGGATCCATTTTGTGCTTATTACTGGTGTTTAATCTTTTATAAATTTCAAAGACAGATTTTTCTCTCCCGCTAAAGTCATCCGCCGTATTTCCTGACTCTGAGGCGATCATTGCCCATTCTAATTCGTCGTAACTTGCGCCTAATTGGTCTTCATCTGTTCTGTTATCGCCAAAAAGACCGTCTGTTGGAGCAGCTGTTAAAATTGATTTTGGAATCTCTAAAAACTCTCCTAAAGCATAAACATCAGATTTCATTAAATCGGCAATCGGACTCAAATCTACACCGCCGTCTCCGTATTTTGTATAAAATCCTACACCAAAATCTTCGACCTTATTGCCTGTCCCTGCTACTAATAGCCCGTTTATTCCTGCTAAATAATACAAAGAAGTCATTCTTATACGTGCTCTTGTATTGGCTAATGATAAATTAACTTTTGTTGAATCTTTTGAGGTTGGCACGGAGCTCTTAAAAGCTTCAAAAGTTGAAGTAAGGTCAGTTTCTACACTCGAAACATTTGGAAAACGCTTTTTTAATTGCTCAATATGTTCTCTTCCTCTAGAAACTTGACTTTCAGCTTGATGGATAGGCATTTCTACACATAAAACCTGTAAACCAGTCTGTGCGCATAGGGTAGAAGTCACAGCAGAGTCAACTCCGCCGGAAATTCCAATCACAAAACCGTTCACTTTTGCGTTAGCAGCATAATTTTTTAACCATTCAACAATATGGGTATTTACTTTTTCTGTTTGAATTGTGCTTTTTTTAGCCATAATAGTTCAAGATTTAAGATACAGGGATGTATATTTGCAGAATTATTTTTGATTACAGATATCATATATATGTAATCTAATTCCAGCAACACAAATCTAATTAAAATAAAATGAAAATGTATCGCTTTGTAGTGGTTCTGTGCTTGTTTTTTTTGTCTTGTGACCAAAAAACAAAGGTTGAAAAAGAGGTTGAAGAAATTCCGGTTGATATTAAAGTAGAACGTTTTGATAAAGTGTTTTTTGAGACCAAACCAGAAGATCTGGCTAAAGTAAAAAAACAATATCCGTTCTTTTTTCCAGAAGGAAATGATGACAACGTCTGGCTTCAAAAAATGAAAGAACCAATCTGGAGAGAAGTTTATGATGAAGTCCAAAAAAAATACGCCAATTTTGAGCCTGTTCGTGAAGAGTTTAACGAACTTTTTAAACACGTAAAATATTATTTTCCAAAAACAAAAACACCAAAAGTTATTACAGTGATTGGTGAAATGGATTATAATGCAAAGGCAATTTATGCAGACAGTCTTGTAATTGTTGCCTTAGAGTTGTATTTAGGAAGAGAGCATAAGTTTTATGAGTTTCCAAATTATTTAAAATACAATTTTGAGGAAAGACAAATTATGCCGGATGTAGTTTCGAGTTTTACTTACCGAAACATTCCGTCTTATCCTGATAAAAATTTAATATCTCAGATGATTTTTGAAGGAAAACAATTGTATGCAAAAGATTTGCTTCTGCCTCAATATACCGATGCCGAAAAAATAGGTTACAAACCTGAGCAGATAAAATGGTGTGAAGAAAATGAAAGCTATATGTGGCGTTATTTTCTTGAAAACGAAATGCTGTATAGTTTAGATCCTAAATTAACAACACGTTTTATAGTGCCGGCTCCGTTTTCTAAATTCTATCTGGAAATAGATAACGATTCACCGGGAAGAGTGGGCGCCTGGATTGGATGGCAGATTGTACGTTCGTATATGAAAAACAATAACGTTTTGCTGTCAGAATTATTAAAAGTAAATGCAAAAGAAATTTTCGAAAAGTCAAAATATAAACCTAAGAAATAATGTCAAATACAATAAAATCAGAAATTAAATTCAACGTCGAATTAGACGAAAACCGCGTTCCCGAAAAATTAACCTGGAGCGCTCAGGACGGCGGTGTTCTTGCAGAAGAAGCAAAAGCTATTATGCTTTCAATTTGGGACAGTAAAGCACAGGAAACAATGCGTATCGATTTATGGACAAAAGATATGCCGGTAGACGAAATGAAAATTTTCTTTCACCAGACTTTAGTAGCAATGGCTGATACTTTTAAACGTGCAACCGATGACGAAAAAATGTCAGATACAATGAAAGACTTCTGTGATTACTTTGCAGAAAAACTGGAGCTGACTAAATAATAGAAAATCCAATATTTTAAAATCCCAAATTCCAATTGCAAAACTGGAATTTGGGATTTTTTTTGAACATAAATTACATAAAAAAAACGCTGTAAAACTCAAGTCTTACAGCGTTTTTTTTATGCAGTTAATTTAATCCTGCCAAAACTTAAAGGCATGGAAGATTCTTCTTGTAAACAATCAAAAATGTCTTATTCTGATAGTTTTATGCCGTCTAGGGGTACATCTTGGAATTGTAATTCCAATACATTTATTCAATCGATATAGTATGAATATTGAAATTAAATATTGCCTTTCAAAAATTTAACCCCCATAAGTATCATCACATAAAAGCCAGTAATTAATAAATATAATATAAAAATGAGTTTTTTAGCAAAATTAGAATTAGACAACGAAATTTTTAATGTCTTAGAATTTGATGTTCATTTTATTCAAAATGTTGATACTAATGGAAAACCGGCCAATAAAGCAAAAGGCGGACAGATAAAACTTGTTATAGAAAGCACCCAAACCGATTTGTTTTCGGACTGGATGGTTTCGCAGACGAGTGTAAAAGATGGAAAAATTATTTTCTATCGCAGAGATGCTATGAGTACTATGAAAAATGTAACCTTTAAAAAAGCCTATTGCATATCGCTGCATAAAAGTTTCAGAAGCGAAGGATCAGTTCCAATGGTTACCGAAATTCTAATTTCTTCAAATGAAGTAAAAATAGGAAATACTCTTTTTGAAAATAACTGGAAAAATTCATAGACATCTTAACTAACAACGACCATGGCATTACAGACAATAACCACCATTAAAGTAGGCGAAATCAGGATTACCAATTTCAATAAATTAAAAATTTTTCAAACCATTCACGATCACCATACTTTTTCATTTGAAGTAAGACAGGATTTATTAGTTGACGAGTTTAAAAGTGTGATGCCTTTTTCCCAGAAACTTTACGGCGAGAAAATCAGCATCGAAATAAAACCTATAGACGGTCTGGAGGATCTTATGATTGGCGCAGATCTTAAACATTATACCATGCAGTTCTATGGTGTGGTAACCAAAGTAAAACTGAAGAAATCCCGTGTAAAAGATATAGAAGAAATTATCGTAATAAAAGGGAAAAGCTCCACGATAGCACTCGAAAACGGTCCCGAATGCAATTCTTTTACCAATATGACCCTGAGCGATATTGTAACCAAAGTAAAATCAGGCTGTGATATTGATATGGATGTAAGGCCGTTTTATTTAGAAAACCTGCCTTATACGGTGCAGTATAACGAAAGTAATTTCTCTTTTCTAAACCGTCTGGCAAAAAGAAACGGGCACTGGCTGTATTATAACGGACGCACCACTGTTTTTGGAAGTCCAGGCGGTGTGGGCGGACAGCCCCAGTTAGTTTACGGGGTAAACATGCAGGATTTTGATTACACCATTAAACTCATGCCGGCAATGTTTAAAATAATAGAAAATGACAACCGCGACGGCAGTTACAGAACCGATGAAACCTTAAAATACAGAAGAGAAGCCGACGGTTTTCAGCAGAATTTTTTAAATAAATCCAATGAGTTCTTTAATAAAGAAACCATAATACAGCTTAACCAGAATCCTGCTGGAGGATCTGCACGACGTTCCTCAGAAGAATATGCGAAAAACAAAATGCGCGCTATTCTAAGCCGTTTAACAGAAGTAAAAGCCTCCAGCGAAGTTCCGGGAATTACCATAGGAAACGAAGTAAGGATAGCTGGTGTCGACGTACAGCTGGAAAGCTCCTACCGTGTAACACAGATAACCCACATTTGCGACGACGGAGGCGGTTATGAAAATTATTTTACAGCCGTAAACTTTAACGGTTCTGTATTCTCTCCCCAGACCGATCCTGATTTAGTGCCGTTCTGCAGAAGCCAGACCGCCATTGTAACGGGCAATGCAGACCCGGACGGACTCAGCGGCATACAGGTGCAGATGCCGTGGCAGGAAGCCAAAGGCGAAACCACTCCTTATATTCCCTTTGTGCAGAAATACGGAGGCGATGCCAGAGGAAGCCATACGCTGCCGGAAATTGGCGATACAGTTTTTGTAGATTTTCAGTGTAATAATGCCGAACTGCCTATTGCAATGGGAACCATAACCAGCAGAAAAGAAAAAAGCGGTTTCAGTACGCCAAATAATGATTTAAAGGTATTTAGAACCCGAAGCGGTAATAAGGCTATTCTTAATGATGAAACGGGTGATATTACCATTGAAAGCGAAAAAGGACAAGCTCTTGTTGTAGTATATGGTGATGGAAATATAAAACTAAAAGCACCTAAAAATATTGAACTGGAAGCTGGTGAGGATGTTATTATAACAGCAGGAAAAAATATAAAAATTGATGCTGGCCAAAATATTTCTGAAACAGCGGGGGTCAATAAAACTTTAGGGGTCGGAGGAATAATGAATACAAAGGTTAACGGAGATAAAATACTTTATGTGGTTGGTGGATACCATGAACAAATTGACGGAGATTTTCATTCTCATACTGAAAAAGAAAGACAAGAAACAGCTTTAGAGGGTATTCAAAACAATACTGAGAAAGACATTCAAAAACATGCTAAAAATGATATCCAAAACAATAGTGGTGAAAACACTACCAATAATTAAATCATGAGGACAAGATTTGTAAAAGGTACGATCACAAAAACTACCGGTGGGAATTATAAGATGTATAGTAATGGTAATATTATTAATAATGCAGGTGGATTTATTAGGGAAACTGCAGATAATCAAATTACATACGGAAATCCTGAAGATGCTCCAAAGAAAAAACTAATAAATTCTGCATTACTTTATGAAACAGACGGACATTATAGTACAGTATATTTAGTATGTTTAATGCTGGGAATGAATGAAGAAGATGCTGAAGAATTAGCAATTGCTACTGAATCGCCAGACACTACAATTCATAGTGAAATAGATTTTGAATTAAACGACACTTGGGCGGATCCAGATTATCAAGGTTCTGTGCATTCTTTAACAGGAGGCTTTCATGGAATTGAAGAATTTATGACGGCAGTAAAAATTCTATGGTTAAAAATTAATGATAAAAATCGGGAAGATTGTATTCGTCAACTTGGAGAATTATTGCATAGGTTTGGTGATACCTATGCGCATACAAAATTAGATAATATCAAACCGAGTAATTTAACTGCTTATAATTTGCATTTAGGGGATGAAAACTTACCGAAAGCAATTGCCAGCTGGAAAGGTCAAGGAGGAAAATCATTGGCTAAAGATGTAGAACCGTGGATTGTTAGAATTAACGAATTCACCAAAAAATATGGATATTCTTTTTTAACAAATGAAAATTATCAAAGAGAAGCTTTTAATGGAAAAACCTTAACCGAAGAATTTCAAGAAATCTATTTGCTTAAATCAACAGATAAATTTAAAATGTATGGTGGTGGATATTTTACAACAGAGCATTTAACTATAGATAGTGGTTATCCAGATATGATTTACATAAGACCTGACTGGTATTTAAACTATGTGAAGAATTTAGCATGGCTGCTTGCCCTAAAATTTAAATTAGATCTACAAAAAATTGACATAAGCGTTTTTGAAAGAATGACAAAATTTGCTGCAGAAAATAAATGTTCTTTAAAAGGAATAATTGATTATGAGATTGCTAAAAAAAGAGGAAAAAGAGAGTTTTTTATACCAGTTTTTTATTCTAGTCCTACAAGATTAGCAGCGTCAGGGGATTCTATTGCTTTTACAGATTATTTACAAAAAGCAAAAGAAGCTAAGGAATTTACAATTAAATATATGATGTACGAAGGAAACTATCCCATACCTTTTGATGGAGAAGAAATAACCAATTTATTAAATCTTAAATTCAGCATAAAAACTGAAAATTATTTTTACTATACTGACGCATATAAACTGAAATTTTAATGAAAAAAATAGCTTTAATTAGTTTTTTAATGTTTTTTGTACATTTTTTTATTCTGATTGTTCTTTTTACAAGATTAAACGCATACATTCCAAAACATTATGAAAGTAATGATAGAGGAATATTTACGTTAATTGCGTTCTATTTAACATTTTTGCTATATGCGCTGTCCGTTATTTTAGTTATAGTAGAAAAATTAATGAGAGTTAAATATAAATGGGGAATGTATTTTTTATTGTATTTGAATTGTTTGTCTGTATTTTGTATAAACGCGTTTTATCAATACCATTTATTTAATAATCCCAAATGTTTTGTAACATCTTCAATTGTTATTATTCTTATTTATTTATTATTTGAATTAATGGTTACTTTTTATGTGACAAAAATATTATATACAAAAAATAAATCTAATTAAAATTTTAATGAAAAAGCTTTTAATCTTTGGATTCTTAATATTCTTTATTCATTTTTTTTTATTTAGAGGATTATTTACCTCATTAGATTCTTACATACTTGAGAATACTTCTGGGAATCCTATATTAATAGCTCTAGAGTTTATAGTTACCACAATTATTTTGTTAATTGTTTTTATAATGGTATTTATAGAAAAAATCGTTGAAACAAGTCTAAAATATATATACATCTTTATACTATATCTACATTGCATATTTCATTTTTGTTGTGATGCATTTTATGAATATAATTTATTTAATGATTCAAAATCATTTAGCATTTCATCAATTATAATTATCTTGATTTATTTTATTTTCGAATTGTTTTTGACTTTTTTTATAGTTAACAAGCTTTATCAATCAAAAGATCACGAATAAATTTCTAATGAAAAAAATAATACTGCTATTGCTTCTATCATTTTTGTCGTGTGCAAAAAAAGACAGGATAAACCACTATTTGCCAAAGCCCGTAACGCCAAAAGAGTTGATGGATAATGGTTTTTACAGATATAACTACAAAATGAAAATAATATTATTACTATTAATATCACTACTACTGTTTAATTCATGTCAGAAAATTGATAGAATCAACCATTATACAAATGAACTTGTAACTCAAAAAGAATTAGCTGACAATGGATTCTATAAATATTCAATGACAGGATTGGAAGGAATTGTTAATGAGAAGCATACTTTAAAAGATGGAGATCCTGTAGTTCCATCAAAATTTACAAAATTCATTATGGTTGTTTATACTAATATTGCCCCAACAAATAATGATAAACGACCTATTCCTGTTTTTAAAGATAGCAATGCAATAAAAGGAAAAATTATTACCTATTTTTTTAAAAATGATATTTTAGAATTCAAAAGTATAATTAGCCCTATTGACAATAACAATCAACAAAAGGGATTGTTTAAAACAAAAAAGGATATTGAGCAATATTATAAAGAATTAAAAATTCCTATTAAAGAAATACCTCTTGAAAAATTACGCAATCATAACGACAGTATTGGTTTAAGATCAAGGTTTATAATAAATAATTATGAGTCGTACTTCTATTTATCGGATAGGAACGAAATGACAACATATTATATAAAAGATAAAAAAGGAAATGAAGATATGCTTGTTTGGGATTTTTATAATGAAAATTCCCCTTATAAATATGTTGAATAGGATAATACTTTTTATAATTTGATATGGCGTTTTTGAAAGAATGACAAAATTTGTTGCAGAAAATAAATGTTCTCTAAAAGGAATAATTGATTATGAGATTGCTAAAAAAAAAGAGAAAAAAGAGAGTTTTATATACCAGTTTTTTATTCTAGTCCTAAAAGACCTTTAGCAAGTGGAGACTCAACTTATGTTATAAATTATCTAAAGAAGGTAAAGAAGGCAAGGAATTTACTGTTAAATATATGGTGTATAAAGGAAACTATTCTATATCTATTGGTGGAGAAGAGACAACCGATTAAAAGTTTTTTTTTATAATCTTATTTAATAGATCTTTTCTTTAAATCTTTAAAAATCTTTTTTAAAGCTCCTGTCATTAAAGCATTTGAATTTTTGTAAAAAACAACATTGTCAGCAAGTTTACTTGATTTTTCTGTTTCCCACATCGATTTTGTATTGGCTTTATTAGTGATGCCTATAACGTTTTGCGAATAAATAATTTGCTGTAAATTCAAATCGTATATTTCCAGAATTACTGAAGCTTCATTTTTTCCTGAGCTGTAGTCATCTGGGTAAAGTTCTACAGATGATAAGTCGCTTTTATTTTTTTTTGTAGAAATATTAATAAAAAAATCAAAGCCTGTTCCGTCTTTAAGTTCTTTTATTTTGACGCTGTTGGGGTTTAAATTAATCTTTCGGGTAACAAGCAGTCCTTTTACGTCATGAATGTAAAATATACGATCTCCTAAGTTCTTTTTAAAAAAAGTTAGAGACTCTTCGGTTAACTTGTCTTTGGAATTTTTGGGACAATCTAATTCATTTAGCAGCCATTTTCCAGATGTAAAATCAACTCCGGTTCTCTGCCCGATCATAAACATATAATGTGGCGATTGGCAGGATGAAAAAATAAAAAGAAAAACAAAGCCGAATACTAAATACATTGATTTAAAATTATCCATACGCCATAATTGATTTGCTTCAAATATAGTTTTAAATATATAGTTTTAAGATTTTTCTTTGAAAAAAATGAAAATCCCAAATTCCAATTGCTTGAATCAGAATTTGGGATTTTTTTATTATTGGAATTTAACTTCTTAAATCGAATTTAAAAAACCGCTGTTGTTTTTAAAAACCTCTTGGTTTACTTCATCTATATAGGTCAAAAGTTCATCTTTTCCAATAGATTCTGTTGATGAGGTTACAAAATACTGAGGCATTTCTGCCCAGTTGTTGGCATACATCTGTTTGCGGTAAGCCGCAATATGCGAATCGATTTTTCCTTTACTAATTTTGTCTGCTTTGGTAAAAATAATGCAGAACGGAATTTCACTTTCACCCATATACGACATAAATTCAATGTCTATTTTTTGGGCTTCATGGCGAATATCAATCAAAACAAAAGCGCAGACTAACTGTTCTCTGTTTTCAAAATAATCAGTAATAAACTGCTGGAAAATTGATTTCGTTTTTTTTGAAACTTTAGCATATCCATAACCGGGCAAATCGACCAAAAACCAATTATTATTGATTTTGAAATGGTTTATAAGCTGGGTTTTTCCAGGTTTTCCAGATGTTTTTGCTAAGTTTTTATGGTTGGTAATCATGTTTATCAACGATGATTTACCAACATTTGATCGGCCTATAAATGCGTATTCCGGCAAAAAATCTTTCGGGCATTTTGCTGCATCAGAATTACTGACAATAAATTCGGCGGTATTAATTTTCATGTTTTTTGGTTTTAAAACCTCCTTTAAATCGAAATTTAGATGCTATAAATTCTTTTCGGTAAGCCATTTCTCAAGAATTTCATTAAATTCCTGAGGATGCTCCATCATAGCAGCGTGTCCACATTTGTCAATCCAGTACAAACTTGAATTAGGCAATAATTTGTCAAATTCTTCAGCAACATTTGGAGGTGTTACTGAGTCATTTTTACCCCAAATGATGCAGGTGTCAACTGTCATTTTTGGTAAATCTTTGGCCATATTATGACGAATTGCGCTCTTGGCAATTGTTAAAGTTTTAATCAGTTTTATGCGGTCATTGGCGGTCGCATATACTTCATCAATAAGCTCCGGAGTTGCAATTTTTGGATCATAAAATACATCTTCAGCTTTCTTTTTAATGTATTCATAATCGCCTCTTCTAGGGTAACTGTCTCCCATTGCGCTTTCATAAAGTCCTGAACTTCCTGTAATTACAAGTCCGGCAACTTTTTCAGGATAAAGCTTTGTATGATACAAGGCAATATGCCCTCCTAGAGAATTTCCAAGAAGAATTACTTTGTCGAAACCTTTAAAAGTGATGAAATCTTTAACGTATTTAGCAAAACTTTTTACGTTCGTTTTTAAAATGCTTTGTGTGTATATTGGCAAATCCGGAATAACAACTTTATATCCTTTCGTTGGGAAATATTGTGCTACACCATCAAAGTTACTTAGACCTCCCATTAACCCATGCAAAATAACGATAGGGGTTCCTTCTCCTGCTTCAAAATAGCTGTATTTGCCTTCTTTTTTATAGTGTTTGTCCATCTAATCTAATGCCAATTTCAATTTCGACAAATATAGGGTTAAATAAATAAAAATGGATTTTTGCTGCCATTTTTTAACTACATAATTTTAGTAGAACTTATAACTGTTTAAAAATCAGCTTTTAAAACAGTTTTGCGAATATTATGTAAATGTTAAATTCATTGCATTATAAT
The DNA here is from genome assembly GCF_000016645.1 of Flavobacterium johnsoniae UW101. Classification (NCBI taxonomy): domain Bacteria; kingdom Pseudomonadati; phylum Bacteroidota; class Flavobacteriia; order Flavobacteriales; family Flavobacteriaceae; genus Flavobacterium; species Flavobacterium johnsoniae. Next base: position 2,082,912 of record NC_009441.1, read on the forward strand.
TAATTTTTTAAGAGAAATGCTACTTAATTTTTTTAATTGTTAAAAGAATCATTCTGCAGGCTGATTAATATCTAAAGTGTTGATTGATCAATGTTTATGTAAAGTGGTAGTAAATGGCTTAAACTTATCAACAAAGTGGTAGTAAGTGGTAATATGTGGTAAAATTTTTTATATTTTTGCTGTATAACATGTTAAGTAGTTTTTCTTGAATACAATTGTAGGGACATATGAGTGTAAAGTCGATGCAAAAGGGAGGTTAATGATACCTGCGCCTTTAAAAAAGCAATTGGCTTCGTCACTTCAGGACGGTTTTGTCTTGAAGCGCTCGGTGTTTCAGCAGTGTTTAGAATTGTATCCAATGGATGAATGGAATTTGATGATGGCGAAAATTAACAAGTTGAATCGTTTTGTAAAAAAGAACAATGATTTCATTCGAAGATTTACTGCTGGTGTTAAAGTGGTAGAAATTGATGCATTGGGAAGATTGTTAGTGCCAAAAGATTTGGTGACATTTTCAGGTATTTCTAAAGATGTGGTTTTTTCATCTGCGGTTAATATTGTGGAAATTTGGGATAAAGATTTATACGAAAAATCAATAAGCGGCGAAGATATGGATTTTGCCGATTTAGCCGAGGAAGTAATGGGAAATATTAATGACGACGACAATGGAATATCATAATCCGGTTTTACTTCATCCAACGGTTGATGGTTTAGATATTAAGCCAGACGGCATTTATGTAGATGTAACGTTTGGCGGCGGCGGGCACTCAAAAGAAATTTTGAGACGTTTAGGGCCAAACGGAAAATTGTTTGCTTTTGATCAGGATGAAGATGCGCTGGCAAATGCGCTGCCTGATGAGAGGTTTACCTTAATTAATGAGAATTTTAGATTTATAAAAAGATTTCTTCGTTTTCATGGAATAAAAGCAGTAGATGGGATCTTGGCAGATTTAGGAGTTTCATCACATCAGTTCGATGTTCCGGAGAGAGGTTTTTCAACAAGATTCGATGCTGAGCTGGATATGCGGATGAGTCAAAAAAATGACTTAAATGCTTACCGGGTGGTAAATGAATATGAAGAACAGGATTTACGTCGTGTTTTTTTTGATTATGGGGAATTGAAAAATGCACCAGTGCTGGCAAGAACAATTGTAGAAGCCAGACATCATAGACCAATAAAAACGACCGATGAATTAAAAGAAGTTTTGAAAAAATATTTACCGGAGAAAGTTCGAAATAAAATATTGGCTCAAATCTATCAGGCGATTCGAATCGAGGTAAATCAGGAAATGGATGTTTTAAAAGAATTTATAGAGCAGTCTCTTGAAATTTTAAAACCGGGCGGAAGATTCTCTGTAATCTCATACCACTCTTTAGAAGACAGACTGGTAAAAAGATTTATTAAAAACGGAATGTTTGAAGGAGAGCCAGAGAGAGATTTTTACGGAAACTTCTCGGTGCCGTTTAAAACAATAGGAAAACTGATTGTTCCGGATGATGAGGAAATCAAAATTAACAATAGAGCAAGAAGTGCAAAATTGAGAATTGCCGAAAAGATATAATACATATATATAGGTAGAAAATGAAAAGTGGAGTATTCAGCATATTAAAAGCAAGATTTCTAATAAACGACGATGCCGTAAAAAACTGGCGTTTCATTGTTTTTATAATTCTGCTTGCGATTCTGATGATTGCAAATACACAACGATATGAGCAAAAGGTTTTTGAAATAGCAAAACTAAACAATGAAGTAAAAGAACTAAGATCAGAATTTGTAGATCGACGTTCAGAATTAATGAAGCTGAAAATGGAGTCGACGATATCAGATAAAATGCTCGAAAAGCAGATTTTTCCATCAACGGTGCCTCCTGTAAAAATAGAAGTTAAAAAAGAAGAAGAAAAAAGTTTCTTTAAAAGAATATGGCAGTAGACGATAAACATATATCCTACAGAATTTACCTCGTAGCAGTTTTCATCTTTTTGATGGCAATTGCTATTGTCGTTAAATTAACCAATATTCAATGGGTTGAAGGAGATTATTACAGAAAACTGGCGAAACAGCGTACAGTAAGAAATTTTGTAATTCCGGCAAATAAAGGAAATATTTATTCTGCCGACGGAAGTTTACTGGCAACATCAATTCCAAATTATGAAATTCGTTTTGATGCAAAAGCGCCAAAAACAGAAACTTTTGAGAAATATGTAAAACAATTGTCAGATTCTCTGGAAACTGTTTTAGACAGACCATCAGGTTATTACGAAAAAGAATTAAGAAAAGCGAGAGCCAATAAAAACCGTTATTATTTAATTGCCCGCAACCTAAGTTATACCGAATATGTGAAAATTAAAGGATTTCCATTATTCAATTTAGGTGCTTTTAAAGGCGGAATTATCGTAGAGCAGGAAACCGTTAGAAAACATCCGATAGGTAAAATTGCCGAAAGAACAATTGGTTATGACCGAATTGACCCGGCAACCGGAGTTGAAGTTGGAAAAGGAATCGAATGGGCTTTTAAAAACTATCTAAACGGAAAAGACGGAAAAATTCTAAAACAAAAAATTGCAAAAGGACAGTGGAAACCGATTCGTGATGTAAACGAAGTAGATCCAATTGACGGCTACGATGTAATTTCGACTATAGATGTTTTTATTCAGGATATTGCACATCACGCTTTATTAAAACAATTAGAAGATTACGAAGCAGATCACGGTTGTGTTGTGGTTATGGAAACACAAACAGGTCATGTAAAAGCAATTTCAAATTTAGGAAGAGCAGAAGACGGATCGTATTACGAAACAACAAATTATGCTATTGCTGAATCTCAGGAACCCGGATCGACTTTTAAACTAGTTGATTTAATGGCGATTTTAGAAGATAAAGTGGCAGATACAAGTAAGGTTTATGATAGTCAGGGTGGTGTAGTTAAATATTATGGAAAATCAGTCCGCGATTCGCATCATGGCGGTTATGGAAAAGTTTCATTAGCCCGCGGATTTGAGCTTTCGTCAAACACCGTAATGGTTCAGGCTGTTTATGAAAATTACAAAAATAATCCATCGAAGTTTGTAAATCATATCAAAAGCTGGGGATTAAATAAAACTTTGGGCTTGCATTTTAAAGGAGAAGGAAGACCTTATATTCCGCAGCCGGGAGACAAACATTGGTCAGGAACTACACTTCCGTGGATGGCTTTTGGATATAATGTTTCGGTTACACCAATGCAGACACTGGCATTTTACAATTCAGTTGCAAATGATGGTGTAATGGTTAAACCGCAGTTTGTATCTGAAATTAAAGAATGGAATAAAACGATTAAAAAGTTTGATGTCGAAGTAATAAACCCAAGAGTCTGCTCGCCTGAGACTTTGAAGAAAGTAAGAGCGGTTTTGCAAAATGTGGTTAAAAAAGGAACGGGTTCTAAACTGTATTCGAAAGATTTTTCAATGGCAGGAAAAACAGGAACAGCTCAGGTTAATTACGGCGGGAAAGAAGGAAAATCAGCATTGTATTATGCGTCTTCTTTCGTTGGATATTTTCCGGCAGATCATCCAAAATATTCTTGTATTGTAGTGGTTCACAAACCCAATACTGCTAGAAATAATTATTATGGAGCAGACGTTGCAGGACCGGTTTTTAAAAGAATCGCTCAAAAAATATTTACAGATGCGCCATCAACCAATAAAATAAAACAACTGGATTCTAAGATTGCAAAACAGGAAGTCAGTTATGAAAAATATGAAAAGGAGGCTAATAAAAAATTAAGCCAGATTCCTGATTTAAAAGGAATGCCGGGAATGGATGCGATTGCTTTGCTGGAAAATTTAGGTTTGAAAGTAAAAGTAAATGGAATGGGGAAAGTAAAAAATCAATCGATTCAAGCTGGAACCAGTATTAGCAAAAACACAACAATTGTATTAGAATTATCGTGAAAGTATTAAAAGACATATTATATAAAGTAACTATTGAATCTGTAACAGGTTCAACAGATATTGATATTCAGAAAATCGAATTTGATTCACGCAAAGTAGAATCAAATGATGTTTTTGTGGCAATTCGCGGTTCACTTTCTGATGGACACGATTATATTGAAAAAGCAATTCAGTTAGGTGCAAAAGCTATTATCTGCGACAAACTTCCTGAAAATATTCAGAAAGACGTTACTTATATTCAGGTCAAAGATACCAATACAGCTTTGGCTTTTATGGCAGCTAATTATTTTGGAGATCCATCTGCAAAACTAAAATTAGTCGGCGTAACAGGTACAAACGGAAAAACGACAATTGCATCATTATTGTTTCAGCTGTTTGAAAAAGCAGGCTTTAAAGTCGGCTTATTATCAACAGTAAAAATTGTAGTTGATAAAACAGAATATCCGGCGACACACACAACACCAGATTCTTTAACCATAAATCATTATTTAAATGAAATGGCTGAAGCTGGAGTTACGCACTGTTTTATGGAAGTAAGTTCACACGGAATCCACCAAAAACGTACTGAAGCTTTGCATTTTGTGGGCGGAATTTTCACGAATCTTTCGCATGATCACTTAGATTATCACCCAACGTTTGCTGAATATAGAGACGTAAAAAAATCATTTTTTGATTCTCTGCCAAAAACTGCTTTTGTATTATCAAACATTGATGATAAAAATGGTTCAGTAATGCTGCAAAATACTGCTGCTAAAAAACTGACTTACGCTTTGAAATCTTATGCAGATTACAGAGCTCAGATTTTAGAAAGCCAGTTGTCCGGATTATTACTGAAAGTTAATGATAATGAAGTTTGGGTAAAACTAATTGGGACTTTCAACGCTTACAATGTTTTAGCTATTTATGGTACTGCAGTAGAGCTTGGAATTGATAGTTTAGAAGCGTTGCGTTTATTGTCTGATTTAGAAAGTGTTTCGGGGCGTTTTCAGTATATCGTTTCAGATAACGGAATTACAGCTGTTGTAGATTATGCACATACGCCGGATGCATTAGAAAATGTTCTAAAGACGATAAATGATATCCGTACTAAAAACGAACAATTGATTACAGTTGTGGGATGCGGCGGAAATCGTGATAAAACAAAAAGACCAATTATGGCAAAAATTGCGACAGATCTTAGTGATAAAGCAATTTTAACATCAGACAACCCAAGAAACGAAGATCCCGAAGTGATTTTGGATGAAATGGAACAAGGTGTTGAAGGTCATAATTATAAAAAAGTACTGAGAATTACCGACAGAAAACAAGCTATTAAAACAGCTTGCCAATTAGCTCAGTCAAAAGATATCATTTTAATTGCCGGTAAAGGACACGAGACTTATCAGGAAATAAATGGGGTTCGCCATCATTTTGATGATATGGAGACAGTAAAAGAAATTTTAGAACAACTGAATAAATAATAAAAGATTTTAAGTTCAAATACCACCACACAATTGGAATTTGGAATTTCAAAATTGGAATTTAAAAAATAGAGAAATATGCTGTACTATTTATTTGAATATTTTGACAAAACACTAGATGTGCCTGGAACAGGAGTTTTCCAGTACATTACTTTTAGATCGGCTTTAGCATTCATGCTTTCATTGCTTTTGTCAACTATTTATGGTAAAAGGGTGATTAACTTTTTGCGTCGTCAGCAAGTGGGAGAAACTGTACGTGAATTGGGTCTTGCGGGTCAAAACGAAAAAGCAGGTACACCTACAATGGGAGGATTAATTATCATTTTTGCCACATTGGTTCCGGTTTTCTTATTTGCCAGACTGCACAACATTTATATCGTGTTGCTTATTGTAACTACTTTGTGGATGGGAACTATTGGTTTTGTTGACGATTATATCAAAATATTTAAAAAAGATAAACAAGGATTAAAAGGAATTTTTAAAGTTATTGGTCAGGTTGGTCTTGGAATTATTGTTGGTGCAGTTTTGTATTTTAATCCTGCTGTTACAGTAAGAACAGATACAGGAAAAACAGATGTTTTTAAAACCGCAGCAAATACAACAGTTGTACTGCCTGCTCCGGTTGAGGAAAAATCTACAGCAACAACAATTCCTTTCGTAAAAAACAACGAATTTGATTATGCAGAAGTTCTTTCTTTTATGGGAGACGGATACGAAAAATGGGCTTGGTTAGTATTTATTCCGGTAGTGATTTTCATAATCACAGCGGTTTCCAATGGAGCTAATTTGACGGACGGAATCGATGGTCTTGCTGCCGGAACCTCCGCAGTTTCTGTCCTCGCGCTCGGGATATTTACATTCGTTTCAGGAAATATCATTTTCTCAAATTATCTGAATATTATGTACATCCCTAATTCGGGAGAAATGACCGTCTTTATCTCGGCCTTTGTTGGAGCATTGATTGGATTTCTTTGGTACAATTCATTTCCCGCATCCGTATTTATGGGAGATACAGGAAGTTTAACAATTGGAGGAATCATTGCCGTATTAGCTATTGCAGTTCGTAAAGAAATATTAATTGTTTTATTCTGCGGAATTTTCCTTGCCGAAAGTGCTTCAGTAATTATTCAGGTAACCTATTTTAAATATACAAAAAAGCGTTTTGGCGAAGGCCGAAGAATTTTTCTGATGTCACCGCTGCATCATCATTACCAGAAAAAAGGATACCACGAAAGTAAAATCGTAACCCGTTTCTGGATTGTTGCTGTAATGTTAGCCATATTATCAATCGTTACTTTAAAACTAAGATAGATGAGATTAGTGGTATTAGGTGGAGGAGAAAGCGGGGTTGGAACCGCTATTCTCGGGAAGAAAAAGGGATACGACGTTTTTGTATCGGATTTTGGAAAGATAAAAGAGAGTTATAAAGAAGTTCTTATCATTAATAAGATTGACTGGGAAGAAGAACAGCATACTGAAGATTTGATTTTGAATGCTGATGTGGTGATGAAAAGCCCCGGAATTCCGGATAAATCTCCGATAATAAAAAAACTGGTTGCGGCGGGAGTAAAAGTGATTTCGGAAATAGAATTTGCAAAACCTTTTACAGAAGCATTAACGATAGGAATTACCGGAAGTAATGGTAAAACGACAACCACAATGCTTACGCATCATTTACTAAAATCGGCCGGACTCAATGTAGGTTTGGGAGGAAATATAGGAAAGAGTTTTGCCTGGCAGGTAGCCGAAAATAAATACGACGCATACGTTCTTGAATTAAGCAGTTTTCAGTTAGACGGAATAATAGATTACCGGCCGGATATCGCCATAATAACCAATATCAGCCCGGATCATTTAGATCGATACGAATATAAATATGAAAATTATATCAATTCGAAATTTCGAATAACGATGAACCAAACCGAAAGTGATTATCTCATTTACGATGCAGACGATGAGGCAAGCACAGAATGGTTAAAAAACAACAAAACAAAAGCAAAATTAATTCCTTTTTCATTGACCAAAACATTCGATGAAGGGGCTTCTATAAATAACAACAAAATGGAAATAAAGATCAACCAAGAAGAGTTTACAATGGAAACAGAACACATTGCGTTAGAAGGAAAACATAATATGAAAAACGCAATGGCAGCAAGCTCTGTAGCAAAATTGATGCAAATTAGAAATGCAACGATTCGTGAAAGTTTATCTAATTTTCAAGGTGTTGAACACCGTTTAGAAAAAGTATTAAAAATTCAGAATGTACAATATATCAACGATTCAAAAGCAACAAATGTAAACGCTACTTTCTTTGCTTTAGATAGTATGAATGTTCCAACGGTTTGGATTGTAGGAGGGGTTGATAAAGGAAACGATTACAATGAATTAATGTCATTAGTTCGCGAAAAAGTAAAAGCAATTATCTGCCTAGGAATCGACAACCGTAAAATTATCGACGCTTTTGGAGCTGTAGTAGATATTATGGTTGAAGTAAATAACATGAATGATGCAGTAAAAACTGCTCAAAGATTAACAGAAAAAGGTGATGCTGTTTTATTGTCTCCAGCCTGCGCGAGTTTCGATTTATTCGAAAACTACGAAGACAGAGGGAAGCAATTCAAGCAAGCAGTTCATAACTTGTAGAAAATAGTTTAAAGTTTCACGTTTCAGGTTTCAAGTTCGACACCTGAAACGTGAGGCCTGAAACAAAAAAACTTGAAACAAAACAACAAATGAAGGAGCTGGTTAACAAACTAAAAGGAGATAGAGTAATATGGTCATTCGTGGCCTTATTGGCGTTGTTTTCGTTTATGCCTGTTTTTAGTGCGAGCAGTAACCTGGCGTATATAGGTCACGGAACCGGAAACACATTGGGTTATTTAGTAAAACACTTAGCTCACGTCTGCATCGGTTTTTTAATTATTTACTGGGTTCACAAAGTACCGTACCATTATTTCAGGGCAATTTCAAAAATTGCACTTCCGGTAGTCTGGCTGTTGTTATTGTACACTTTGTTGAAAGGAACTGTAATTGCAGGAGCAAATGCAAGCCGTTGGATTCAGGTGCCGTTCATTGGAATTACGTTTCAGACATCAACATTAGCGGCAAGCGTATTGTTTATTTATGTAGCGCGCTATTTGTCAAAAACCAAAGAAGAAAATGAGCCGTTTCAAACCTCATTTATTCAGCTTTGGATACCGGTTTTTATCACTTTAGCATTAATATTACCAGCCAACTTTTCGACCACAGCGTTGATATTTTCAATGGTAATGATGCTTACGTTTATTGGTAAATATCCGTTAAAATACATTGCTTTTATTATTGGGTCAGGAATAGCGATGTTAGCGTTTTTCCTTTTGGTGGCAAAAGCATTCCCTGAATCAAGATTTTTCAGCAGGGTTTCAACATGGGAAAGTCGTATCATGAATTTTACGACAGATAAACCGGATGAAGATGATTATCAGATTGAAAAGGCAAAAATTGCAATCGCATCAGGAAAATTAGGAGGATTAGGACCTGGAAAAAGCGTTCAAAAGAACTTTTTACCGCAATCTTCTTCTGATTTTATTTACGCCATTGTAGTAGAAGAATATGGTTTAGTAGGCGGTGTTTCAATATTAGTTCTGTATTTATTGTTATTGTTCCGATTTGTGATTGCATCGCATAAAGCCAATACCTTGTTCGGAAAATTAGTTGTCGTCGGCCTCGGATTTCCGATGATATTTCAGGCCATGATTAATATGGCCGTTGCAGTAGAATTACTGCCCGTAACAGGGCAAACGCTTCCGCTGATAAGTTCCGGAGGTAGTTCGATCTGGATGACCTGTTTCTCTCTCGGAATTATTATTAGTGTAACCAAGAAAGAAGAAGAAATTGCCGAAGAACAAGAAGAAAAAGCAAGAAGAAAAGAAGCGCTTCAAAGATTGATAGATAAGGAACTGGCCGAAGATGATTTGCCGGTTGATGAAAAAGAAGAGATTTACGAAGAAGAAGCGATGTATTCCATCGAAGATAATTCAAGAAATCCAATGAATGCAGTTTTAAATAAATAAAAGGAGTAGAATAGTCATGACAAAGTATAAATTCATACTAAGCGGAGGAGGAACAGGAGGTCATATTTATCCTGCGATTGCGATTGCAAACGAATTAAAATTGCAATTCCCGGATGCTGAATTTCTTTTTGTTGGTGCCAAAGACAAAATGGAAATGCAGAAAGTGCCTCAGGCAGGTTACGAAATAAAAGGTCTTTGGATTGCCGGATTACAGCGAAAACTGACTTTGCAAAATATGATGTTTCCTTTAAAACTGGCATCTAGTTTATTGGAATCAAAAAGAATTATTAAAAAATTCAAACCCAATGTGGTAATTGGTACGGGCGGTTTTGCCAGCGGACCATTATTGCAGGCGGCGGGTTCTGCAGGAATCCCGACAGTAGTTCAGGAGCAGAATTCTTTTCCCGGAATTACAAACAAATTGCTGAGTAAAAAAGCAAATGCCATTTGTGTGGCTTATGAAAATTTAGAAAGATTTTTTCCAAAAGAAAAAATCGTTTTAACAGGGAATCCGGTTCGTCAGGATTTAATTGATATTGATACGAAACGTGACGAAGCGATTGCTTTTTACGGCTTAGATCCAAATAAAAAAACACTGTTGGTTTTAGGAGGAAGTTTAGGAGCAAGGAGAATCAATCAGTTAATTGAAAAAGAACTTCAAAATTTCCTTTCGCAGGACGTTCAGATTATCTGGCAGTGCGGAAAATTATATTTTGAGGATTACAAAAAATACAATCAGCAAAACGTAAAAGTAGTTGATTTTATAGAAAGAATGGATTTTGTGTATGCGGCTGCAGATGTCATTATTTCACGAGCAGGAGCATCATCAGTTTCAGAATTATGTATTGTAGGTAAACCGGTAATTTTTATTCCGTCTCCTAATGTAGCTGAGGATCACCAAACTAAAAATGCTCAGGCAATTGTAGAAGCAAAAGGTGCGATTTTGTTGAAAGAATCTGAGCTTGACAACGAGTTTAGCATTGTTTTTGAAGCGCTGCTGAAAGACGATGGAAAACAAAAACAGCTGAGCGCAAACATTAAAAAACTGGCCCGCCCGGATGCAACAAAAGTAATTGTAGAACAAATTAAAAAGTTGTTATAATATAATATTTTATAAAAATTATACAACACAGAAAATAAATAAGAAGGCTATTTTAGGCAATTTAGGCTTGAAAAGACTTCATAAAACGCAAAGGATTAATTGTTAGTTTCTTACAAAAAAGTAAGAGGCAGTCAAGTCGAAAAAAACATATTTTAAAATGAATTTAAATCAAATAGAAAACGTTTATTTTATAGGTATCGGAGGCATCGGAATGAGTGCTTTGGCCCGTTATTTCAAATACATCGGAAAAAAAGTTTCCGGTTATGATAAAACGCCTTCTATGCTTACAAGTGAATTGATTGAAAGCGGTATTGATATTCATTTTGAAGACAACATCAATTTAATTCCATCTAATTATTATGTAGAGAATACGCTGGTAATTTTTACGCCTGCGGTTCCAGCCTCACATTCAGAATGGCATTATTTTATTGAAAGAAATTACCAAATTAAAAAACGAGCAGAGGTTTTAGGAATTATCACTAAGGATACTTTTAGTTTTGCAGTTGCCGGAACACACGGTAAAACCACAACATCTAGTATTTTAGGACATATTCTACACCAAAGCGGGGCAGATGTTACAGCCTTTGTAGGTGGTATTGTAGAAAATTACAATTCAAACTTAATTGGAACCGGAAAAACGGTAACCGTTGTAGAGGCTGATGAATTTGATCGTTCATTCCTTCATTTGCATCCTGATATTGCCTGCGTTACCTCAATGGATGCAGATCATTTGGATATTTATGGAACAAGTGATGCAATTCAGGCTTCGTTTATTGAATTTGCCTCGAAAGTAGAAGATAAAAGCAAATTGTTTATAACCAAAGAATTACCTCTTGAAGGTGTTCAATGTGCTATAAATGAAGATGCAGTGTATAAAGCCTATAATGTTCGAATTGAAGATGGAAATTATGTTTTTGATGTGCAGACGCCGTCAGAAATTATGAAAGACCTTCGTTTTGGACTTCCGGGAAAACACAATTTAATGAATGGGTTAATGGCTATTGCGATGGCGAAAACGTATGGCACCCCGACCGACGCCATTGCAAAAGCTATTGCCTCATTTAATGGAATCAGAAGACGTTTTTCTTATCAAATTAAATCAGATAAGTTAGTTTATATAGATGATTATGCACATCATCCAACAGAAATAAATGCTGTTCATCAGGCAGTTAGAGAGTTGTATCCGGGACGTAAAGTTCTGGCAGTTTTTCAGCCGCATTTGTTTAGCAGAACTAGAGATTTTGCCGACGGATTTGCCGAAAGCCTGTCTCAGTTTGATGAAGTGTTTTTGATGGATATTTATCCGGCACGCGAATTACCAATGGAAGGAATTACATCGCAATGGCTGCTGGATAAAATGACAAACCCGAACAGAAAAATTGTTGCAAAAGAAGATTTATTAGCGGAAATCAAAGCCAGTGATGCGCCAATAATTGTAACAATAGGGGCTGGTGATATTGGTGAAATGGTACCATCAATTAAAAAAATGCTGAATGAAAATATTTAATTGGACAAATATTCGATTAGTACTCATTTTAGGGCTTGTTCTTTTTCTATATTCTTTCGCGCAGCACCGAAATGGAGATAGAAAATTGAAAAAATCTATGGTTGTTTTTGTAGGAGAAAATACGCTTTTTGTAAAGCCGGAAACGGTTAATAAATTGTTGATAGAAAATAAAAGAGACGCTTCCAGTATTAGAAAAGATGAAGTAGATTTGAATAAGATAGAGAAAACCCTTGATGCGCAAGACATGATTGAGAAGTCAGATGTTTTTGTAAGTATCGATGGCGTTCTAAAAGCGGTAGTAAAACAGAAGACACCAATAGCAAGAATCTATAATGGTGATCGCTCTTTTTATATTGACTATGAGGGTGATAAAATGCCCTTGTCAGATAATTTTACGGCGCGAGTTCCTCTTGTTTCTGGGGCAATAAATGAAAAAAATAACGAAGATTTAGCTGCTTTATTTCGCACAATTTACGACGATGCGTTTTTGAGAAAAAACATCATTGCAATACAAATTATGCCTAATGGCAGCCTAAAAATGTTTAACCGAAACTATGATTACGTCATAGATTTTGGTCGTACAATGAATGTTGATAGAAAATTTAGAAACTATAAAGCCTTTTTTCAAAAGGCTGTTTTAGATAGTACGTTATACAAATACAATAAAATTGACCTTAGGTTTACGGAACAAGTAGTTTGCACAAAATAATAGAAGATGGAAAAAGATAACATTGCAGTAGGTCTAGATATTGGAACGACAAAGATAGTTGCCATGATAGGCAAGAAAAATGAGTATGGTAAATTGGAAATTTTGGGTATTGGAAAATCCAAAAGTCTTGGTGTTGCACGTGGTGTGGTAAACAACATTACGCAGACTATTCAATCTATTCAGCAGGCAATCCTTGAAGCAGAAAACAATTCAGGTTATAAAATAAAAGATGTAGTTGTAGGTATCGCCGGGCAGCACATCAGAAGTATTCAGCATACAGATTACATCAGCCGTAATAATCCGGAAGAAGTAATTGGTGAAAAAGATATTCAGCTTTTAATCGATCAGGTAAATAAACTGGCTATGTTACCGGGAGAAGAAATTATTCACGTTCTGCCGCAGGAATTTAAGATCGACGGACAATCTGAAATCAAAGAACCAATTGGAATGTACGGCGGAAGATTAGAATCTAGTTTTCACGTTGTAGTAGGGCAGGCTTCTTCAATCAGAAACGTTGGAAGATGTATTCAGAGTTCAGGAATCGAATTGTCTGGATTAACATTAGAACCATTAGCTTCTGCAGATGCTGTTTTAAGTCAGGAAGAAAAAGAAGCGGGAGTTGCGCTTATCGATATCGGGGGCGGAACAACCGATTTAGCCATTTTTAAAGACGGAATTATTCGTCATACAGCTGTAATTCCTTTTGGAGGAAATGTAATTACAGATGATATTAAAGAAGGCTGTTCGATTATCGAAAAACAAGCAGAGCTTTTAAAAATAAAATTCGGATCAGCATGGCCGGGAGAAAATAAAGACAACGAAATTGTTTCTATTCCTGGTTTAAGAGGCAGAGAACCAAAAGAGATTTCATTAAAAAATCTTTCAAAAATTATCCACGCCCGTGTGGTGGAAATCGTAGAACAGGTTTTTGCAGAAATCAAAGCTTACGGACATGAAGATCCCCGCAAAAAGTTAATTGCAGGAATTGTTCTTACTGGTGGTGGTGCACAATTAAAGCACATTAAACAATTAGTAGAATACATCACTGGTATGGATACCAGAATTGGATATCCAAACGAGCATTTGGCAGGAAACTCAAGCGAAGAAATTTCCAGTCCGTTATTTGCAACAGCAGTTGGTTTAGTAATGAACAGCATCGAAAACAGTACACAAAGTGCTATTAGAATGGAAGTTGTTAATGAACAGCCAAAAGTAGTTTACAGAACCGTTGAACCGCCTGTACAGCAGCCGCGATACGAAGTTGAAGAAAACTACGTTGAAAAAGTAGAAACTATGGAACACGCAAGAGAAGTTAAAACAACTAAGGCTGGACCAGAATCTACAGAAACAAAAATCAGAAGATCATTTTTTGATAGATATGTCGACAAAATCAAAGATTTTTTAGACAACGCAGAATAATAAAAGAGAAGGATTACTTTCTTGCCCCAAGTCAAGAAGTAAAAAATGTACTAAATAAGAATTTCAAAAAACCAAAAAGATGATGAGCAACTCAGAATTTGGAAGTATTTCATTTGATTTACCAAAAAACCAATCAAATGTAATCAAAGTAATAGGTGTAGGTGGAGGAGGAAGCAATGCTATCAACCACATGTTTAAACAAGGTATTAAAGGTGTAGATTTTATAGTTTGTAATACCGATTCACAAGCACTGCAGAACAGTTCAGTGCCTAACAAAATTCAGTTAGGAGTAAATTTAACAGAAGGTCTTGGAGCAGGAGCAAATCCTGACGTAGGACAGCAGTCTGCTATTGAAAGCATTGCCGACATTGAGAAAATGTTAGACCGCGGCACTAAAATGGTATTTATTACCGCTGGTATGGGTGGAGGAACCGGTACTGGTGCAGCTCCCGTTATCGCACAATTAGCAAAAGAAAGAGAAATCCTTACAGTGGGTATCGTGACAATTCCGTTTCAGTTTGAAGGGAAAGTACGTCAGGAGCAGGCACTTTTAGGAATCGAAAAACTACGTAAACAAGTTGACTCTTTAATTGTAATTAACAACAATAAATTAAGAGAAGTTTACGGAAATCTAGGTTTCAAAGCTGGATTCTCTAAAGCAGATGAAGTTTTGGCAACAGCCTCTAGAGGTATTGCTGAAGTAATTACGCACCACTATACTCAAAATATCGATTTACGCGATGCTAAAACAGTTTTGGCAAACAGCGGAACAGCTATTATGGGATCTGCTGTGGCAGAAGGAGAAAACAGAGCAAAAGATGCAATTGTATCTGCATTAGATTCACCATTATTAAATGACAATAAAATTACAGGAGCCAAAAACGTATTGTTGCTTATCGTTTCTGGGTCTAACGAGATAACGCTTGACGAAATCGGAGAAATCAACGATCATATTCAGGCAGAAGCAGGTTACAATGCCAATATCATCATGGGGGTTGGAGAAGACGAAAGCCTTGGTGAAGCTATCGCGGTAACTATTATTGCAACTGGTTTTGACGTTGAACAACAAAACGAGATTGTTAATACTGAGCCTAAAAAAATCATTCATACGTTAGAAGATGAGCAGAGAAGTGTTCATAATTTAACAAACAAACCGCTTACTTCATTTGATTTAAATGCAGAAACACCTACTGCAAAATCAGAGGAGAAGATTGTTTTTGAATTAATGGAAGATACGGTTGCTCCCGTACAAACTCCAGTTGCTCCGGTAACAACACCTACAATCAATCAGGAAGAATTGGTAGTGATGTCTGAGTTCATTAAAAACCTTGATGTAACTTTTGAAATCGTGTCGCCAATTACTGATATTGATTTTAAAATTTCGACTCCTGCTGCAGAACCGGTTCAGGAAGTAAAACCTGTACAGCAAAGAACTTTTGAAAGAGAAGAACAACAAACTACTTTTTCATTTGATTTACCGCTTTTCAAGTCAGAGCCTGAAATTAAAAGAGAACCAATTGCAGAACAAGACAATAAAATTGTTTTTGAACTGTCAAACGAAACTCGCAACATAAAAGTAAACGATCCGGTTTCATTTGTACCGGTAACGGAGCTTTCTGATAAAGGAATTATCAAATATTCGTTAGAAGAATATATGGAAGTTGAGAACGATTTACTAACTTCTAAACCGGTTGAAAAAGTGGTTGAAGATGTTGTTCCTGAAGAATTAAACATTACGTTGAAATCAAGAGCTGATTTTGCAAGCCAGCCAGATTTTTCAACAACTTCAGAAGTTTCTCCAATGGAATTAACAATTGAAGAAACACTTCGTTTAAGAGCTGAAGAAAGAAGAAAGAAACTAAAAGAATTTAATTATAAATTCCACAATAACGTTTCAAGAATAGATGAGCTGGAAAAAGAACCAGCTTACAAAAGATTAGGAATCGATTTGTCGAATTCTCAGTCAAACAATACAAATTCTAGAATTTCGGTTGGAACAGATAGTAACAACGATTTGCAATTGCGTTCAAATAATTCATTTTTGCACGACAACGTAGATTAATTTTACAATCATAATATAAGGATAGCCCGAAAATTGGATTTAATTTTCGGGTTATTTTTTTTATCTTCGCACAGAATTTAGAAATTTGACTTTTAAATTAGTATTTTAAAGACAATATTGTCACCCTGAGCGAAGTCGAAGGGCTTCTTGTCGGAAAGGGCTTCGTCAACGTTTATCCTGAGCGAAGCCGAATGGACTCAGCCTGACAACTAGAATATTATTTAAAATAAAAAATACCTGGTTAATAATCAATTTATAAGCACAGCTTATTCAAATAAAAAAATATAAAGATGAGTTTACAAGCAAAAATCATGGACGAGATCAAAACGGCCATGAAAGCAAAAGATACAGTAGCATTAGAAGCATTAAGAGCAGTAAAATCTGAATTATTATTAGCTTCGACAGCTTCAGGATCTAAAGAAGATTTAAAAGAAGACGAAGAAATTAAATTACTTCAAAGATTAGTAAAAACTCGTAAAGAAAGCGCAAGAATCTTTACAGAGCAAAACCGTCCTGACTTAGCTGAACCAGAATTGGCTCAGGTAGCGGTAATCGAGAAGTTTTTACCAGCTCAGTTAAGCGAAGAAGAAGTAGAAGCTGTAATTGCAAAAATCATTGCAGAAACAGGCGCTTCTGGAATTGCTTCAATGGGTAAAGTTATGGGATTAGCATCTGCTCAATTAGGCGGAACTGCTGAAGGAAAAACCATTTCTACAATTGTGAAAAAATTACTTTCGTAAATAATTTATGATTTTAGTCCCGATAGCTTCGGGACTAAAATCATAAATCTAACATTAACTGACCTCGTAGTTCAACTGGATAGAATATCAGATTTCGGCTCTGAGGGTTGGGGGTTCGAACCCCTCCGGGGTCACATTTAAAACTAAAAAAGCCTGCAAAATATTTTTTTGCAGGCTTTTTTTATGCCTTGAAATTCACTTATAAACAACAAATAAACTACTTTGTATTATTATTGGAAATCTTAATAAAAAAACCGAAATTGAGCTGGAATTAAACTAAATAATAACCCCATCTGCTGAATATTGTTCTAATTTATCAAATTAAACAAAATATATCAATGAGACATACATTAATAATTATGGGATTTTTTACAACAATTTTAAGTTTCTTTGGATGTTCAGGACAAACAAAACAAGAAAGCGATGTGATGATTGTCACTGTTATGGAAGAAAAAAAATTTGAACCATCAAAAGACAAGCTTGTTAATATGCATTTGACTAAACAAACTATATACGGAACTGCGGATAAATATTTATTAGACGAAATTTTTGATCATCTTTATAGTCAGTGCTCAGTTGAGAATCAAAGAGAATATGATATTGTAATGTCATGGAATAAATCAAAACAAGCGGTTTATAAAGTTTGTTTATTTAAAGGAGAAGTAAATAATGGCGGTTATAATCAGTTTTACAACAATTCTGGTGTACAGTATTATAAAGATTTACCAGACGCTTTAAATCTTATTGGAGCTCACAAATTTGCAGACTTAACAAAACGCGCTAATGACACTTTTGAAAAAGAATACGAAAGAGTCACAAAGTATCAGGAAAAATTTGTGGATGACCCATTAGAGGAGTTTGATGATGAGTTTTTTGACTTGAATAAAACTAAAAATCTTGAAAAACTGCTTGTTGACTACATCAGAAAACATAAAAAAGAACTTGTTGATTAATTTTACTGAAGCTTAATCTCTAGAGATGCTGTTTTGAATATTATTGCGTGTTAATTTAAAAGTAAAATCTAAAAAGAAGGCTTCTCAATTAGAGAAGCCTTCTTTTTTTATTATCGAATTATTTTTAGATAAGCGGTGTAAACATTGTCTTTAAGTGAAGTTCGCATATAATATACGTTTTCGTCTTTTTCTTTTAAATCAAACTGAATTAAACCGGCATCACAGTAATAGTAAAGTAAGTTATCATCATTGTCCGGGAATTCAATGTTTGAAACAGGCAGGGTTGTTAATTTTGCATCAAATGCTATTTCTCCATTATTTAAATCCAGCTCAAAAAGTTTCTTTTTACGAGTGTATCCCCAAATGTTTTCACTTTCTTTAAGAATGTATTCGATATTATCATCCTTAAAATCGGTTTTCCAAAGCTGAGTTCCTGTTTTTGAATCAACAGCATAGATAGAAGAAAACTGAGGGCCTTGTGCTGCTAAATATATTTTTTTGTCATGGCACAATATACGTTCCTTTGTATTGTATTGACTTTCATCTAATTTAAATTCCCATACAATATCAAGGTTATTAGGATTTAATGCAAAAAGCACATTTTTTTCATTTGCAATAAATACATTTTCACCATCTGTTACAGGTTTTCCAGTCATGGCTTCCTCAAAGCTTTTTTGGCTTAGTACTTTTCCTGTATCGGCTTCAAAACTATAAACAGTTGAACCGCTTTGAGTAAAAATTTTGTTATTAAAAACTAATGTCTGAATGTCGTTATTTGGAGTGTCTAGTTTGTAATTCCATGCCAGACTTCCGTCTTTTATGTTAAGAGCATAAAGATTACTGCTTCCGTTTTGATTTTGAGCAATGATAAAAAGTTTTCCATTGCTTATAGTTGGAGCCTGATCTTTTAGTATAATTTGATCAGTAATATTGCCCAGTCTTGATTTCCAGAAAAACTCGCCTGATTGATTGTCTACAGCAAAAATTTCACCATTAATAAACGGAACATATACAACACCATCCTGCAATGTAACTTTGTTGCCGCACATTTCCGTATTAGCATCTGAAGGTTTTACGGTCCAGTTAATTGTTTCGGTTTCTAAATCAAATGAAAAAAGTGCGCCGTCGTAATCATAAATAAGCATTGATTCGCCGTCTAATGGGATTTTTTTAACCGGTTTAAAGGCTTTGTTTACAACCATTTCAGCAACGGGAAGTTTATTATTGGCATTGTTAGTTTTACTGGCTGGCGCTTGTCCAAACATATTTACAGCAATAAATGCAAATAAAAATGGTACTAGTGTTTTTTTCATTTTTGAAATTTTGATTTGGGTGATTTTTTTAAGCAGGTATTTTATTTCTGTGTTTTCTTTCTGAAATTTTTAATTAAAACATAAACCGAAAAAACAAAAACAATCAAATACACAATTGCCAGAGCTGGTTTTTCAAATTTTAAAGTTTCAAAGTCAATTTGTTTGTACAATGCTGCACCTACAATGATGGCTACAATACTAAACGTAAATACCGGCACATTATTTTTGTTTTCCATGTTTTGATGTTTTTGATTTATAATTGGTTATTTAATAGTTTCTTCTGCATTTCCAGTTTTTACTTCTCCGGCGCGTTTGTAACTGGCTAAAATTACTCCAGTCGAAGTAACAGTATTTTCGATTAATTCAAATCCTGACGGATGTGCATTATCGTCAAATAGTTTTTTTCCTCTGCCAAGCAGTAAGGGATGAATTTTTAATCTAATTTCATCTACTAAATCATTTTTGAGCAGTAAATGAATAAGTTCGCTGCTTCCCCAAACCTGAATATCTAAACCTTCTGTCTCTTTTAGTTTTTTTATTTCTGCCAGATTTTTGATAAAGATAGAGTTTTTCCAATCTGATTTTTTTCTGGTTTTAGAAAGAACGTATTTATTGCCTTCATTAATATCAGGCCAAAATGCAGCGTTTTTCGGCCAGTAATCTTCCCAAATTTCGAAAGTCTTTCTGCCCAAAAGATAATCTGCCGGTTTTAGCTCATTTTTTACAGCACTGCTATAAGTTTCGTCTCCATAAGGCGCAGTCCATCCTCCATATTTAAATCCGTCTGATTTATCTTCTTTTGGTCCGCCCGGAGCCTGCATTACACCATCCAGCGAAATCATCGACAAAACAATTATTTTTCTCATAATATATTGATTTTGTGTTTATGTAAATTTAATAAACTTATATATTGAGAGGTAAATAAAATTTTATTCAATAACCAGTTTTATATATTTATTTCCGTCTTCATCAATATCTTCGGCATTGTAAGCGCGTTTTCCAATAAGATTTTGAACGGCTTTTTGAGCATCTTCTAAATCACCGCCTAATTCAAGTGTTACAATTCTTGAAGTATTAAAAGCATCTTCGTCAACAAAATCTGAAACATGCAGATAGAATTCGTCCAGAATATCTTCTAGCGGATATTGAGAATCTTCATTTTCTTCTAACTCATATGTTACGGCAAAAACATATAAATCTCCATCTTGTTTGTCAAAATAGATTCCGTTTTCGATTAATTCATAATTAGGCGTATTGTATTTTGGTAATTCAATCTGGCTGATATTCTTCATAATAAGGTAAATATGATTTAAGAAGCTGGTTTTAAGATTATCAAGCGAATATAAAGAAATATTTAATTTCAATTTTATATTTTAGCAAAACAGAGATCAATAAAGCTTTCTGTTTTTTTAATTGAATTAAAACTATGCTTTTTCTCTTTTTAGGTGGAATTTTATTTGGTTTAATAATCGTGTTTAGAATTATTGAACCAACTTATTTACTGCTTTTTAATAAACCGTTGTTTATATTTTGGCATCCTATTTTGAATAAAATGAATGGCGCCGATAAAACAATTTTACGCCGAGAATTTCCATTTTACCTCAATCTTTCAGATAAAAAGAAAGGCTATTTTGAACATCGGGTGAAGTGTTTCATTGATAATTATAATTTTGACGGAAAAGATATTGAAGTTACACAGGAAATGAAACTCATCATTGCCGGAACTTATGTAATGCTGACTTTTGGAATGCGAACCTATCTCATTCACTTATTTGAGAATATTGTCATTTATCCTTCTGTATATTACTCAACCATTAATGATGCATATCATAAAGGAGAATATAATCCGAGAATGAAAACCATTGTTTTTTCATGGGAAGATTTCCTGAGCGGACATCAGACAAAAGATAATATTAATCTTGGACTTCATGAATTTACACATGTCCTGCATTTTCATTCCAGAAAAAGAGCAGATCCTAATGCGATAATATTCTATGATGAATTTACCGAAATAGAAAAGTATTTTGATAAGGAAGACTTAACAAATAGGCTTAAGGAAAAACAATATTTTAGAGATTATGCATATACGAACAAGTTTGAATTTCTTGCCGTAATTCTGGAGCATTTTTTTGAAACTCCGGAAATCTTTAAGAAAGAATTCCCGGAGCTGTTTGAAAATGTAAAAACCATGATTAATTTTAAAGAAGAGGTTTAAATTTTTAGTTTACCATGTCTAAAGTCAGAGAAGTATCGCTGCTTTATTACTAAATTGACTTAAACCTTTTTTACTGCAAAAGCAGTTCTGTAAAACTCATATCCTTTTTCAGCACGATCAGGAAGAAATTTTTGTCGGTATTCATCGGCTCCTAAATCTTCCAGAAGCTGAATATTAAACTGATTTAAATACTCTGGCAGCTCATTTGGCATAAAACCAAAAGTCCAGTGCTCTTCTAGTTTTTCCAGATCTTTTAAAAGTTTTTCTCCGCCTAAAAATAATTCAGGATTTTTGAGTATTTCTTTATGCACATAAGTAAATATGACATAACTGTTTTGGGTAAATTTAGAAATGAAAGAAAAGGTGCTTTTTACGGCTTCTTCGGTTAAATAATTGGTTACGCCTTCCCATATAACGGCTGTAGGTTTAGAAAAATCTAAGTTATTTTCCGCTGCCAGCTGGTCTAGGTTTTGCTTGTTAAAATCGATTTGAAGAAAAGTAACATTTTCAGGAATCCTGCCTATGCGTTTTTTATAAATTTCGGCTTTAAAATTTGACGTATTGGGGTGGTCAATTTCAATTACAGGAATTGATTTTAAAAAGTCAAGGCGCACCGCTCTGGTATCAAATCCGGCTCCTAAAATTATAACTTGCTCCACGCCGTTAGAAACTGCTGTTTTAAGCAGTTCGTCAATATATTTTGTTCTGGCAGTTCCAGAAGATAAAGCACCCGGAATTTTTTTATTAATTGTATGGTTGATGTATTTTGAGAAAACAGAATATTGAGACAAACGAACAGCGAGCCTTAATTTAGGATCTACAAAATGTATGGCATAAGGATCTAAAAATAATCTGTCCTTTTGATTGCGTTTAGTTTCCAACGCTCTAAAAAAAGCCATGTATTGAGCTGTTCTGCTGGTTTTTTGAGCTTTCATTATTTTCTAGAAAATAAATTTTCGACAACCCAAGCCGGACCAATCAATAAAAACTGAAGATCTTTTAAAAAAGACGGTTTTTTGCCTTCGATATTATGACCGTAAAACTGCCCAATCCAGGCAATTACAAAAACGCCGATCGAGAATGCCCATAAAGGAAAAATCTGCCCGATATAATAATTAACAACAAGACAAATTGCTGAAAACAGAGCAATTTTTACTGCCATTGCAATCGATAATCGGATATAGAAAATAAGCACAAAAAGCAAAACTATAAAAGCCCAGTTTTCGATAATTGGTGCATTTAGTTTTAAAGTATTGGCAATAATACCACTCGGAATACTCATTAGTAAACCTACTATAGAAAAGTAAATTGCCGGAACACAAATGTAATGTATCGCTTTGTTTTTTGGATTTTGATGACTTACGGCATACTCGGCAAACCATTGGTCTAATGTTCTCATTGTTTTGGTTTTATAAGGTTAGTTACCGTAAATCTAGTAAAATTTCTTTTAGCTTTTACCGTGCTGTATTTTCATTATTTCATTTACAATAGCAGTCGCTTTTTCAAATGTAATTCCGTTTTCCTGATCCAGAGTTAAAGGATGGTTTTCTTCAATCATTTTTATTTCAGGAATCAATCCCAGTTCTTGTTCTATGGCAATTGTTTTAAGAGAAATAGTTTTGCCGTATGTAGGAACATCAGTCTGCATCCAGCCAAAATACGGTTCTTGATTTATACGGTTTGGGTCTTCCCACAAATCCATTCTCAGGCAAAAGTTATCTTCGCTTATTGTGGTCCATACATTAAAAACCAAATCCTCATGATAATCAATTATCGGGATGGTTAATCTTCCGCGGTGAAAAAAATGTTCTTCATCTACATAACACCAGCTGCCGCCGTATTCAATTCGCTGTTCTCTTTCGTCGGGCGGAACAGCATAATAATAGGCAGGATATTCATTACCGAAACATAAAGGCATTTCGTCGAAAATTTCACCGCAGCAAGAACATGTGTAACCTGAATTTGTTTCGTTTGGAGAAGAATTGGATAGTTTCAAAAGATATTTTTTTGTGAGTTATAAATTTTAAAAAGTACAGAAGCTTTCGTTTTCTGTACTTTTTAATTAAAACGCTTTTTTAAAATTAAAATATATCGCTGGTATCAGTTACTAATTTTAGTTTTTTAAATCGGCTTTTATCGAAGTCTATTCGGCTGGCTTTAACCGCTATTGGAAAAAGGGTATCAGTATTTGAAACCATTTTGAGCTGTTTTTGCGCGTTAATAGAAAAATCGGCTTTACCGCTGGCAATTTCGTTTAAGCTGGCAGTTAAATTGGTATCTAAAGCAAAATCAGTTTCGATATCGACAATTACATTTTTTGCGAAAACAATACCGCTTATTACGAGAATATAATTTCTATTGGCATTTTTTAGAAGAGAAGGATTTGGATGCAGAAAATCAGCTCCATACATGTAATCTTCGAGGTTTCCAATTGCATATTCTCTGGTAACCGAATTGTCATAACTTATGGTTACTTTTTTTCCGGATTTAATTTTTGATGATAATTCAAAATTTCCAAGACCCAAAGTCTCCATGATCTGCTGAAGAAGTGTTATACCAATATTGAATCCGTAATCATCTTTGTGAGTGGAATTAATATTTAATGCCGGATTTTCAATTTCATTTAATACAATACTGCTTTTAAAAGCATGTTCAATATGGGCATAATAAAGCTGTGCTTCATCAAAAGGCTTTTTGAGCCATAATTGTAAGGGTTTGTGGTTTCTAACGGGGCCCTGAATTATATCATAGCCCTGGTCGCTTAAAAAATTGGTAAGTTTCATTTTTTGGGGTCTTTAAAGTTATCAGGCTCGTTGATTAGTAAGCCCGCTGCAGTTTTAAATAATTTAAAAACGGCAATTGTTCTTACAAAATTACGGATTGCTTATGAAGTTTCCTTCCAAAAAATGTATTATTATTGGTTCTTAAAAATCAATAAAAGAGGATTTATTTCTGGTTGTATTCAAAAACATTATCCCATAATTCATCAATTTTAATCAATGCTTCTTTTAGCGATACAACCTGCCATTTTCCGTCATTTTCAATTCCAAGACCAATACTTTTTAGTTTCATTAAGGCATCGTTTACGTCAAAATCCAATTCGGTTTTTAGGTTTAAAGCAAACCAGGATTCAATTTGAGAATCCAGTTCTTCGGCAGTCAGCGAAACCGGGCTTTCGTGTAAAAAGGTATAGGCTAAAATGGTTTCTTTTAATGCCTCTTCTTCAGATGAATTTAAAAGCGAATAAAAAGCACCGCTGTTGTTTCCTAAATTCTTAAAATACAAACTGTCTGAAAGTGTTTTAGAATATCTGATTTTTTTGTTTATGAAATTATTGTACTGACGGAAACAATACGCAGCCAGAATTCCCAAAGCAATTAATCCTTGATTTAAGGAGGTTTTACTGTTTAGTAAATCGATGGTCTCGCCAGTTTGGTAAGCTTCATACATATTTAGAAGAGCCGGAATTACTTTGGCGCTTAATAATGAAATACCACCAAAAACACCCGGAACCCAAAGCAGCATTTTGTCTTTAAAAGACATCTTTGGAACTGCATTTGGAAAAATGGTTTCAAGGTCGTTTTTAGGAACACGCTTAAAGATTTTTAATGCGATAGAACCTGGATCGATTGGCATTTTGCCTAATTTAACTTTTTTTGCTGCCAGATAATCGGCATCGCTGTAATTGAGGTAAATAAGAACCCGATCGTAATATTCGATTTCAACTTCTTTTTTCCAGAAAAAATATTTCTTAATTTTTTCTTTTGCTTTATGATGACCACGGGCATACAATTCGTAATCTTTAAAAGCATTAAAATCAATTGTGAGATTTAAACCAATCAAATCAGATTCCTGAAAGGCTTCTTTTAAAGTTTCTTCGCTGATTCGGTAATAATTGCCGCGTTCTAAAACAGTAAGCAGTGTGTTCTTGAAGATAGAAAAATCGCTTTTGTCAATAAAGCCTTCTCGCTCTCTTTCGCTTAAATCCGGATCATACAAAGCATAGTTCTGCTTTAAGTTTCGGTTTAGATTAAAAGATTCATAATGATAATAATGTTCGATAATTTCGAATAATTTTTTAAAATCATCAGCCTTTTGTTTGTCTTCGGCGAAAGCTGCAATTTGTTGTTCGAGTAAAAATTCCTTATTAAATGGAATATAATGTTCTCGTGTCATATCAATGTGGCATTAATTTGTTTTAGGCGTGGATGCCGCAAAGATATGCTTTTGTTTCAAGTTTTTTGAAGCTTTTAATGTTGTATAAAAACAAAAGCCGTAAGATGATTTTACGGCTTTGCTTTCCTAGGGACATACATTAAACAAGCCCGGATTAGCTGCCTGCCTAATTTTGTAATTAAGATTTAAGTCCTCTCATATAGCGTATTTAGAAAGATAGCGGATTTCTAAACACATTTTATGAATACTCCTGGCGAAAGAGCTTTTTGGACTATTATGATCCCTGGTAAATTGTATATTAAAGTTTATTTTGTTCGTCTCTTAATCTTTTGGCCTGACTTTCTCGTACTATTTTATATTCATTGTCAAGCCTTTTGTATTCTGCCTTAATAATGTCGCATATAATGCCTGTACGGTCGCCTCTAATGGATTTTCGAATATAATCGTAAGAATAACCGTGTTTTTCTTTAATAATCTTTAACACTTCTTGGTTGTAACTTGGCTGAGATTTTATATTTTTGTCCATTGCATTTTTTGTATTAAAAGTAAGACAAATATACGTAGGATATTTCTTATTCGCAAATAATTGTAAGATATTTTATAAAATAAAAGTAAACTATGGCGGAAAATACACTTAAAAGGATTAAACAGTATTTGGATTACAAAGGTATTAGAATTAGAGCTTTTGAAAGAGTGGTGGGAATGTCTAATGGTTCATTTGCCAGTCAGTTAAAGAATGACAAAACGATTGGTGTAGATAAATTAGAAAATATCTTACACCAGTATCCTGATATCAATTCAGAATGGCTTTTAAAAGGCAATGGCGATATGCTTTTGTATGATACTGTAAATGAAGGGCGGGCATTTTACAGAAAAACAGAAAAAACGCAAAGCCGTAATATTCCGGTTTATGATATAGAAACTACCGCAGAAATTGCTGATTTGCTTGGAGAAACGAATTCTCAAAAACCTATAAGTTTTTTAAATGTTCCCAGAATTTCTCAATATGACGGGGCTTTGTATTTATTAGACGATAGCATGTATCCGTTATTAAAAAGCGGCGACATTGTGGTCTACAAAAAAATAAATAATCTGGAAAATAATATTATCTGGGGCGAAATGTATTTAATATACGTAAGCAGTGATAATAATGAATTTTTCTTAATTAGGTATTTAAGACAATCTGAACGCGAAGGATATGCACAGTTTGCGGCTTATAATTCGCATTATCAAACGCAGGAATTTCCAATTAGCAGCATAAAAGCAATTGCATTAATAAAAGCATCGGTTAGGGTTAATTCTCTGTTTTAAATTTAGACAGAATTCAAAAAAAGAAAAGTGGGATTTCTAATCGTTACCAGCGATTTGAAATCCCACTTTCTTGTTCCAAAAAAAAAGTGACAAAATTTAACAAGCTTTCTTGCGAAAAACTATATTCTAAAATTAAAAAAATTATTGCATGCAATGATACGCCTAAATAATGTTTAGACACCGAGTATTTATACCTGTTTTTTGTATATTAAGGTATAAAAGACGCGAAGATTAATTAAGTTCAGATTTTTTTAATTCGATTACTCTTTCGATGTATTGTATGAGGTTTTCTCTTTCTAATGAAAATAAAGCTGTTTCTTCTTCAGTTTTTAGATACAAATCAGCAATACTTTCTGCATCCATGTTTTTGGTTTGATAATGGTGCAGGGCATATAATATAAGATTATCTACAAAAAGCTCTTTTTGACGTCCTTTTTCGAGAGTTTCAGGGTCAGCATTTTTAATTTTTTCTATTTCAGATTCGGGTAAATCTATTGTGAGGTAAGTCGTGTCTACAGGAACTTTTGAAAGTATTTCGGGAGTAGTTCTTCCCGAAGCATTGCAATAGGCACAAGGTGCGGGAACCCATTTTAATTGTTTATTTAAACGTCGAATATCCTCCCAGTCTACAAAACCTTTTCCGAGGCATCTGGGGCATTCTAAATCTGATTTTTTAAATAAATTAAAAAAGAACATTTTGCTGAAAATTTTGGTTAGTGGTTTGTGAGTGCGAAGATACTTAGTTTATGTAAGAAAATTATTTTATAGGTCTTATTTTTTAGGAAGAAAGATTTTTAACAAAAATCTGTACTTTCTTGAACTATATACTTTTCTGGTTTGGCTGTGTTTTTATTTCTTCAAACCAATAAATTTAAACATGGATATTCAATAACTATTCTGTAAAGAATATGCAAAGCATTTTACTGCTGATTGTTATAAATTTGAAAGAAGATTTTTATGATTTTAACTCGTAAACCAATTATGTGAAAATGGAAAATATACAGACAACCAAAACGCAGAATTTCTTTAGAATCCTATTGGGGCTTTTTATGATTACAGCAGCAATAGGACATTTTACTTTTCAAAGAGCCGATTTTCAGGCGCAGGTTCCAAATTGGGTGCCGCTCGATAAAGACCTTGTTGTAATTCTTTCCGGAGTTGTAGAAATAGCTTTGGGACTTAGTATGTTATTTTTAACACGATATAAAGTGTTTGTGGGCATTGCGCTGGCTGTGTTTTACATTTTAGTTTTTCCGGGAAATATCGCTCAATATTTAAACAAAACGCCCGCATTTGGACTCGATACAGATCAGGCGCGTTTAATAAGATTGTTTTTTCAGCCCGTTTTAATTTTTCTGACTTTGTGGTCTACTGGGGCGATTACGTATTTTAAAAGGAAATTCTGAAACTTAAATTTGTAAGAAAATATCTTATTTTTTTATTCTTTGTATAGCTTTAATTTTGTACGTTTGTCATCGACAAAACATTTTTTAGGATTATATACTGAGACTTTTCAAAGTTTTATATAATCGAAGCCCTCATTCACGTTGCTGGAGCTAGTGATAGCCCTAATCTCATTCCTAAGGAATGTTTTGTCACAACCGAAGATGAGGGTTTCGTGCGTTTTAATATTTTCAGAACATGACAAAAGAAAATCAAAAAACACACCGCGACGTAATGCGGTCAGTAGCCATTTTCGTCTCAAACTTAAGTTATGATGGCGATTTTCAAAAACACCCCATGTATTTGCAAGAAGTTTTCGAAGTCTTGCTCAATACCGAATTTGGGAACGATCTCATTTTAAGGCAAAAAATGCTAACCTGTCTTAAAACCAGCAGAGATTTGGTTAAAGTTTTATCTCAGTTTACAGATAAACAAATTCAAAAAGCCTGCGATAATGTAATAATGGTCAAAGCAATTTAGGTTTTGTTATTCTAAAAATTAAAAGCTCCGTTATTGCGGAGCTTTTTTTTGTTTTAGTTTGAAAGATTAGCTTTTTCTATTGCTGGCGTTCACGAGCGAGACGCTCGCGCTAGCGGGGAGATTAATTGCTTTAGGAGGAAGCGTTAAAAGAATTACAGTAGAAACTTTGTCCATGTTACATCTACTTCAGAAGGAAAATCTGCAAAGATTAGAGTTTTGCCTAATTTGTCATAGATAAATATACTTTTTCTATATTCACCTCTGAAAATATCTTTTTCTACAGCAATACAATAGTACCAAATAGAATTTATACCATTGTATGCTTTTGTTTCTGATCTTTCAATTCTTCTGATTAGATCTTTTGTATTATTATTTGCGTAATTTTTTAATATAATTTCGGAGTCAGTTATTGTTATTTTCGTTTCTTGCGTTTTGTCTACAATATTAGATTCTTTCTTTATAAAAGAATGTGATTTTAATTCTTGTCCATTGGCAAAATTAAAAAGGAATATTAAAAATAGGATATAGATTGTTTTCATTTTGATTTATTTTTTAATCTGAGCGTGTTTCTTGTCTAAACACATAAAAATACTTTGCGTTCATGAGCAAGACGTTAGCGCTAGTGGAGGAAAAATTAATTATCTTAAAAGGCGTAATTTAATTTTTTACTATTACATTTACTCTGTCACGTGCAATACATATATTATTTTTTACAGCAAAACAATCAACATAATGAGAGCCTAGGTAGGCTGTAGTTTCTACTTTTTGATATGTATTGTGATCAGTTATTTCACCTCGAGGTTCCGGAGAGTTATTGTCGTTTTTTACTTTCCATTTTAGTATTTCTGCATTTGTTGTATTTTGAATTACTTTAAATTCAATACTATTTTTATTATCAACAATACCATTTGCGAGTTTTAAGTTGGCCTTAAATTTTCGAAACCCATCAAATTTTTCAACAAATCCGTCTATATCCAGCTTTAAGGAACTATCAATAAGAATTGGGATCTTTTGATCAAAGAGATAAGTTTCAGTTTCGCTTTTCCTTTTGTAAAAGCCTGAATCAATTATAGATCTAATACACGGGTTTAAATCGATGTTTTCAAGTGCAATTAGAATTGCATCTATTGCTTCATTTATTATTTTATATTGATTTTCGCTTAGCTCTGATAAATATTCATCTATACATTTATTAGCATTAGCACGGTCTGGAATATTAGGTTGCTCAATATTTTTTTTAAGAGAAGTAAAAAAAGTGAAAATGCTTTCAAAGATGTCTTGATATGGGTTAATCAAATAATCTCTAGTTATTAGTTGCTCTAAATGGAAAGATTTTAATTTGAAATCATCGTTTTTTTCTTTACAGTTATGTTTCCATCCCTTTACAAATTTCACACTTTTTCTAAAATCTTCATTTATTTGATTCAATGAAGTAGCAACTTCTATGTATCCTAACGGATCAGTTTTTATCCAAATAATTTTAGAATTATTTAGTTGTTTAGTTCTGTAATATTCTTGTCTTTTTTGTCCACGATTCTGTTTAATTATTTCTGGTACATAAAACATGTCTTTTTTAAATTCATTTTGATCTTTTTTTAAGGCAGGAACTAAATCAACAGCAAATACTTCAATTTTATCATCTAAATATCTAAATGATATTGAATGAGTTTGTACAGTTATCTCAATGTTGTATTTTGTGGGATTTTTGTATTCTTTTTCGAATTTGTCAGCTAAATTATTTAAATCGCTAAATGGTTCAATATTACTTGATTGCCAATCGCCTAGAATATAGAGTATATCTAAATCGTGAAGTGGCCGTATAGCTGTGTATCTTGGATATGAGCCAATTTGAATACAATTATTTACTCCTAACAAATCATTGAAAGATTGATAGATTTTAGACACGAATTGAATATCACTCATTGTTGGAGATAGTTTTTCTCTCACGTAAGTTCTAATTAGGGAACTTATTTTATCTTTTTTCATAGCTACTTGTTGTTATCATTGAGGTAATAATGTCATTTAACAGCCTTCCTCGAAAATTAACTACTATTGAATTTCTGTTTTCATTTATTTCATCCATAACTTGTTGCTCTATTCGGCCATCTTTTTGCGGAGCATATATAATAAGAGAATCACTGTCTTTCTTGCACTTTAAAATTTCAGGAATTCTATCAGAAAACTCAATATAATTAACAAGCATCATTGTATGTCTTTCTCCTTTTTTCATTGCATTAATTGATATTCGCTCAATGTTTTTTTCTTTGAAGAGTCCTGAATCTAAGAGTAAATCTTTTAAATTGTCAAATTCTTGTTCAGCATAAATTGCAATTTTTTTATTTGACAAACCTTTGCCAAGTCTAATCCAAATGGGTATAATACCTGTGAAAATAATATATGTACTGTATAGAAATGCGAGGATTGCAATTAAAGTGCTTATTCCTCCGACTATTATAAAAAAAGGATGATCAAAAAACGCTGTAATTTTTTCCATATGTGTTAATTGTTGAATTATTTAATAAATTATTTGATTGAACAAAAAACAAATTTTATTATTTTATTATTTCCAATTTTACGGAAATCCATAATTCAACAAATTTATTTTCAAACAATTATACCAATAAATAAAAACTCCTCACCAAGTACTTCTACGCATTTTAGAAAAACATTAAAAACAAAAAAAGCCCAACTTAAAGAGTCGAGCTTTTCAAAAATTATCTAATTATCAAAATTGACAAATTATCTAATTGTCAGATTATCCAATAAAATTTGATATTTCCTTCCCACAGGAATAATTTCTCCATTTGACATGGTAAGATTTTTAAAAGTAACTGCCGAGATTTTGTTTGCGTTTACGATATAGGAACGATGCACTTGTACAAAACTTGTGCTGTCAATTTCTGAGGCAATGCTCGAAAGCGAACCGTAAATAATATGAGGTAAATTGTGTTTTGTGCTGTAAAGTTTCATGTAATTGCCCAGGCTTTCGATATAAATAATATCACAAAGAGGCATATCAATTGTTTGTCCGTTTAAGCGGTAAGAAAAAGTTTTTGAGTTTGTATTACTTTCTTTTTTTAAGCTGTTGCCAGAGAAATAGGTTTTGGCTTTTTCTATGGCTTTGGCAAATTTTTCGGGCGAAATGGGTTTTAGTAAATAATCGATCGCATCGTTTTGGTAAGCCGAAAGTGCAAAATCAGAATAAGCAGTGGTTACAATTGTAAGCGGTCGGTTGGGCTGCAGTTCCATTAATTCTACACCCGAAATTACAGGCATATTAATGTCCAGAAAAATAATGTCGTATTGGTTGGCGTTAAGCAGTTTTAGAGCTTCCATACCGCTAAAAGCGCTTCCGGAATGTTCCAGTTCGTTAAATTTTGAGATGTGCGAAATGAGCGCTTTGTGCGCCGGCGATTCGTCATCGACTATAAGACAGCGGTAGGTAAGTGCCATATACTTAATTTTACAACAAACATATTTTTCTCTTTTTTACAGCTCAAATTGTGTTTTAGGCCGTAAACTTCTAAACGTCTTTTTAGGTTTTCAATTCCAATTCCGGTGCTCGAAAGACGCGAACCCGAATCGAGATAATTGTTTTTTATCGTAAAAGACAAATTCTGGCATTTTACTTTTAAATCTAAAATAATAAACGGTTCGGCAGTTTCGGCAGAAAATTTAACCGCATTTTCTACCAAAGGTAAAAAGAATAAAGGCGGAATTTCGATTTCATCAAAAGCACCTTCAAAATTTTGGGTTACGTTTAAGCGTTCGTTTCTAAAGGTGTAATATTCAATGTATTTTTTTACGAAGGCAATTTCTTCTTCAACTAAAACATAATCTTTTTTTGTGGCTTCAATCTGGTAGCGCAGCATGTCTGAAAGATTCAGGATTCGGTCTGGAACTTTGTCTGGTTCAGAAAGAGATTCTCCGTAAAGATTATTCATGGCATTCAATAAAAAATGCGGATTCAATTGCTGTTTTAAAAACGAAAGTTCTGACTTGAAATTCATGATATCCTTATCAGCATCCATTATTTTTTTTGTGATAACAACATGCATAAAATAGAAAAACATTCCGTTGATAATAAGCGATAAAATCTGAAGTGTTTTAAAATTTCCAAGACCCACAAGCGGGAAAAACCAATTCATAAAAAAGTAAAAACAAGTCCAATACACCACAAGCAGCGTAAAGAAAAGCTTAGCTTTTTTTCTAAATAAAACTGGTTTGATAATGCAGATATTAAATATGGTAATCCAGACAATGCAGGGAAAATAACCTAGGGCAATTTTACTTAAAATATACGACCAGCTGTGACCGTCTAGTTTTATTTCGTCATATACACAGGCTAAAATAACTAAGTAAACCAGAGTATTTACGAGTAGATTTCGCAGAAAAAAGTTTTGATAAATTTTAGAAATTGTCATAACTGCAAAATTAGTTTAATATTATAGTTTATAGCGCTTTGCAGGCTATAATTTATACAAACGCCATTCGTATAAATGATACGCCACTGGTATAAATATTCTATTATAATAGGAACTGCTAAATTACTTTTGACTCCGAATTTCAATTATAATCCACAAACAAAACTTATACAATCCATTTATGAAATCAAGAATCATTTCGGTTTTAATCGTATTTACATCTCTGCACACAATCGCTCAGGAAAAAGAACCGGCAATTAAAACATTTGGTAAAGCCCTTGTAGATAAATTTCCAACAACAAGAACTTTTGATGTGCAATACGAACAGTTAGGGCCGTCTAATTACAATTCTGATTTATTTGGAAATAATTTTGAAAGAGGACGAATTGAAAGCCATAACCGATTTAAAGCTGCTTTTAATCTGCCTTTTTATGCTTCAAAATCAAAGCAGTTTGTTTTAACAACTTCTCTTCGATATAAATATGAAACGTATGAGTTTGGCGATATTTACAATTATACAAGTATGCAGACTTATTCGCGGGACCGTCAGGAACTGCATTTATGGGGAGGTTCTTTGAGTGCAACTTATATGACATCGCTTTTTAAAAAACCGGTTATTTATAATGCTACAGCAACAGTTGACGGAGATGAAGATGGTTTTCAGCGTTTAAAAGGATTTGTATCGGCTGTTATAGTGCTGAAACGAACGCCAAGCACAACTATTACTTTGGGAGCTTTGGCTTTGCTGGATCCGTCTTCTATTGTGCCGGTTACACCGCTTTTTTCGGTCAATCATAAATTTAATAATTCAAAATGGGATATGGATTTTATTTTACCGCAGCGTTTGTTGTTTAGAAGAGAATTATTAGAAAACGGAAGAATTTCATTTGGTACTGAATTGAATACTGAAAGTTTTTACTTAAATTTAAATACCTCAAATTTAAATGGCGTTTACGAACTCAATCAGCTCGAGTTAAAATCCGGAATTACCTACGAATATTGCTTTACGCCAAAAATAATAGCATTTGTAAAAGGCGGTGTTAATAATGTTGTAAGTGCACGTATTACCGAAAAAGGCGAACGCACTAATCGCTATGTGTACGATCAGAAAGAAGATGCACAGGGATATGTTAGAATTGGTGTGTCGTATAATCTTTTTCAGAAGAAATAATTCAGGAGTTTAAGAATTAATATAAATAGTTATGATTGTTGAGGTTTTTAAAACAAATGTCCAGAAAGAATCAGAAAAGAATTATGTTATAGCTGTTATTCAAAATCAGTTTCCAGATTATAAAATTAATTTTGATCTCGAAGACTGCGATAAAATATTACGAGTAGAAGGTGTTGAGCCTCAGTATAATGATATTATCGATTATGTAAATTGTCTGGGCTATACGTGCATTCGATTAGATTAACATTTTATTACACAAAACAGGTAAAAATACGCAGCCGTATATTTAGCTTTATAAATAGTTTTGTACGATAATTTCATCTAAAAATAAAACTAACACCAATGACAAGTTTCATTCTTTCGCTGTTCATTTTACTTCTAAAACAATTCTGTTAATACAACAGCTGTTTCTTATTCTTGCTTTTTTATGCTGAAAAGGTTTGCGTTGTTTTCGGGCATATTTTTTACATTTGTGCCATATGAAAAAAGCTTTCCAACTCTTCGATTTCTCTCAAAAGGTAAATTATAAAAACGAAATTTTAGCAGGTTTAACTGTTGCCATGACAATGATTCCAGAATCGTTGTCATTTGCTATTTTAGCTGGATTTCCGCCTTTGGTTGGTTTATACGCCGAATTTATTGCCGGATTAGTTACGGCCATTTTTGGCGGAAGACCCGGTATGATTTCGGGCGGAGCAGGAGCAACGGTAATTGTTTTGATTGCTCTGATGAAATCGCATGGCATAGAATATGTTTTTGCTGCTGTCGCACTTGGCGGTGTGGTGCAAATTTGTATCGGACTTTTTAAACTCGGAAAATTTATTCGGTTAGTGCCTCAGCCTGTAATGTTTGGTTTCGTAAACGGATTGGCTGTTGTGATTTTTATGTCGCAGCTGGAACAGTTTAAAACCATAGTAAACGGTCAGGTTTCATGGCTTCAGGGAACTCCTTTGTATATTATGCTGGGTCTGGTTGCGCTTACAGTTGCAATTGTTCTTGTTTTTCCTAAAATTACAAAAGCAGTTCCGGCATCTCTGGTTGCTATTATGGTGGTTTTTGCATTGGTAATTGTTTTTAATATCGAAACTAAAACGGTCGAAGATATTGCTTCTGTTCAAGGCGGTTTTCCTCCATTTCATATACCTAATATTCCCATTTCTTTTGAGACTTTAAAAATCATATTTCCGTATTCGGTAATTGTTGCGGCAGTTGGTTTGACTGAAGGTTTGCTTACGCTGAATTTAGTCGACGAAATTACCGGAACCCGCGGTAACAGTAATCGTGAATGTATTGCGCAGGGAAGTTCGAATATTTTAAACGGGTTTTTCTACGGAATGGGCGGCTGCCCAATGATTGCGCAGACTCTGGTAAATCTGGGTGCAGGATCTAGAGCAAGACTTTCGGGAATTATTGCAGCTTTGACGATTTTATTAATTATACTTTTTGGAGCGCCCGTAATTGGAAAATTGCCAATGGCAGCTTTAGTCGGCGTTATGATGATGGTAGCGATTACGACTTTTGAATGGGCTAGTTTCAGAATTATCAATAAAATGCCTAAACACGATATTTTCGTGGGAATTCTGGTGGCGTTAATTACAATTGTATTACACAATCTGGCTTTGGCGGTTTTAATTGGTGTGATTATTTCTGCTTTGGTTTTTGCCTGGGAAAGTGCCAAAAGAATCCGTGCGAGACAATTTATTGATGAAAACGGCATAAAACATTATGAAATTTACGGTCCGCTATTTTTTGGGTCGATAACCGCTTTTCTGGAAAAATTTGATGTACAGAACGATCCGGAACATGTTATAATTGATTTTAAAGAAAGCCGTGTTTCAGATATGTCGGCTATTGAAGCACTAAACAATTTGACTAAAAAATACCGTCAGGAAAATAAAACAATAGAATTACAGCATTTAAGTGCAGACTGCAGACAGTTACTTAAAAACGCCGATGCGGTTATAAATGTAAATGTTATTGAAGATCCAACCTATAAAGTAGTGTCTTGATAATGGTGAATTGTTAATTGTTAATTGTGAATGGTTAATTATGAATTAATTTATTCATTGCAATAAACCCGGCAGGTTTTTAAAACCTGTCGGGTTTGTTGTTTTATCTGTATCTTTTTTGTCAGGCTGAGCGAAGTCGAAGCCCACGTGCTAATTGCAGTGCCCTTCGACTTCGCTCAAGAGGACAATCACTTCATTATTAAATTATCTAATTAACTAAAGATTGATTTTTGTAACTTTGCAAAATGAAACTGACAGAAACTTTAGAAGATTTTTACACTGTAAAAATAAAAGGGATGCCCGAAAATCTTAAAAAAGAGATCGGACATTTTAATGTTTTTAAATTGGATGATTATATCGGGAGCACTTGTAATCCGTTGCCTTATACTAGAAAAGACTTTTATAAAATAAGTTTGATCGTGGGCAGAAACAAAGTGCATTATGCTGATAAAGTTGTGGCAATCGAAGATCAGGCTTTGTTTTTTGCGAATCCGCAGATTCCGTATAGCTGGGAACATATTGATGAGAATCAAACTGGATTTTTCTGCATTTTTACAGATGCTTTCTTTAGCCAGTTTGGAAATTTAAAAGAATATCCTTTGTTTCAGCCCGGAGGTAATCCTGTTGTTCCGGTTTCTAAAGAACTGGCAGAATCTTTAAAAACAGTTTATCTTAGAATGCTGGAAGAAATCAATTCTGATTATGCTTTTAAATATGATGTACTCCGAAATCTGGTTTTTGAAATTATTCACCTTGCACTTAAAACGCAGACTGTAACTGCTTCATTATACAGTAAATCAAATGCTACAATTCGAGTTTCTTCTTTATTTCTGGAGCTGCTAGAACGTCAGTTTCCAATAGAATCGATTACGCAGCAAATTAATTTTCGTTCGCCTTCAGAATATGCCAATCAGTTAAATGTGCATGTCAATCACTTGAATAAAGCATTAAAAGAAACAACGGGAAAAACAACTTCACAGATTATTTCTGAAAGAATTATTCAGGAAGCAATGATTCTGCTAAAACAAACCAATTGGAATATTAATGAAATTGCGTGGTGTTTAGGCTTCGAAGAATTGTCTCATTTTATTAATTTCTTCAAGAAAAATGTTCAGGTTTCGCCTAAAAACTATCGTTTAGCAGAAATTGTTTGATTTTTGTAACTTCTTGTTTGATTGTTTCAATGTTTAAGAAGCACTTCACCAATACCTTTGTCCTGTAATTAATAACGTAAAAATTAAAATCATGGACAATAACAAAGTTTGGTTTATCACAGGTGCTTCAAAAGGACTTGGATTAGAATTAGCTAAAAAATTATTAGCAGAAGGTTTTAAAGTTGCTGCAACATCAAGAAGTGAAGAGGCTTTAGTAAAAGTATTAGGAAATTCATCTGAAAAATTTCTTCCTCTTGAAATGGATTTAGTTGACGAGAAAAGTGTAAAAAGTGCAATCGACAAAACTATCAATCATTTTAAAACAATTGATGTTTTGGTAAATAATGCCGGTTATGGTTTATTGGGAGCATTGGAAGAATTAACAGACGCTGAATCAAGAAAAAACTACGAAGTAAATGTTTTCGGATTATTGAATGTAATTAGAAATACAATGCCAATTCTTCGTGCAAACAAATCTGGACACATTTTTAATATTTCTTCTGTAGGAGGTTATTATGGGGAATTTCCAGGCTGGGGAATTTACTGTTCTACAAAATTTGCAGTTGCGGGTTTAACAGAATCTTTAGCAGCAGAAGTAAAATCGTTTGGAGTTCATGCTACAATCGTGTATCCGGGTTATTTTAGAACTGATTTCTTAAAAGACAGTTCTTTATTACTGCCTCAAAACCCAATTGCAGATTATAAAGAAGTAAGACAATCTGAAAGCGCGCACAAGGAAGATATCAACCAAAATCAGCCGGGAGATCCTGTGAAATTAGCTGAAGCTTTGATTAAAGCAAGCGAGGATCAAAATCCGCCTCTGCATTTGTTTTTAGGGGAAGATGCCTATAATATGGCAAACCAAAAAATAGCAAGTGTAAAAAGCGAATTGGAAGCATGGAAAGAGGTTTCTGTTTCTACTGGTTTTTAATTAGATAATGATATTTATAACGATTGGTGTTAATTTATCCAAATAGTAAACCCGACAGGTATTTAAAACCTGTCGGGTTTGTTGTGTTTATAAGTTTGTCAGGCTGAGCGAAGTCGAAGCCCGCGTACCAATTGGAACGTCCTTCGACTTCGCTCAGGATGACACTCAATTCATTTTCTAATTAACCAGCATTGATTTTACATCGCTTAATTTCCCGTCAACTTGATCAATCTGCAATCCTAAAATATGTGCTATTAAAGGGTAAACAGAAACGTTTTGAAAAGTTTTGACTTCTTTGTTTACTTTAAAAGCAGGTCCTTTTGCATAAAAAACAGCGTGCATATCTTTGTTTTCATTGTCGTAACCGTGAGTTCCGCCTTTTATATGAGTGCTTTCTTTGCTTACTAAACTCCATCCTTTTTCAGCTTCAATAACAAAGTCATGTACACGCGGATTAGTTCCGTAATGCAGTCTTTCAGGAACTTCGGTAGATTTCCAGAATTTAATATGCGGTACTTTTTTCAAAGCATTTGCAATAGAATCCTGATAACCGGCTTTGGCCTGCAGACTCATTATTGGGTTAATTACATCTTTGTAACCCAGCCATTCTGGTTTTAAATAATCCAGAACCGCTACTTTTTTATCGTTGCTTATATCGGCCATTCCGTGATCTGAAACGATAATTAAATTGATTTGTTTTCCAATAGGCAGTTGATCTAATTTACGGGATAATTCTCCCATAATAGAATCCATTTTTGTTGCTGCTTTTTTAGTTTCAGGCGAAAGCGGACCAAAATTATGTCCTGAATGATCTGGTTCATCAAAATATAAAGTAACCAGATGAGGTCTTTGTTTTTCCGGAAGCTGCAGCCATTTTAGAACTGTGTCTATTCTGGCTCCGTACGGAATTTTATTGTCATAATCTTTGTAATAACTTGGATTTCTTTTGTCGATATCAGATCCCGGCCAAAAGAAAGAAGCTGCTTTTACTCCTTGCTGTTCAGCGACATTCCAAATAGGGTTTCCGCCATAAAAACGAGAATCACTTTTTGCTTTACTTGACAATGAAAAAGATTCGTTTAAATCAGCATCGTAAAAAACATTATTAATAATCCCGTGATGATCCGGATAAAGTCCTGTTACAATAGCGTAATGATTTGGAAAAGTTTTGGTAGGATAAGAAGGTTTCATCGATTTTGCATGAACACCTTGTTTAGCAATCTGCGGCAGATTTTGAAGATTAAACTGCTTGGCATAATCCCATCTAAAACCATCCATAGAAACTAAAACAACATAATTATCTTTGGTATTTTGGGCTTGTAAAAAGAATGAAAGTGAAAGAAAAATTAAAGACAGGAGCGAGGTAAAATGCTTTTTCATTTTTTGAATTTATTATACCTGCAAAGGTAGAGATAACAGATTTTTTAAATAAAAAGAGAATGTTAAATAAAAAAAGTTTGCCACGACTCGAGCGATAGCGAACTGACGAAGTAATTGCACTAATTTCCACGAATGATTTTGCTTGTAAAAAGTTGCCACAGATTTCACAGATTAAAAAGATTTCTTTATTGGATACACTAAAAATTTTTCACGCAGATTCTACAGATTCAAGCAGATTAATTTTATAATCTATGATCTGCATAAAATAAAAATCCTTTTAATCTGTGTAATCTGTGGCTGAAAAAAAAAATAATTCGTGGAAATTCATGGCAAACAAAAAAAAAGCGCCAGATAAAAATCTGACGCTTTTAAGTTTTAAGAAGGGAATGAATTACATCATTCCTGGCATTCCGCCTCCCATTGGCATTCCACCTCCGGCATTTTCTTCTTTAATATCGATTAATGCACATTCTGTAGTTAAGATCATTCCAGAAACAGATGCAGCGTTTTCAAGAGCTACACGAGTTACTTTCTTAGGATCGATAATTCCAGCTTTAAGCATATCTACATATTCGTCAGTTTTTGCGTTATATCCAAAATCGCCAGAACCTTCAGCAACTTTAGCCACAACAACAGATCCTTCAAGACCAGCGTTTTCAACGATAGTTCTTAATGGAGCTTCAATCGCGCGAGAAACGATTTGGATTCCAGTTGCTTCGTCAGCGTTATCTGCTTTTAAGTCAGCTAAAGCAAGTTTAGCTCTTAATAAAGCAACACCACCACCAGCAACGATTCCTTCTTCTACAGCAGCACGAGTTGCATGTAAAGCATCGTCAACTCTGTCTTTTTTCTCTTTCATTTCAACTTCAGAAGCTGCGCCAACATAAAGAACTGCAACACCTCCGGCTAATTTAGCCAGACGCTCTTGTAATTTTTCTTTATCGTAATCAGATGTAGTAGTTTCCATCTGACCTTTAATTTGGTTTACTCTGTTTTTGATGATATCTGCTTCACCAGCACCGCTTACGATAGTTGTATTATCTTTATCGATAGAAACTCTTTTTGCGTTTCCTAACATTTCGATAGTTGTATTTTCTAGCGTATAACCTCTTTCTTCAGAAATTACAGTTCCACCAGTTAAGATTGCTATATCTTCTAACATTGCTTTTCTTCTGTCTCCAAAACCTGGAGCTTTTACAGCAGCAATTTTAAGAGCACCTCTTAATTTGTTTACTACTAATGTAGAAAGCGCTTCTCCGTCTACATCTTCAGCAATAATCAATAATGGTTTTCCTGATTGAGCAACTGGCTCTAAAACCGGAAGTAATTCTTTTAAAGAAGATACTTTTTTATCGTATAATAAGATGTATGGAGAGTCTAATTCTACTTCCATTTTCTCAGGGTTTGTAACGAAGTAAGGAGAAAGGTATCCTCTGTCAAACTGCATACCTTCAACAACATCAACAAAAGTATCAGTTCCTTTTGCTTCTTCAACAGTGATAACACCTTCTTTTCCAACTTTAGCGAAAGCTGTAGCGATTAATTCACCAATAACTTCGTCATTGTTAGCAGAGATAGAAGCAATTTGCTGAATTTTATCAGAATCACTTCCAACAACTTTAGCTTGTTTTGCTAAGTCAGCCACGATAGTTTCAACAGCTTTGTCGATACCACGTTTTAAGTCCATTGGGTTTGCACCTGCAGCAACGTTTTTAAGACCTTCTTTTACGATAGCCTGAGCTAAAACTGTAGCAGTTGTAGTTCCGTCACCCGCTAAATCATTGGTTTTAGAAGCAACTTCTTTTACCATTTGTGCACCCATATTTTCTAATGGGTCTTTTAATTCGATTTCTTTTGCAACAGAAACACCATCTTTAGTAACAGTTGGCCCACCAAATGATTTCCCGATGATTACGTTACGACCTTTTGGTCCAAGAGTTACTTTTACAGCATTTGCTAATGCATCAACACCACGTTTTAATCCGTCACGTGCTTCAATATCAAATTTTATATCTTTTGCCATTTTTTTTTATTTGCTTTAGGCAGTAG
This sequence comes from Flavobacterium johnsoniae UW101, assembly GCF_000016645.1. Taxonomy (NCBI): domain Bacteria; kingdom Pseudomonadati; phylum Bacteroidota; class Flavobacteriia; order Flavobacteriales; family Flavobacteriaceae; genus Flavobacterium; species Flavobacterium johnsoniae. The sequence goes on from NC_009441.1 coordinate 2,124,902, forward strand.
GCTTTAAGCTTTAGGCTCTTCTACTGCTGAGTTAATATTTTTTTATTTTTCTTACAGCTTATAGCTAAACCAATACTTGTTTTAATTTGTAAATTTTGCTTTTTATACTGTTGATTTTTTCTATTTGTTTTTCTGCAATTTCATTATTTAGATATTGCAGGTCTTTAGCTAAAATCAAAAGATATTCTGTTTCATTGGCAGAACCTAAAGCGATGTTGAGAAATTGATTGAATTCTTTGTCACTATTTCTTCCGCATCCTTCACTAATGTTAGTAGGGATTGAAGAACAAGCTCTTCTTATCTGACTTGTTAATCCATAAAGTTCTTCTTTTGGAAAAAGAGAAGTTATTTTATAGATTTCTAAAGTAAAAGAATGCCTTAACTGCCAAATATCATATTTTTTGAAATCTCTCATTTTTTTTTGAGGCTTTACGCTTTAGGCAATAGGCTTTACGCTTTTGTGAGAGCCTATAGCTTACGGCTTAAAGCTTACAGCTATTTTAGATTATCGCTAAGATATCATCCTCACGCATGATCAGATAATCAGTTCCTTCCAGTTTTAATTCTGTTCCTGCGTATTTACCATAAAGTACAGTATCACCAACTTTTACGGTCATAGTGTGGTCTTTAGATCCGTTTCCTACTGCAACAACAGTTCCTTTTTGTGGTTTTTCTTTGGCAGTATCTGGAATAAAAATCCCTGAGGCAGTTTTAGTTTCAGCAGCAACAGGCTCAATAAGTACTCTGTCTGAAAGCGGTTTAATGTTTAAGGCCATGATTTTATATTATTATAGTTATACGTTTTTTAATGTTCTTTAAACTTTCAGAAATTATGCCATGCTCTATAAACTGACATTTTTTCTTAAAAAAAATGCCAGCTTTGACAGGCTGGCATTTTTAATATATATTAAAAATATTATTTTGCTGGTGCTGCCGGAGCAGGAGTTTGCTGTGCTGGCGCTGCTGGTGCAGTTGCTGCAGGAGCTTCACCTTTTTCAATAATTTTAGATCCCGTATCTCCTAAAGCTCCAGTGAAGCTTAAGCTTGAAAGCAAGATTAAAGCAATCAAAATAGTAGCTAACGTCCAAGTACTTTTATCTAAAAAGTCAGTTGTTTTTTGTACACCGCCTAACATTTGAGTTCCACTGATAGTAGAAGATAATCCTCCTCCTTTAGGGTTCTGTACCATAATTACTACGATCAATAGAAAGCAAACTATTGTGATTAAAACTAAGAAAATTGAAAATGTGCTCATTGTATTAATTGTTATTGTTATTTTGTTGTAAAATCTTTATATCCGAAATGCGGTCTGCAAAGAAACTAATTTTTTCTGGATATTTCAAAATTAATATTTCATATGCTTGTATGGCCTTTGTATATTTTTTTTGTTCCAAATATACACGGGCTAAAGTCTCTGTCATTAGGTATGAATTGTCCTCTTCATTACTATTAAGTTGAATAGGAGGAGTCGCCATTGTTGGTTTTATTGGAGAGATTTTTGGATTTGTCTCAATAAATCTGTCAATAATTTCGGCTTTTTTCTTTTTTTCTTCCTCAACAGTAACTATTTCAGTTGTTTCTGTGGTTTTTTTTTCACCGTTTTCACTTTCGCTGCGGTCAATAGGTTCTGCTCTTGCCAGTTGAAGCCATTCCTGGAAAGAATGTTTTTCGCTGACAGAAAAATCTATTGGTTTTCCTATTTCAAGATTTTCCTGGGCTTCTTTTACCGTTTCTGGAATTTCAATTTCAGAGGTTTCAATTTCAGGCGTTCCAAATTCTAGAAGTTCTGCTTTTTCAGTAATTTCTTCAACAGCTTCTAGTTCTTCAGTAGTTTTTGCTTCTTCTGTAACTGCTGGTTCTTCAAAAGTAACATTTGCAGCTTCTTTTATAGAAACAAGAACAGGGTTTTCGATTGGGTCAACCTGTACTTCTGCGATTTCATCGTCTACAAATTCATCAAAGAAAGTAGCTTTCACAACTGGTTTTTGAATAATTGGATCAGCTGTTTTTTCTTCAACTTCTTCGACTTTTTTAAATGTATCTAATATTTCTTCTTCACTTAGTGCAGCAATTGTTTCTTCTTCTGGAGCTGGTTCAAAAGCTGGCTCTTCAGTTTCTGTAACTTCTTTAAAAGTATTTAGTATTTCTTCTTCACTTGGAGTGATAACAGATTCAATAACGACTCCTTCAACTGGTTTGTCTTTTATTTCTTCATTTTCTACAGAAGTGTTTGTTTCTTCTTCTTCAAAAATTTCAATTGAATTGTCTGCAGATTGAGTTGTTTCTTCTTCGTCTTTAGTTACTTCTTTAAATGAGTTGAATATTTCTTCTTCATTAAGAATTGCGATTGGCTGTTCAGAAAGTACTTCTTCTTGGTTTTCTTCAACTTCGTTTACTTCTTTAAAAGTACTTAATATTTCTTCTTCACTTGGAATAATCAGTGTAGGTTGTTCTTCAATAACAGGTTCTTCTGTTTTTGCGAAAGTATTAGATTCCGTTTCTTCTGTTTTTTGCTGAATTTTAGACGGTTCTTCAAAAACTACAGTTGTAGCTTCTTTTATCGATTTTAAAATTGATTGTTCAATAGGATCGATACGAACTTCCGGAGCTTTTTTAACTTCTTCAAATGTAACGACTTCGCTGTCAAAAACTTTAATTTCTAAAAGGTCTTTTAATTTTTGATCATAAAAATCGTTTTGGATAGAAGTGAAAGTTTCTGATGTTATAAAATCAAATAAAACCGAACGATCAGCTGTATGAGCTGCAGTTACTTTTAAAGCATAATTATACTTAAAACTGTTTTGATTGTAAAGTCCTTTTAGTCGAAGTGCTCTGGCACTTTGAAAATATGGAAATTCATTCAAAACACTTCCTAATGCTTCTGCCTGCTTTTCTGTAATAGCATCGGGTTTGTTCATTAAGTAGGTATAATCAGTAACGTTCATTATTTATTGTTTAATCGTTTATTTTGTTTAATCGTTTAATTGTTTATTTGTTTAACTGTTTAATCGGTTGTTTTTATTTATCGATTTAACGAACAAACAATTTAACAGTTAAACCAAAAAATTACCATTTTGCCAGTGACTCATTAAAAATATCCTGAGTTATTCTCTCAAAAATAGTTTTAATAGCTTCATTTAATACAGATCCTGTTGGCAGACTTGCTCCAGGGAAGTCATAGTAAAATTCAAAAGGTTTTTCAAAATCGTCAGTTTCTTTCTTTTTATTGGTGAATCTTACATTAATACGAATTGTTAAACGGTTTTGTGCCGCACCTACATCACCTGTTGATGTTACAGCTGTTGCTGTCATTGGGGTGATTCTATAATCAACAATTTCACCTTCATAAGCTAGTTCACCTCCATTGCTTACCAAGTTTAAATTGGTCTGGTTCATAATTAAATCCTGCAATGCTAATGTAAAATCCCTGTCAATTCCGGGTTCAACTAAATCAGCATTGTTGTGGAAAAAGCTAACCTGAAATGTTTTAGCATCTATTGGACTTGCTCCTGTAAAGTTATAAACGCCGCATCCGCTAAAAGTGGTTGCGACTAATAATAGTAAAAGATATTTTAAGTGTTTCATTTTGTTTTAAGGATTGCTTCGCCATTTTGCTGAGGCTAGGGTCAAAGATATTCATTTCGTTTAAAACATTTTTGAGTTTTAACTTCTTTACAGGAAATTACAAATCAAATTGTTTAATTTTTCTATATAAAGTCCTTTCTGAGATTCCCAGTTCATCAGCTGCAGCTTTTCGTTTTCCTTTGTTTTTCTCTAATGATTTTTTGATCATTTCGATTTCTTTTTGTTCTAAACGTAAAACTTCTTCTTCTTCAATAGTTTCAGCAAACAAATAATTGTGATCCGGAATCTGATAGCTTTCTTCACGAACTGCCGGCGTCATAACAGCGGTTCTTGGTTCTTCTTCAAAATCAATTTCACTGTCATTTTCCTGAGAACCGTATATCTTTTGAATTAAATTCGGATTAATATCCTGCATTTTAGAACTTCCTCCATTCTTCATTAATTCTAAAGTCAGTTTTTTCAAATCATTCAAGTCGCTTCTCATGTCAAAAAGTACTTTGTATAAAATATCTCTTTCAGTGCTAAAATCGCTTTCCTTTTTACTGTCGCTTATAACTGAAGGCAGATTGCTTCCTTCAGCAGGAAGATATGAAGACAGTGTAGAAGCTGAAATGTCGCGGTTCGTTTCTAAAACCGAAATCTGCTCTGCCACATTTCGAAGCTGGCGGATGTTTCCATTCCATCTAAATTTTTGCAGAAGATGAACGGCATCGTCATCTAATTTTAAAGGAGGCATTTTGTATTTATGAGCAAAATCAGCTACAAATTTTCTAAATAATAAATGAATATCATCGTTTCTTTCTCTTAAAGGAGGTAAAGTAATTTCGACTGTACTTAAACGATAGTACAAATCTTCACGGAATTTTCCTTTTTCGATTGCGTTGAATAAATTCACGTTTGTTGCTGCAACAATACGAACATTTGTTTTTTGAACCTGAGAAGAACCTACTTTTATGAATTCACCATTTTCCAAAACACGAAGTAATCTTACTTGTGTAGTCAATGGTAATTCTCCAACTTCATCCAAAAAGATTGTCCCGCCATCAGCCACTTCAAAATAACCTTCACGCGTGCTTGTCGCACCTGTAAAAGCTCCTTTTTCGTGACCAAAAAGTTCACTGTCTATAGTCCCCTCGGGAATTGCACCGCAGTTTACGGCAATATATTTACCATGCTTTCTGTGCGAAAGCGAATGTATAATTCTAGGAATGTTTTCTTTACCAACACCACTTTCCCCAGTTACCATAACCGAAATATCAGTTGGAGCAACCTGAATGGCTTTTTCAATGGCACGATTTAATTTCGGGTCATTACCAATAATCTCAAATCGTTGTTTTATTGCTTGAACTGTTTCCATATCGATTTTATCTTTTGCCACGAATTTCTCGAATTTCACAAATTCTTGAAAAGTGGTCAATGAATAACTCTTTTGTGTTGTAATGTCTTTTTATTAAAATTAACGATAATTCCTAAATCACTATCAGCTAATTTTAAATAATTTATTGTTTTAGCGATATAGTCATCAACTATTTCTTTTGATGCTTTTACTTCTAAAATGATTTCGTCATAAACTACAAAATCGGCATAAAATTTATGTGCTAAAACAATTTCTTTGTATTGAATATCGTATTCTTTTTCACGTTTATAGGGAATATTATGTTTTTTAAACTCATATTCTAATGCATCTTTGTAAACAATTTCCAAAAGACCTCCGCCTAAAATTCTATGAACTTCCATGCAAATTCCAACAATTTTATAGTACTCTTCTTTTCTGTATAATTCCATGCTTGTTTTTTTTAAACAAAACTATAGAAATTTTTGAAAGAAAATTCGTGTAAATTTGTGAAATTCGCGGCAAAAAAACTTAATTCATGCTGCTAAGCCCAACCGCTTCACCTTTTAAAGTTCCAGAAGTACAGCTTGTGATTTTTACATTTACGAAATCTCCAATTTTATAATTCTCTTTAGGGAAAACTACCGTAATACTTTGAGAATTTCTTCCGGAGAATTCATCTTTAGATTTTTTAGAAACTTTTTCTACTAAAACTTCAACTGTTTTTCCAACAAATTCTTCGCTTCTAAACCAAGCATGTTTTTGCTGTAAATCGACGATTTCTTGTAATCTTCTTGCTTTAGTTTCTTCCTCGACATCATCTTTCATTTTCCTTCCTGCCAAAGTTCCAGGACGTTCAGAATACGAATACATATAACCGAAATTATATTTTACATATTCCATCAAACTCATTGTATCTTGGTGATCTTGTTCAGTTTCTGTTGGGAAACCGGCAATCATATCCTGCGAAATCGAAGCATCTGGAACAATAGCTCTAATTTTATCAATCAAAGCCATATATTCTTCACGAGAATGCAGACGATTCATTTCTTTTAAAATTCTGTTACTTCCAGATTGAACTGGCAAGTGAATGTGTTTACAGATATTTGGATATTTTGCCATAACGTGCAAAATACTTTCGTGCATATCCTGCGGATTTGATGTCGAAAAACGAATACGCATTTTAGGGAAACCAACAGCAACCATTTCTAATAATTGGTCAAAATCGACAGCAGTTGCTTTTTGCATTTCAGAAGCATTTACAAAATCTTTTTTCAAACCGCCGCCGTACCAAAGGTAACTGTCAACGTTTTGCCCAAGAAGTGTAATTTCCTTAAAACCTTTGCTCCATAAATCCTGAATTTCAGCCATGATACTTTGAGGCTCACGGCTGCGTTCGCGTCCGCGTGTAAAAGGTACAACACAAAACGTGCACATATTATCGCATCCACGGGTGATAGAAACCAAAGCGGTGATTCCGTTACTCATTAAACGAACCGGCGAAATATCTCCGTAAGTTTCTTCTTTTGATAAAATTACATTGATGGCGTCGCGTCCTTCTTCAACTTCGGCCAATAAATTTGGAAGATCTTTATAAGCATCAGGACCAACAACAAGATCAACTATTTTTTCTTCTTCCAAGAACTGGCTTTTTAAACGCTCGGCCATACAGCCCAAAACACCCACTTTCATTTTCGGATTTGTGCGTTTTACAGCATTGTATTTTTCAAGACGTTTACGAATAGTCTGTTCAGCTTTGTCTCTAATTGAGCAAGTGTTTACCAAAACCAAATCTGCTTCTTCCAAAACAGAAGTAGTGTTATATCCTCCGTCAGACAAAATGGAAGCTACGACTTCACTGTCCGAAAAATTCATCGCACAGCCGTAACTCTCTATAAATAGTTTTTTAGTATTCTCAGGTTTATTTTCTAAAACAAGACTTTCACCTTGTTTGCTTTCTTCAATAATCTTTTCCATTGTAAAAATTCAAAGTGCAAAGATAGCGTAAATACGGTCAATATGACAAGATGGCAGAAAAGAATTTTAGATTTTAGATTGCAGATTATAGATTGTAGATTATAGATTGTAGAACGAAAAAGATTTTGATGAGATAATCTTGAATCTAAAATTGGAATTCTAAAATAAAGAAATTTCTTGGTTAGAATCTGATAAAAGTTATACCTATATATATAATGCAGAATATTACAGATAAATCTGCAATTTTAAGTTTCATAATATCAAAATACCTCAAAAATGCATTCGTAAGGTTAATATTTAAAAAAAATAAATACTTTTGTTGCAGAAAATAAGAGCAATGGCAAAGAATTTAGTAATAGTGGAGTCACCTGCAAAGGCGAAAACGATCGAGAAATTTCTTGGGAGTGATTTTCAGGTGGAGTCAAGTTATGGTCACATAGCAGACTTACCATCCAAGGAAATAGGGGTAGATGTAGAGAATGGTTTTAAACCTAAATATGAAGTTTCCCCGGATAAAAAAGCCTTGGTAACGAAACTAAAATCGCTATCTAAAAATGCCGAAACGGTTTGGTTAGCATCCGATGAGGACCGCGAGGGAGAGGCTATTTCATGGCACTTGGCGGAAGAATTAAAACTGGATACAAAAAAGACCAAACGAATTGTTTTTCACGAGATTACAAAATCTGCGATTCTTAAAGCAATTGACAATCCAAGAGAAATTGATTATAATTTAGTTAATGCGCAGCAAGCGAGAAGAGTATTAGATCGTTTAGTGGGTTATGAATTATCTCCGGTTTTATGGAGAAAAATTAAAGGCGGACTTTCTGCAGGTCGTGTACAATCTGTTTCTGTACGTTTGATTGTTGAAAGAGAACGCGAAATTCAAAGTTTTAATGCAGTGGCAACCTATTCAATTGTTGCTGAATTTGTAAACGAAGCTGGAAAAGCTTTTAAAGCAAAACTGCCAAAAAACTTCAATACAAAAAAAGAAGCCGAAGATTTTTTAAACAAAAACATCGGTTCTAAATATAAGGTAGCTGATTTAGAAACTAAACCTACCAAAAAATCTCCAACAGCACCTTTTACAACTTCAACGTTGCAGCAGGAAGCAGCAAGAAAATTATACCTGCCGGTTGGAATTACCATGCAGTTAGCACAGCGTTTATATGAGGCGGGACTTATTACTTATATGAGAACCGACTCGGTAAATCTTTCTAAAGAAGCAATGGATGCTGCACAAGCAGAAATCATAAAATCTTACGGGGAAGAATTTTCTAAACCGAGAATTTTTGCAACAAAAAGTAAAGGAGCACAAGAAGCGCACGAAGCAATTCGTCCGACTGATATGTCACGCCATACTGTAAATATCGATCGTGATCAGGCTCGTTTGTATGATTTGATCTGGAAAAGAACTTTAGCATCTCAAATGAGCGATGCGCAGCTTGAAAGAACAAACGTAAAAATAGAAGCTGATAATCATGATGAGCTTTTTACAGCTTCTGGAGAAGTTTTGCTTTTTGAAGGTTTCTTAAAAGTGTATTTAGAAGGTCATGATGATGATGAGGAAGAGCAAGAAGGAATGCTTCCGGCTTTAAAAGTAAACGAAAAGCTGGCTAATAACTATATTACAGCTACAGAACGATATTCAAGACCGCCTGCACGTTATACAGAGGCATCTTTGGTTAAAAAACTAGAGGAACTTGGTATCGGACGTCCGTCTACTTATGCACCAACTATTTCAACAATTATCAATAGAAATTATGTTGAAAAAGGAACGCTTGAAGGGCAGGAACGTAACTATACACAGTTGACTTTACAAAATAGTAAAGTAGGTGAGAAGCTTTTAAAAGAAAATACTGGTTCTGATAAAGGAAAGCTGGTTCCTACTGATATTGGTACTATCGTAACAGATTTCTTAGTTAAGAATTTCGGGAATATTTTAGATTATAATTTTACTGCAAAAGTTGAGCAGGATTTTGATGAAATTGCCGAAGGAAATATCGACTGGGCAATCATGATGCAGGATTTCTACAATAAATTTCACCCAAATGTAAAAGAAGTTGAAGCTAATGCTGAACGTGAAAGCGGTGAAAGAATTTTAGGAAAAGA